>JBBILH010000121.1:0-7715 GCA_037445005.1 Nitrospira sp.
TTGAAACCATCGAACGATTTGAAAATCGGTTCCCGCCGACAAAACGCGGCCGCCACTTCCCGTCGAATGAGCAGCGGAAGATGATGAAGGCAAGAAAGGAGGGCTTGCTGAGCGACCTCTCCCTTCCAATGTCTGCATAACCCCTCACCAGTACAACTGCAACTCGAGTTGCAAAGACGAGCGTGGTTGCGATGCCCATGTAGTGTCCTGTAGAGAATGATGCTGCATGATTGAACGACTCCCCAAATAACCTCCTTGTACAACATAAGATCGTAGTGCTAACATCCGGCCCGACTGTTATTCACGGAGGTGACTCACGTGAGCAACAAGTCCGGTGCCGCACAACAAGCCATCAGTCTTCCCAAAGGTGGTGGTGCGATCAAGGGGATCGGCGAGACGTTCCAGCCGAATCTCTTCAGCGGAACCGGCAACCACTCGATCCCTATCGCGCTCTCTCCCGGCCGTAACGGATTCGGTCCGACACTCTCGCTTCAGTACAGCTCCGGCAATGGCAACGGGGTATTCGGCCTCGGTTGGGAACTCTCGATCCCGCGCATCACGCGCAAGACCGAGAAGGGCCTCCCGAAGTACGATGACACCGACGTCTTTGTGATGTCGGGGGCTGAAGACCTGGTCCCCGTACTGGGGAAAATCACAGATTCCACGACGGGCACGGTCACATGGGTTCCTCAAGATCCCATTCCTCATCCCACGCATACGATTATCCGCTACCGTCCTCGTACAGAGGGGCTTTTCGCCCGCATTGAACGGTGGGCGAACAAGACAACCGGTGAGATCCATTGGCGTGCGACGACAAAGGACAACATCACCAGTCTGTACGGCACCACAGCCGCCTCCCGTGTCGCCGATCCAGATAATGAACGACGTATCTACCAATGGCTATTGGATGAAACATTTGATCCTGTCGGTAATCACATTGTCTACGAGTACGCGCAGGACAACCCCGGCCTCTACCGCGGCGATGATCCGACATTGAGCTTGCCGGAGATCTTTGAACAGAACCGAAACGCGACTCACCGTTACGTCAGGCGCATTTACTATGGCAATCTCCCCGATCCGCTGGTGGATGAGCAAGGCAACGTTATCACCTATCCCAATGGTGCGGCGGTGGGAGTCCTCAGAAAAGGCCGACGATACGCGTTTGAGGTCGTCTTCGACTATGGCGATTGGGAGATTCCCACGAAACAGCCGCATCCAGAACCACCGGCAGATGGGCAACAAGAGCTTTTCGGGCCCGATCCCACCACTTCGACACAGCATCACCCAGTCCCAATTCGGGAAGACCGGTTCTCAAGCTATCGAGCAGGGTTCGAGGTGCGGACAGTCCGCCGATGTCGGCGCGTGATGATGTTCCATCACTTTGCCGAACTTGGTGGGCCGACCCTGGTGCGTTCCACTGACTTCAGCTATGAGACTGATCCTGATACGCGGCTCTCGTTGCTCACGGAGGCCACGGTCACGAGCTATCGCAAGGTGTCTCCGAATACCTACGCAACTGCGTCGATGCCACCCGTCACCTTTGCGTATACGCCATTCCGTCCCCACGAGCAGCGCTACCAATCTCTCACGGCACAAGGGAACGACATGCCGTCGCGTGCCATTAACGATCCGAATCTCGCCTTGGTCGATTTGTTCGGCGATGGATTGCCCGATGTGGTGGAAACCGGTCCCGGTGGATTTCGTTATTGGAGGAACATGGGTGGGGGCCGGCTGGATCGCCCACGCTCCCTTGCTCATATTCCCGCAGCCATTGCGCTAAATCAGCCCGGCGTGGGATTCGGTGATATGGGCGGCGACGGCCGAACGGATCTGCTCGTGCATGACGGACCATTGCCCGGATTCTACGAGACCACGTTGAACGAAGCGTGGCGCACGTTCAAACCGTATGAGACCTTCCCCAGCTTCGAATTGAACGATCCTAATGTGCGGTTGGTGGATCTGACGGGAGACGGTAGGTCCGACGCATTGATGACCGAGGCAGATCGGTTCCTCTGGTTCGAATGTCTGGGCGAAAAGGGATATGGACCACCACAGGCTATTACGCGCATCCACGATCTCGATCAATTCCCGAATGTCTTTTTTGACGATCCTGCTGGCAGAGTCCGACTCGCGAGCATGGCGGGTGGTGGGCTGAACGACATCGTGTTGTTGCACAACGGCCGCATCGACTACTGGCCCAACCTTGGCTATGGTCGATTTGGTAAACGGATCACCATGGCCAATGCGCCTCGACTGGACGACGATTTCGACCCCAAGCGGCTGTTCTTGGCGGATCTCAACGGCACCGGCTGCGCCGATCTGGTTTATGTAGACCACGACCGAGTGCATTTTTGGTTCAACCAATCAGGCAATCGATGGAGCACCCAGGAAACGATCTTCGGCACGCCGCCGGTGACCGATATCGACTCCCTTCAGTTTGCCGATGTGTTCGGCACCGGCACGGCGACGCTCGTCTGGAGCTATGACTCTGCCTTCCAGCCGCAAGGAAACTACAAGGCGCTGGATTTCTGTGGCGGTATCAAGCCCTACGTCTTGACCGAAATGAGCAACAACATGGGGGCGACGACGAAGGTGCGCTATGCCCCCTCGACGAAATACTTTCTCGAGGACCAGGCGAACGGCACACCCTGGATCACCAAGTTGCCGTTTCCGGTGCAGGTTGTCGACAAGGTAGAAGTCATCGACCACATCAGCAAGACGAAGCTCGTGACGACCTACAAGTATCACCACGGCTATTTCGACGGGCGCGAGCGAGAATTCCGTGGTTTCGGCCGGGTCGATCAGTTCGATACAGAAACGTTTGAAGACTTCACTGGGACGAATCTGCATGGCAGTGAGGCGACATTCACCAACAATGAGTCGGCCTTTCATGTTCCGCCAGTCGAAATCCGCTCCTGGTTCCACACCGGCGCCTACTTCGATGAGGACTCCAGTCCTGACGTCTCTGATGCGTTGGACTTTGGCGAGCTGACAGCGGCCTACCGCCAAGAGTTTTACCAGGGCGATCACGGCGCCATTCCACTGCCAGAACATGAGGTGGAAGCAGGCGAGACACCGCATGAGGCCTATCGGGTGTTGCGGGGAGCGGTGCTACGAACTGAAGTCTATGCGCGAGATGGGAGTGCCAAGGCGGAGCATCCCTACCGAGTGACGGAAAGTCGCTATCGCGTCAGCCAGCTTCAGCCGAAAGACGAGAACAACCATGGGGTCTATTTCACCCATCAACTCGAAAGCTTGAGCTATCACTATGAGCGCAACCCGGCCGACCCACGTGTCAGCCATGCGCTGACGTTGGAGGTGGATGAATTCGGGAGTCCGCTCAGGGCACTCGCCGTCGGGTATGGCCGTCGTCAGCCTGATCCGGGCTTGCCGACCGAAGCAGACCGGGACCAACAAAGTCACCTTCACATCACCTACACGGAGAATCAGTACACGAACAAGCTTGATGATTCCGCGGTCGATCTGGAGAACTATCGGATTCCTCTGCCGAGCGAATCACGCACGTACGAACTGACCGGCTTCAAGCCTGCAAGTGGAAGACAGTTCACGGTGGAGGAGTGGCGAGCGAACGGGTTCGCACGCCTGGACAATGCCGAGACCATTCCATACGACGGCAGATCCAAGTCAGGAGCAGAAGCGCCTCATTGAGCATGTCCGTACCAGATATCGTAAGAACGATCTCACCGATCTGCTCCCGCTCGGCAGACTTGAATCGCTGGCATTGCCTGGCGAGCGTTACAAGTTGGCCTTCACATCGGGATTACTGGCTCAGGTCTACGGCAATCGCGTCACGGATGCGATGTTGGCGAGTGACGGAGGCTATGTCCACAGTGAGGGAGATACTAATTGGTGGATTCCATCCGGGCGCTCGTTCTTTTCACCGATGGCTACCGATAACGCGGCACAGGAGTTGGCCTTTGCCCGGCGACATTCGTTCCTGCCGCATCGTTCACACGATCCCTTCGGCAATACAACGTTCACGACCTACGATCCGTATGACTTTCTGCCCACACAGACCGTGGACTCGCTCGGCAATCGGACGGTGGCCGAGCACGACTATCGTCTTCTGCAGCCCTTCCGCGTGACCGATCCAAACGGCAACCGAGCTGAGGTCGTAGTTGATACCTTGGGGCTGGTCACCGGCACCGCCGTCATGGGCAAGGTGACCGAAACCAAAGGCGATTCACTGGCTGGATTTATGGCGGACCTGACTCCGCAGCAGCGTCAAGAGTTCTTGATAGATCCGTTAGGTCATGCCGCCTCGCTCCTAGGAGGTGCCACGACGCGCATCGTCTATGACTTGGATAGATATCGAACGGCCCAACAGCCGGTCTTCGTCGCCACGCTTGCCCGCGAAACCCATGTGAGCGATCCGCTTCCACCTCACGGCCTTAAGATGCTGGTGAGTCTCAGTTATTCAGACGGCTTCGGACGGGAGATTCAGAAGAAGATCCAAGCTGAGCCAGGGTCGCTCACTGATGGCGGGCCGACGGTCGAACCACGGTGGGTCGGGAGCGGCTGGACGATCTTCAACAATAAGGCGAAACCGGTCAAACAGTTCGAGCCCTTTTTCGACGACACCCATGCCTTTCGCTTTAACCACCAAGTCGGGGTCAGCTCGACGCTGTTCTACGATCCAGTCGAGCGAGTGGTTGTCACACTCCATCCGAATCACACGTGGGAGAAGGTCGTGTTTGATCCCTGGCGGCAGGAAACGTGGGATGTGAACGATACGGTGCTGATCGCCGATCCTAAAGCCGATCCCGATGTGGGGGAATTCTTCGAACGGCTGGCCGATGCCGACTACCTGCCGACCTGGCACCAGCAGCGCCAAGGCGGTGGGCTTGGTCCGTTCGAACAGGCCTCGGCGACAAAGACGGAAGTCCATGCGAATACACCGTCCCTCGCCTATGCCGATTCCCTTGGTCGAAGTTTCCTCACGGTCGCGCAGAACCGGTTCATGCGAAATGGCAATATCATCGAGGAACACTATGTGACTCGTGTGGTCTTCGACATCGAGGGGAACCAGCGGGACGTGATCGACGCCAAAGACCGCATCGTCATGCGGTATGACTACGATCTCCTTGGTACGCGCATCCATCAAGTCAGTATGGAGGCCGGCGAGCGATGGATGTTGAATGATGTCATAGGACAACCGATCTATGCTTGGGACAGCCGAGGGCATCGGTTCCGCACGACATATGACCAGCTGAGACGACCGACCGACAGCTTCCTCAGCGAGCACGGTGCCACCGAGGTCCTGATCGGTCAGACTCTGTATGGAGAGGGCCGACCAAATCCGGAAGCAAAGAATCAGCGGGGGAAGGTCGTCAGATTGTTCGATCAGGCAGGCGTCGTCACCACAGAGGACTACGACTTCAAGGGCAATTTGTTACGAAGCGCGCGGCAGTTGGCCAACAACTACAAGACAACGATCAACTGGGGAGCGAACCCTGAGCTCGAGACGGAAACCTTTACCGGGAGCACGACCTACGATGCGCTCAATCGGCCGACCACGGCCATCTCGCCGGATGGCAGTATCTATCGACCGACATTCAATGAAGCCAATTTGCTCGAGAAGGTCGATGTGCATCTCCGTGGCGCACCGATGGCCACACCCTTCGTCACCGACATCGACTACGATGCCAAGGGGCAACGGGCCTTCATTGAATACGACAACGGTGTCCGAACCATCTATGAGTATGACCCACTCACGTTCCGGCTCCTGCGATTGCAGACGTTGCGGGGCACAGAGCCTCTACAAGATCTGAACTACACGTACGACCCAGTCGGCAACATCACGCACATTCACGATGGCGCCCAGCAGACCATCTTCTTTAATAATCAAGTCGTCGAGGCACAGAACGACTACGTCTATGACTCGATCTATCGCTTGATCGAAGCTCAAGGGCGTGAACATACCGGGCAAGTTTCGCAACCAGAAACCACGTGGAACGATGAATTCCGTGTGAGACTTGCACATCCGCAGAACGGCCAAGCCATGCGCCGCTACACGGAGCGGTACGAATACGACCCGGTCGGGAATTTTGAACGAATGGTCCATCAGGCCACGAACGGCAACTGGACACGCACGTACAGCTACAACGAATCAAGCCTGCTGGAACCAACAAAGAAGAGCAACCGCTTGAGCAGCACCATCGTGGGTCGTGCGACCGGTGATCTGCCGCCGGAAATCTATCCTTACGATGTCCATGGCAACATGTTGGCCATGAATCATCTGCCGAACATGGATTGGGACTTTAAGGATGAATTGCGGCATGTCGATCTGGCCGGCGGTGGCGAAGCCTTCTACGTCTATGATGCGGGCGGTCAACGAACCAGGAAAGTCATCGAGAAGAACGGCGGGGCACTGATCGAAGAACGCATTTATCTTGGTGGCTTCGAAGTCTTTCGCCAACATAACGGCGCGGGCACGGTCTTACTAGAACGCGAAACATTGCACATCATGGACGACAGGCAACGCATTGCATTAGTCGAGACCAAGACCGTCGACATCGCCTCACCCCGTACCCCTCACCCCTCACTCATTCGCTTCCAACTGGGTAACCACCTCGGCTCCGCATCATTGGAGCTGGACGATGCCGGGCAGATTATCTCCTATGAGGAGTATTACCCCTACGGCAGCACGTCATATCAGGCTGGGCGGAGCGAAGCGGAGGTGAGTCTGAAACGGTATCGATACACGGGGATGGAGCGAGATGAGGAGAGCGGACTAGAGTACCATAGCGCACGGCATTACGCGCCGTGGTTGGGAAGATGGGGTAGCTCTGATCCGGCTGGAATTACAGCAGGAATCAATCTTTTTATCTACGCCAACGATTCACCCACGAGATTGGTGGACGGGAACGGAATGAATCCCCAGCTTCCCTCCATACCAACTCAAGGATTGGATGTAAAGTCCCTCGAGGAAGGATTAAAAC
Source organism: Nitrospira sp. (assembly GCA_037445005.1). Classification (GTDB taxonomy): domain Bacteria; phylum Nitrospirota; class Nitrospiria; order Nitrospirales; family Nitrospiraceae; genus Nitrospira_C. The sequence goes on from JBBILH010000121.1 coordinate 6,963, forward strand.
AGCTAGACCAGATTGCCCGAACAGTGAACGAGGCCAAAAGCTCGACCGAGTATTTTCTGATCGAAAGAGGCGGAAAATACGCAATTTTCAAAGGCGGGTCGCTTACAGCCACTATTCCCCAAGGAGCTACAGCGGTTGCGCATACTCACCCGACAGGCGCCTTCGTAACTGCAGAGGATGTCGCGACTGCCAGGGGGCAAGGTGTCAGAGTCGGCAACGTCAGGACTCATTTGGTTGCCCGCGGGAACAACATGTGGTCGATTATCGAAGTTGCTGAAAATGGACACGCCCTCCAGACAGAGTTGAATCTACAAACCGGAAAGATTCAGGGGACGATTCCCTTAAGATCGCAAGGAGTAGGATCGCATCTTTTGCCGCACTATTTCGAAAACGCAGTAGAACTCAATCAAGCTTCGCCCATAAAAAGTATCTCAGGACTTGCTAGAGCCCTACATGGTTCCAAACCTGTAACAACCGCGCTTGGCATCGGGCGATCAGCGGCCTCAGTACTCGGCAGCTTTCTGGGAATCCTAGGGTCTTTTGCCGGTGGATGGATGATAGGTACAGGGATAAACAACATCCGGGAAGGCAAGAAAGCCGAAGGTGCCGTAGACATCGTGCAGGGAACCGCAACGGTCGGTTTGTCGGTAGGCCCACCCGCAGCGATAAAGTCTGGTTTTCTTGCCACGGAGGGCGGAGTGGCTGCTGGCGGAGTGACGCTGCTTTCCGGATTGGCAGCTTTCGGCGCATTGG
>JBBILH010000122.1:0-7459 GCA_037445005.1 Nitrospira sp.
GAAATCGCCGCTGCCGTGCCGCGCGGTCGAGCCGGTGCGGGCGAGACCGAGAGCCGCGCGTTTTGCGAGTCTCGAGAGCTGCCTGCTGTCGACCGGCGCATCGGTCGCGATGACGACGATAATGGAGCCCTCGCTTTGGCCGGGTGAGAGCGCTTCCGACAGTTGCTTCGGCGGTTCGTACAATTTTCCGACCGGGACTCCATCCACGACTAGTTCCGGTCTACGGCCATGGTTCGCGTTGACGAGCACACCGACCGTGTAGCCGCCCTCCTGCTCCGGCAACTTTCTCGACGCGGTGCCGATTCCTCCTTTGAACCCGTATGAGACCATCCCGGTGCCCGCGCCGACCGTGCCTTCTTGCACCGGGCCGCTGCCGGAGCCGTCGAGCGCAGCCATCACGTCCTGCTCCGACACATGGCGGCCTTGGATGTCGTTGAGTCGCCCGTCGTCGCATTCGGCGACGACGGGCGTCAGGGTGTCGTCGGAGATACCGATCTCGGGGTATTGCCGAATCATCCAGCTCATGATCCCGTTGGCGACGCGCGGCACGTTGAGCGTATTTGTGAGTGCGATGGGATATTCCAGAAATCCCGACTCGGCCATCCAGGCGAGGCCGGTCATTTCGCCGGTGCCGTTTAAGACAAACGAGCCGGCCGGCACCTTCCTATGCCAGACGTCGTCGCGGGGAATGACGACGGTGACGCCGGTGCGGACCGGTCCCTCACCAGGTTTCAAGGCCCCTTCTCCGGAAATGAGGGTCCGATGTCCCACCTTCACCCCGGCGACGTCTGTGATCGCGTTGAGGGGGCCGGGGGCGTATCGACCGATGACGACGCCGAGGTCGCGGATTCGTTGACGTGGTTCGACGGAATCCGCTGCCTGGACGGTCGAGCAGCCGCAGAGCAGTACACCGCACAGCAGCGGGGCGACAAAAAGACTTCTAGAGCGCATGGCTGGATCCGAGATGAGGAACCACCACTTCGGTGCCGGCGTGTTCGGCCTGCAGGGCGGCGGCCAACGAGAGGGCTTGCTTTTCTTCTCCGTGGACGACGAATATTTTCCCCGGTGCCCTGTCCATGGCCCGCACATAGGCCAGCAGGTCGTTTCGGTCCGCGTGGGCCGAGAGTCCGTTGAACTTCACGATCTGCGCCCGTCGCGGCGTCGGGACGCCGAAGATGGGCACCACGTCCCAGCCCTCGACCAGCTTGCGTCCGAGCGTATGTTCCGCTTGGAAGCCGACGAACACGATGACGTTGGCCTCGTCCTGTACGGCGTGTTTCAGATGATGGACGACGCGACCCCCTTCGCACATCCCTGACGAGGAAATGATGACGCAGGGCCCGCGCATCGAATTGAGCCGTTTGCTGTCTTCCGGAGAGGAAATGAAGTGGATGTAGCGTGACGCGAAGGGATCTCCGTCGGACGAAAACGTTTTGAGCGTCTCGTCGTCATAACATTCAGGATGGCGCCGGAAGACCGTCGTGGCCCGTTCCGCCAGCGGCGAATCGATGAAGATCGGAATCGGATCGACACGGCCTTCTCCGACCAGTTCCTTGATGCGCATGACCAATTCCTGCGTCCGCCCGACGGCGAACGCCGGCACGATGATCTTGCTGTTATGCTCGCGCGCATGGGCCACGAGGTCCTGCGCTTTCTTTTTCATTTCCTCGCCGACTTGCTCGTGAAGGCGGTCGCCGTAGGTGGATTCGAGAATCAGCACGTCACAAGGCGGAGGCGGCTCCGGATCACGCAGGAGCGGCATGTTGGCCCGGCCAAGATCTCCGCTGAAAAGAACGGTGGTGGTATTGCCGCGGGCGGTGTATTTGACACGAATGGCCGCGGAACCGAGAATGTGCCCGGCATCGTGAAACGAGGCGGTGACACGCGGACCAAGTTTGACGGTATCGCCGTAACGGATGCCCTCGAAGCGTCGGACGATCTTCTTTACGTCGTCGCCGTCGTAGAAGGGGCGGACGCAACCCTTGCCGCGCCGTTCTTCTTTCTTGTTGACGTATCGGCAGTCGCTTTCCTGCACGCGGGCGGAGTCTTCGAGCATGATCGCCGCCAAATCGGCGGAGGCGCGGGTCAGATAGACCTTGCCGGAGAATCCGTAACGGGGCAGCACCGGCAGGGCTCCGGAATGGTCGATGTGGGCGTGCGACAAGAGGACTCCGGCGAGGGACTTCGGATCAAAACCGAGATCACGGTTTTGACGCGACGCATCGTCCCTCCGACCTTGAAAGAGGCCGCAGTCGAACAGAAAGCGCGCGCCGGGTGTTTCGAGCAGATGACGACTGCCGGTCACCGACCTCGCGGCGCCGTGGAAGGATAGATTCATCGACGAGGCACCCCGTTGTGCCGGCTGATGAGGTCCCAAGCCTCCTGCGCCGTCTCGGCATAGTGAAAGAGGCCCAAATCCTGCCGAGAGATCAGGCCGTGATCGATCAGCAGGTTCCAGTTGATCAGACTCTTCCAGAAATCCTGTCCGACCAAGACGACGATTACGTTCTCCGTTTTGCCGGTTTGGAGCAGCGTGAGCGTTTCGAACAACTCGTCGAGCGTGCCGAAGCCTCCCGGAAAAGCGACGAGGGCTTTGGCGCGAATCAAGAAGTGCATCTTGCGGATGGCGAAGTACCGAAACTGAAAGCTCAGCCCTGCGCTGATGTATGGATTTGGGTGCTGCTCATGCGGCAGCGTAATGTTCAAGCCGATCGACTTGGCCTGGACGTCCGCGGCGCCGCGATTGGCCGCCTCCATGATCCCGGGGCCTCCGCCGGTCACGACGACGTAATCGCAACGGCCGTCGGTCTGACAGGTCGAGGAGACCAATCGCCCGAACTCGCGCGCGATGTCGTAGTACTTCGATAGGCCAAGCTGGCGGTGCGCCACCGCAGCCGCCTCGGCGAGCGCGCGGTCGCCCGGATGTGCGGCTGCCTCCGTATCGGCCCTTCTGGCCGTCTCGCGCGCGATCTCCGGTTCCTGAAGTCTCGCGCTGCCGAACACTACGATAGTAGACCGGATTCCCTGCTCGGTCTGAATGATCTCAGGTTTGAGCAGCTCGAGTCCGATGCGGACCGAGCGGAGTTCATCGCGCTGCAGGAATTCCGTGTCGCGATCGGCGGGAACATACGACGTAGAAGAGGACTTGGTGACGGACGAATCCATGGCGCGATTATAGCCGGACCGAAGAGAGGCGGCAATTCAGACCTGTCGAGGTTAGAAGGGGTAGGCGTTGAACTTGGGCGGTGTCTGATGCCGGAGAAAACTGTGATGGGTCACCACGCCGTTCCCATCGTAGAATACTTGGAGTGCGTCGGTCCCGAATCCGGTTCGGGACATGACCAAGTCTGGGTCGATGGGAGACCAGGGTTTTACCAACCAACCGAAGTTGACCCGAGAGTACTTCATGTCGAGAAACCGGTAGATCGCGACGGTTCCTGTGGAAGAATCAGAAAAGGAATCGGGGGTGCCGAGTTTCCCGACGACATCGGGAAAAGTCGTCCGCCCCGGGACGATAAAGGCCACGTCTTCCGGGCTTAAGGATTGGTTAAGGGTGATGCGGGCGAAGTTGCACCCCCCTATACCCGCGCAGAGCGTTGCGAGCAGGGCCAGCGTCCACCCCATCGGCGCGCGGAATCCCATCCTCAGTCTCCGAAAGGCCAGAAGCGAAACTCCATTGCGGCCGTTCGCTTCGAAACAATCACATCCTCCACAATCCCGTTTTGATTCATCATGACGAAAAGGTCATCGCTCTTCACGGTCAATCGGGAGAAATTCACCAAGATAAGCAGCAGGCTACCCGCTTTGGCGTCGTAGCGATAGTATTGGTAGACGTCTCGACCGTTGACCTGCAGGACCCGATCGGGCGCGCCGAGCAGGGACACGACCTCCATCTTCGTGGAACCGCCCTTTTTAATCGACGCGACCGCGTCGCTCTTGATCTCGTCTCCGATCGTTCCGCGGCTGAAAGCGCAGCCTTGCATCAAGAGCAGGACCAGCAGGGCCTGTGCGGACATGCGGGCGAGTTTCATGATTCCTCCGGTTAGGCTTCGTCCGGTCTGTCTTGCAGCTTATGGAGACGGCCGAGGACGAAATCCTGTTCGTACACGACGTAGGCGGATGAGTGCAGACCGACGCGCCGGTACACGGTTTGGGCCGTTCCGTTCTCGCGTTCCACATACAATCTGAGTCCGCAGACGCGCGGATCGGCTTGCGCCAGTTCCACCACCGTTGCATGCATCCGCCGATACACTCCCTGACGCCGCCAAGCCGGCGCAACGTACACACTCTGGATCCACCAGAACAGCGCATTGCGCCAGTCGCTCCATTCGTAGGTGATCATCAGTTGACCGACCAGTTGCTTGGGCTGTTCGAGCTGCGGCCATTCCGCGACCAGGAAGAAGCCATGTTCAGGGGAGGCCAGTAGTGCTCTCGTCCCCTCCAGCAGGCGAGTCTGATCGAGCTTGCGCCCCTCTGTCTCCAACGCCATTGCCGCACTGAAAGCAACGATGGCGGCGAGATCCGTTTCCGCGGCCAGCCTGATGTGGAGTCGGTCGATCTGGGCCATGACGTTCAGTCGCCGGCCTCAGGCGCCTTCAACCAACCGTTCTCCGGTTTGTAGAAGCCGGCGGAAAATTCCATCTTCATGGCGTCCTCCGGTCTCAAATTGATCGGCCGCAGATGCTGCCGCGGGACGAACGCCAGATATCCGGTGAAGGGATGAACGGCGGTGGGAACGAACACCATGGCGAGCGTGGCCGACGGCTCGATCTGGAGCGCCGGCGGTGCCGGGCCCATGACGAACCCCAGCGCCCAAAGCCCGTCGCGCGGGAAGGGAAACGCCACAACGGTGCTGCGGCCGAACCTGGAACGGAACTGAAAGATGTCCGTCATCCCTTTGAGCGTGATGTAAATGCTACGGACGAGCGGAATGTTCTCGATCCAACGTTCTGCCGAGTTGAGTATGCGTCGGCCCAACATCTGTGTTGCGATGAACCCCGCAAGCAGGACGAGGAGGAAGAAGATGAGTAAGCCCAACGCAGGGGTCGCAGCTATCCTCAGATGCGAGAGGAGATCGGAGATCACTCGATTCAACGTCGTAAGGAGGGTTGACAATACGATGAATGTGACCCAAGCCGGAACGAGCACCAGCAACCCACCGACGACGTACCGCCACCATGCCTTCATACTGGATCTCCGTTACGCCGAGCGTCTGCAGTGTAGCAGAAACGGCGGATAGAGGGGAGCCGAGCGGGCCTTGCAGTTTCTCGTGGCGATGGGATACCCTCGTTTCTCCGTGGTGTGCCGACAGGTGGTAAAGTTTGGGCATGAGGTTCTAATGACGATGAAGCGACCAGTGCAGCTCGACAAGGATCTGTTGGCGATTCTCTGTTGCCCGGAGACGAAACTGGAGGTCAGTCTTGCCGATGACGCGCTCATTGACCGGCTCAATGAAGTCGCGGGCCGAGGAGCCTTGAAAAACAAGGCCGGCAAACCAGTGACCGAATTGCTTGACGGTGGGTTAATCAGGGCCGATCGCAAGGTGCTCTACCCGATACGGGAGAACATCCCCGTGATGCTGATCGAAGAAGGTATTCCTCTCGATTCCCTCGTTTAGGGCCCCCTGTTTCTTGATCCGTTCTACGGAAGGTGTCGCAGGCAGTCTGTGGCGGTCAACTACGTTCGCGGTTCCCGATTGGGGGTTAGGGCGAGTCGGTCTTCGACCCCGTTGAGGTTCCACACTGCTGGCAGAGATATTCGTAGAGATTTCCTGAAGGAAGCACCAAGAGAAGACGCTGGCGTGTCGGTGTGGCAACTCGACAGCGGGGGCAATACAGGAGCGAGGCATTCAACGACTCAAATTGATCCGGTGGAGGCTCGGCTCCAGGTCCGGGAGGTCGGCGAAATTTTGCGGGGATGCCGGGGGGCCAGCTCCGCCCGCCTGGTTTTCTCGGAGGAAATGCCACGGCGGGATTGTACGCAGTCGGCCGGGCGCGGTCAACGCAAGATAGACCATCGGCGACCGCCGTCACGTCACTACCACATCGGACCGGGATCAGAGGGTTCTCCGTCCTTTGGGGAGCGGCTAAGCCAGTTCCAGGCCGCTCGCAGGGCTTGGACCGTCGCGTAAACGGCAAGGCCGCTTAAGAGCCCATAAAGCGCGGCCGCGCGCCAGGGCCAGTACCCTGGGGCGTGTAGGATGACTCCGAGGGCGATATGTCCCCCCACCCCCAGGCAGAGCGCAAAGATGATCCATTCGCGCATCATGGAATGTTTCAGCCGAAGATCCGAGGAAAGGGGGGATGAGGGGAAAGGACCTATGCCGCCGAGGTCTTTGCCGATTCGATCTCAGTAGCCGTGATCAGACTGGAGAGGTAGTCGGCAACGAAATTCAGCGCCTCTTCTCGGCCGTCGGCCCGGCGTCCCTTCTCCCTGCGCTGCACGGACAACTCGTGATCAAGGTCCGATTTCACCTCCGTCAGCACCCTTTGGAGAGAAGACGGCGTGAGATTGGCGTCCATATCTTCAAGTTCCTGGCAGCGATCGAGTACCCAATTGAGGCCCTCAATGCGTCCAGCGTAGTGTTCTTGTTCAGCCGTGTCGATACGGGCCATCGTCGTTGCAAACGTCTGAGCTTCATAGACAAGATTATAGAAACTCGTGACGGCACGCTGTAGGGTCGGATTCATAGCACTCCTTTTCTGTGGCGAAGCAAATCGTGAACCAGCCAATTATACATGAGAATCAAGCCGCAACAAGGAAAATTTTTCTAGGACTTATGTGAAAAGGAGAGAATGAAATTCGTTCATGAAGCCGTAATAGAGGGGCGCAAAGTCCTTGAGGCTGTCGGGACTGGTCTCCTTCAAGCGTTTAAAAAAGAAAACCTGTGCTCGTGGATCCAATTGTTCTAGCAAATGACTCAATTGGGCCATCGTGTAACTTCCGGAGGGAACACTAAGAATATAATGGACGAGACGCTCGACGAATTGTTGGGCGACATACTCGCTGGGCAGGTAGCCCTCGGGGAGTTTTCCGGCCGCCAGGAACTCCTCAAATGGAATGGCTTGGGCGGCAAATGGGACTGTTTGGTCGTGACGAGGGATCACGCTATAGGCACCTTGGGGATGATGCGCCAGAAGTCGGCGATATTGAACAACTGTACTGGACCCCCCCTGACCCGTCAAGTGTGCAGATGGGGCAGACTGCCTGAGCCGAAAGACCGGTAAAAACAGAAGGGGTGGGGTCAAACAGAGCGTGCTCGACTCCGAACCCCGTTGATTGTACTGGGTGAGCGAATACGTTCCTTTGGGCCTACAGCAACGGGCCGAAAACAGAAAGGGCGAGGCTCCTCTCGAAGCCTCGCCCTCCTGTGAAGCACTGCCTGACTTAAACTACAACCAGGTTACCCGCTCAGCCGGTCGGATGTAGATCGGCTCTTCGACCTGGATGCGCGCCACTT
>JBBILH010000123.1:0-7285 GCA_037445005.1 Nitrospira sp.
GCGACCTGCGGGTTCGAAGCCCGACGCTCTATCCAACTGAGCTACGGGCGCACGGGGCTATTTCAATCACTTCGGCGGCAGGCTGTCAAGGAGGCCTATGTCACCGGACCAGCGCAAGAACGGCGTTCGCCAATTCGTCGATGCTGCGGCCATCGGTGGGGATGACATGGTCTGCCGCCGCTTGATATTTCGGAGTCCGCTCTCGCAGCACCTCTTGGATCTCATCGACGAACGACTTTGTGCCCGTTAACGACGGCCGTTGGGTATCGCCGCCGATCCGTTTCGCGATCGTGTCCACGGAGGCGGTCAGCCAAAACAACGTGCCGTGACGCTTGAGCGCTTCGACGTTTTCCGGCCGAAGGATCGCGCCGCCGCCCGTGTCGACGATCAGCTCGTCTCTGCCGGCAAAGTCCCGGCACACCGCCGACTCCAGATCGCGGAAATGCTCCCACCCCTCTCCCGCAACGATATCGGGGATGGACCGGCCGGCCCGCCGGACGATTTCTTTGTCCGTCGATACCAACTCTCGACTTAGTTTGACTGCCAGCGCCCGGCCGACCGAGCTCTTGCCGGTCCCACGGTATCCGATCAACACGATGTTCATCGGACACCGTCAAGCGCAATGCGTGGAGCGTGAAGCGAGACAGGCGCCTGGTGACGGGTGTCCCGCCTACGCCATGTCCGGTAGCCCGATCTCATGAGAACCGCGACTCGAGAACTTGCCGCATGACGCCGGTGGGAGCGGGCACACCGGTCCAGCGCTCGAACTGCGCTACGGCCTGATACAGAAACATTTCGAGACCTGCGATCGTCCGGCAACCGGCCGCCTTGGCATCCGAGAGCAACTGGGTCTCGCGCGGGTTGTAGACGATGTCCATGACCACGAGATCGGAATGCAGCAGAGACGGCGGGACGCAACTCTTGCCGACTTTGGGGGCCATGCCGATGGGAGTGCAATGGATCAATACTTTCACCTCCGGCAACACCCGTCGGAGCGAGTCGTGATCGAGGAACGCGTCGTCGACGTTCACGCCGGTCTTGTTTTTCAGATCAGAGGCCAGGGTCCGGCGCTCCTGTTCTTCGATCCCCAAGAGATGCAGTCGCCTGACGCCGGATTCGGCGGCCAGCGCGAAGGCGATCGCTCTTGCCGCCCCTCCGGAACCGAGTATGACGACCGCCTCGCTCCGGAGAGGGGCGCATCCTTCCTGCAACGCCCGCAAGGCGCCGGTGGCATCGGTATTGGACCCGATGAGCCGGCCCTGCTCCGAGACGATCGTGTTGATCGCGCCGATGTGGCGCGCCGTCGACTCGATCTCATCGAGAAAGGGCATGGCGGCAACCTTGTGGGGGATCGTCACGCTGGCCCCTCGAAAATTCCCCAGGGCGCGAAGCCCCTTCACCGCGTCCCCGATGGACTCGACCCGCCAGGCAAGATAGACGAAGTTCAGCCCCAGCTTCCGGAAGGCGGCATTATGAATGGCGGGAGAAAGCGAGTGCTCGACCGGATTCCCGATCACCCCGCAGAACTGCGTACGCGCGTCGATCTCCATCGTCTGCTCACCAGACCGTCATGCCGCCGTCGATTCGAAAGGTGCCGCCGGTCACCCAGGCCGACTCGTCGGAGGCCAGGTAAAGCACCATCTTCGCGACTTCCTCCGGCTTGCCGGGACGCTTGATGAGATAGTGTGACAGGATCGGTTCGAGCTGTTCTGGATTTGCCATGAGCGGAGCGGCCATCGGCGTATCTATCAGACCGGGGTTCACCACGTTGCAGCGGATCCCGTCTTGAGCGTAGTCCACGGCGATCGCGCGGGTCAGGGCGTCCAGCCCGCCTTTTGAGGCGGCGTAGGCCGCCAGCAGCGGGATGCCGACCAGGCTGGCAATGGAGGAGATATTAATGATGGACCCGCCTCCCCCTTTCACCATCTCGGGCAGGGCTGCCCGGGTCATCCGGAACACGCCGGTAAGATTGATCTCCAATACCTGTGCCCAGGTGGCATCATCCATTTCATGGAGACGCTTTCCGAAATCTCCGATTCCGGCATTGTTGACCAGGATATCGAGCCGCCCGAACGCGCGAACCGTCTGCGCCACGGCGGCGCGGACATGCGCTTCGTCGGTGACGGAGCCGGCTGCCGCCACGACCTTGCCCTTGTTCCGTTCGATCACGCCGGCCACACGGTCGAGTTCCTCTTTTCGGCGTCCTGTAATGACGACGGATGCGCCTTCCTGCGCAAAACACGTCGCGATCGATTCGCCGATTCCGGCGTTGCCTCCCGTAATCAGCGCGACTTTCCCGGCCAATCGATTCATGTTTCCGCCTGCTCCTCTTCTTGGGTCGCACGAAGCGGCTGTCCCGGCGCCCACAGGCCGGGCTCGACCTTTCGAGCCACCGTCAAAAATCCTGAGTGCGCGACCATCCGATGGTCCGGCCGAACACTCCGTCCTTGAACGGACCAGGTTCTCAGCAACGTCTCAAAGGTTTCGATCATGCCGAAGACCGCCGCTCGCTCCAACGCATCGACCGTTTGCTGGACCTGCGGCACCGTCGGGACGAAGCTCAGATAGAGTCCGCCGGACCGCAAAACCCGCGCCGCATGCGGCACGACCTGCCACGGTTCGGGCAGATCAAGCACGAGGCGGTCGAAGGGAATTTGGTCATCAAGAAGATCGATGCCTTCATATACATTCTTACGCATCGTGACGAGGTTCGGAGCGCCCCCCATGTAGCGCTCGATGTTCGCCATCGCCGTCCGGGCAAAATCTTCCCGCGCCTCACAGGTCACGACCAGTCCTCGCGGACCGACCGCGCGCAGGAGCGCCATCGTCAATGCGCCGGAACCAGTGCCCGCTTCGAACACCCTCGCCCCCGGATAGACGTCGGCCCACATGGGAATCAACGCGAGATCCTTCGGATACAGGACCTGCGCACCCCGTGGCATCTTCAGCACGTACTCTCCGAAGGTGGGACGCAGCGCGAGCATGGGTTTGTTGCCGGAGAGCGTGACCAGCGCACCGTCGGGTTTGCCGATCAACTCATCATGCGCGATCTTATGACCGCTGAGCTGATAGGTATCGCCGGCCTTCAGCGTAAGGGCGTACTGGCGCCCTTTCTTGTCGACGAGATGGATCCGATCTCCATTCTGGAACGTGGCCATGGGAGGCCCATTCTAGAAGCGGCGCCACTGGTTTTCAACAACGAGAGATGAAGCCTTGTCCGGCCGGCGTTTTCCTTCACCGCTCCGGGATGAGGCGTCCCTCCGGCCGGTCCTGCGGCCGCGATCAACTTGTGGCAAATGGGCTCACACCGATGCTTTAACCCTACAGGCTGCGGCATGATTGCCTCAGTTCACTTTCGAGGATCCTCATTAAGCAACTCTAATAAACGCGCCTTTTCAGCGTGATCGTCTTCGCCGATTCTCATGATCCATCCAGCATAGGAATTGCTGCGTAGAAGTATGTGCACGGGGTCGTCAAGAAGAATGGGCGTGCTGAATCGATCGGACCGATTTTGGCTCTAAAGAGGATGGGCCCTCTTGATGGTTACAGGCCACGAGGGGAGCAGACCAAGAGGGAGGGGAATATGAAGGACGACTTGTTTCCTGCCGACGAGCCGGAAACCAAGGCTTCAGGGACGAAGGATGTCGACGCCGATCATTCCGAGGACAGCGATCTTCTGGATGTGATCGGGAAGGATGCCGACGAGGAAGAAACGCAAGAATCCGTGCAGCCCGCAAAGCGGCAGGCCGCCGTCTCCGGCCCATTCATGCTGGAGTCTCTCTACTTTCAATCGTTCGGGGAGCGGCCCTTGCTCACGCGCGAGGAGGAAACCGCGCTCGCAAAACACATCGACCACGGATCGAGCACGATCCGCGTCACGCTGCGCCGGATCTTGAAGCTGTTCCCGCGGCTCAAACGATCCGAGACCGTGATCGAGGCCCAACATACATTGCAGACGACCCGGCGATTGAGCGGACTGTCCGCGACCGCGCTCGATGAGGTCGAGCGCACGCTCGGGCAACTGCTCGCGCCGACTGCGGGACCCGGAAAGCTACCCGCCGCCGTAGCGAAAGAGTTTCGCGCGGCGTTGAATACGATCCGCGAGGCCCGCGCCGTGCTCGAGCGGGCGAAGGACGAATTGGTCCGGTGCAACCTTCGCTTGGTGGTCGACGTCGCCAAGCACTACACCCGGCGCGGCCTCACGTTGCTCGATCTGGTGCAAGAGGGAAATATCGGGCTGATGAAAGCCGCCGAGCGGTACCAATACCGGAAAGGATTCAAGTTCAGCACCTATGCCACCTGGTGGATCAGGCAGGGCATCACCCGCGCATTGGCCGATCAGTCCAGGACGATCCGCATTCCGGTTCACCAGACCGAAGCTTCACATCGCATCCTGCGCGTAACGCGACGGCTCGGCCAGCAATTGGGGCGGCCGGCGAGATTGGAAGAGATCGCCCATGTGCTCCGCATGAGGCCGGAGCGGCTGCATGAAACCGTGCAGGCCTTCCAGGAACCGGTGGCGCTCGAACAGCCCGTCGGCGACGGGACCACGGAGTTCGGCGAGCTGCTCCCCGACCTGCAGGCCGTGCCTCCCGACGCGCACGTGCACCGGACGGAGATGACGAACCAGCTCGATCGGATCTTGAGCACGCTGACCCCCAGGGAGCAGACGGTGATCCGGCTCCGTTTCGGAATCGGCTACGACCAGCCGAGCACGCTGGAACAGGTCGGGCAGAATCTTTCCGTGACCCGGGAACGGATCAGGCAGATCGAAGCGAAGGCCCTCAAGAAACTCAAGACCCCGGCCATCAAGGAAATGTTCGCCGCCATTCAGTAACAGTCACCCTGAACCGCAGCGGGCCGGGCGGGGCGAGGATAGCTCCTCGCCCCGCGGCCCGTTCGCGCGCTTCCCTCCACGGCAAGACATGTGAGAAAATGGCGCCTCAATCACCATGAGGCTTATGCGTCTTGCCGCATCCCCCTGCCGGTTTGGTCTCATCCTGCTGCTGTGGTGTTTCAGCGAGATATTCAGCCCGCAGGCCTTCGGGAGTCCGGGGCTGCAGTTGCCCGACTCGCATGAGAAATCCCTGACCGTACCGGCGGTGGTCGCGAAGGTCCGCCCGTCGGTCGTGACGATTCTCACGCGGGGCGTTCCGACTTCCCCCTCGCAGGCACAGTCGGGATCCGGCTCCGGCATCATTATCGACGAGACCGGGTACGTCCTCACGAACAACCACCTGGTGACAGGGGTCAAGAGCATTGTCGTCGGCCTTTCGACGGGCAGGTTGACTCCGGGCCGCGTGGTCGCGAGAGATTTTCTTCTGGATCTCGCCCTGGTCAAAATCAACGCGCAGGATCTGGTTCCCGCCGTCCTCAGCCCTACTCCATCGTTGGAGATCGGAGAGTCCGTCGTGGCTATCGGCAATCCATTGGCTCTCAAAGGAGGCTCCACCGTCACGGTCGGCGTCGTCAGCGCCCTCGACCGGTCGGTTCTGACTCCTGACGGGGAGACGCTGTACGATTTGATCCAAACCGATGCCGCCATCAATCCGGGCAACAGCGGAGGCCCTCTTGTTGATTTATCCGGCCGCGTGATCGGCATCAATGTCGCGATCGCGCCCTCCGCGCAAGCGATCAGCTACGCGATTTCGATGGAAGCTATCTATCCCCATATCCAATCGATGATCGTCCGCGGATCGATCTATCGGCCGGATCTCGGGTTCACGCCGGTGACGGTGACGCCGAGTATCATGGCGACATTCGGCCTAGACGGCGACCGCGGAGTGCTGGTCCTCCAAGTCGACCAGGGCAAGGCAGGCGGCGCCGGCGGTCTTCAGAACGGAGACATCATCACGGCCGTCGATCAGCATCAGGTTTACAATACGGGGGATTTCTGGCACGCGCTCCTCCGGTCGGGAGACCAGCCGACCGTCCAATTGACGCTCCACGGCAAGAGCGGTCCTGCGACGATACAGGTTCCCAAACCTCCACCTCCGAAGGCCGCGCCATGAAGAAACCTTCATCCGCCGGGCCGAGCCGTCCGCAAGAAGCGGCCGGACTCTTGATCCTGGAGGAGCCGATCCCCTACCAAGCTGCATGGCACATGCAGCAGGCGCTCTGGTCGGAGCGGTTGAGCGATCAGCGACCCGACACTTTGCTCCTGCTCCAACATGATCCGGTCTTCACCTTGGGACGCAGCACCTCGGCTCGGCATCTTCCGTACGGAGAATCGGCGCTCCGCAATTGCGGCGCAGCCGTGGAACGAACCAATCGAGGCGGGTCGATCACTTACCATGGACCAGGCCAGCTCGTCGGATACCCGATCATCAAGCTGGCCCGCGTGGCGTCCGGCCCCAGAGCCTATGTGTGGCTCCTGGAAGAAGTGTTGATTCGCACCCTGGCCTTGTGGGGAATTGCCGGGCACCGTCTCAACCGGAAACCCGGCGTCTTCGTCCATGTCGACAACCGGGAGTGCAAGATCGCCTCGATCGGAATCCGTCTGGACAGAGGCGTCACGCTCCACGGTTTTGCCCTGAATGTCGACCTCGATCTTTTTCCTTTTTCCAAGGTCGTTGCGTGCGGGCTTGAAGACTGCCCCGCAATCTCCATGAGCGCGGTTCACAGGGGTCCGATTTCACTTCGTCAGGTCGCGGACTCGGTGGCGGACATCTTCGCCGATCTCTTCCAGATGGCTTGGGCAGACCGGCCGCTTCGGCCGTCCGACCCGATTCCGGACAGGCTGTTGGCCGCATCAATCAAGGAGGACTGAGTGAGCCATTCATTGACGCCGGAACTAGATACCCCGACTTTTCGACTGGCTGTCGCTCAGTTCGACCAGGCCGCCACCCTCATGGACCTGGATCTTAATTTGCGGGAGCGCTTGAAACTGCCGCAGCGCTCGCTCACGGTAAGCATCCCCGTCCGGATGGACGATGACCGCGTGGAGGTGTTTAACGGTTACCGGGTACAGCATGATTCATCGCGGGGACCGTCGAAAGGGGGGATTCGTTATCATCCCGACGTGAACATGGGTGAAGTGGCCGCGCTCGCCATGTGGATGACGTGGAAATGCGCGCTGGCCGATCTCCCCTACGGCGGCGCCAAAGGCGGGGTGGCCGTCGCTCCCAAGCAACTGTCGCGGGGGGAACTGCAACGGCTGACTCGCCGTTACGCGGCTGAGATCTTCCCCTTGATCGGCCCCGACAAGGACGTCCCGGCCCCGGACGTCGGAACCGATGCCCAGGTGATGGCCACCGTCACCGAGGTGAAGGCGTTCCACCAGATA
>JBBILH010000124.1:0-7268 GCA_037445005.1 Nitrospira sp.
ATGTGCGGTATGCCGCGTGAGGAGTACGCACTATTTAGTGACCGGCTCAGTAACTTACCACACGGAGGTGGTAATTAAGAGGTCGTCTGCAACTTGCCCATAGGGAGACTGTTCATGCGCTCATTCATCGCAAGGGGTGGAATAGCGGTTGCGCTATTCTTGGCACTTGGCAGTTCTTCATGCTCGACTCGCCCTAATCTTGTGATTCATCAGTCAGATGCGATTTCCATTGTTCTCCGCGAGATGCCGGCCGGATATCCTTCACTCGAACCTTATACCCACCCATACGAGATACCACCTCAAGTCACACTCAGCATTTTGGAATCTCTTCGTTATACCGCCAGTTCTGCTTTGCCGTTCTCGCAGGCACAACCACGCCACGTATTGACCAGACACCAGGCTGAATCGTTGGCGCCCCAATTGTCGAAAGCGTTGGGCCAAGCCTTGTCCCAAGAAGTGGTCGCGTTCAGCCTGGCTGATGAAGAAAAACCAAATCGCCGCACGAAAGGCTTAGCCTTCGTCCTGCATGATGAACTGCATGTGATCATCGAGGAGCTGCAACAACCGTCATATCAGGGAGAGCAGAAAACCTATCAGCAGCAAGTACCTAAGTGGGAGTTGCTTCCAGGTGACACACAACGACATTATGCAAGCCGTCCAGGAGGAAAGGGTAGGATCACGAGCTGGATCATTACCCCACTTCGATAGCAAGCTTCATCTCATGAGAAAACTTTGGCGCTGGATTCACATGTACACGAAGGTGTGCGACCGTCTCTCCTACGGAACCGCATTGAGGATACTGCTTGCGTGGCTAGTCTTACCAAGCACGCTGTTTGCTCAAACTTCAAACCAGCCAGCTGGTGTACACACGGAAGGTTCGGTCGAACAACTGAAAGAGCGGCTTCAGCACATTGAGGAACACCACCAGCGGGAGTTGACCGATCTGAAAAACCGTCTCAGACTAGTGGAACAACAAGAGAACAGCTTATCGGATGAATTTGCTCAACGCGTCAGAATCGGTGCGTACGGCGCCGTGGCATTTGAAAGTTTTCGTGACCGTCGTACGAACTATAGCGGCAACTTTGAACTTTTGCTGTCCGCCCATCTCCATGATCGGATTCGCGCGTATGCGGAACTCGATCTCGGTGCGCGTGGAGAAGGCGTAGGTGCCGAACAGGCCTATGTGGATCTCCTGCTGACCCAAGCATTCAACGTCCGTGCCGGTGTGTTGTTGATTCCGTTCGGAAAATTTAACCTCGATCACTTCGATCCTCGCCGAGACTTGACTCGCCCTCCAAATATGGCGCGACTCGTGACCCCTACGAATTGGTCCGATTTAGGGCTTAGCGTGTTTGGTATCTTGCCGATCTCGGAGAACGTCAAAGCCACCTATGAAATTCAGGCGGTGAACGGGCTGACGGATCGATTCATCGCGACCCCTGGAAACAGCCCAGACGTAGGGCTGCGCAGCGCACGATCAGAACTACGGCCCGACAATAACGGTGACAAGGCAATCGTCGGCCGTGGGACGTTGAAATTCTTCGATCAGTACGAAGTAGGACTTTCTGGATACCGCGGAGACTACAAGACAGGGTCCCAAGACCTGATTACCGGTATCGCCTTTGATACCGAATTCCGGCCTCGAAGCATACCGATCTTGGAACATTTCGTATTGAGGAGCGAATTTGCGCGGTTTGACATACAAGGTACGACCACCCCCTCGAGCTTATGGGGGTACTACATGCAGCTGACCTACCGCTTCTGGCCCTCTGCCTTAAACTCGACCGTCCTAGGACGTCATTTCAACAACCCGACGTTCGCACTGGTCGGACTCTACGGCCGCACCAAGATCAATACCACGGCGAGTCCCACTGGGAGTCAGACTGGAGAGCAGTATATCATCGGCTTCAATTATCGCCCCGTCGAAGACTACGTGTTTAAGATGGAGTATCACTTTAACAGCGGTCAGTTCAATCAATTCCCGTCTGACGGATTTCTCTCCTCCATCGCGTGGATTTTTTAACGGCTATCCCATGAACCCCTCTGTCTGTACAGGTACACGCTGGCTCACAGCGCTGACCGTCGCGTTTGCGATTTGGGCATGTGCCGCTCTTGCGTACGCCGAATCACTGGCAGTCATCGTCAACAAGAAGAACCCCATCACGTCGCTAACGAGTCCAGCTGTCGCAGATATGTATCGGGGAGAGACCCTCCATTGGCCGGGTGGGGACCGAGTGAAGCTGGTCAACCGTGAGAGCTCAGCCGAAGAGAGAAAAACGTTCTATCTCCGGGTCCTGAATGCAAAGCCGGATCAAGTGTTTTATCGCCAAGGCACCCCGATCCCGGTCCAGAGCGTGATCGAGCGATCAGACGAAGCGGTCGTGCGTTTCGTTGGCACGATCGATGCCGCAATCGGCTATGTCAGCCTCACCAGGCTCAAATCCATGAAGGATGATCAGGTCAAGGTGATCCTCATCATCGAGGATCCGTGAAGACGCCGCCATGCTGATCCGACAGTGGTTACAACATTCCCTGACGCACAAGCTGATGGCGCTCTTTTTTGCCGTCTTCTTCTGTGCGGTTTGTGGCTTGACCTACTTCGCCTATACATCCAGCCGCAATGCCATGTTTCAAGAGTTCCAAATTCGTGGGAGAACGCTGGCCAAGACCATCGCATCACAAGCCCGAACGTACTATCAGGAGCAAGATATCGAGGGATTAACCTCGCTCTTTCAGTCTCTTGGTGAGGGCGAGGATGTCGTCGCCATACTCGCCTATCGATCATCCAAGGTCCTGTGGATTGAGTTCTCTGGAATCCAGCTCACCCCCGAGGATCTGACGCTTCCGGAACGAGGTAATGTATGGGAGAGGGATCTGGTCCTCACGAAAGGGCACCGGGTTTCCGCGTTCGGAGGCGTGGTGATTGACTCATCGACTCCTGCAAAGAAAGACGGCCCAGTCGCGGCTCAGCCCCTCGGATGGATCAGAATCTTCCTGGATCGGAGCGCACTCGAACAACGACTCGGCACGCTGATTAAGGAAACTCTAGTGACCAGCATGGTGACGCTCCTGCTAGGAGGCGCTCTGTTCATCCTCCTCCTCAGACGATCTCTGCACGTCATCGGCCCGCTTACGGAAGCGACCAAGAAAGTCGCGGAGGGCGACTTACACACAACCGTTCCCGTATCCAGCAGTGATGAATTGGGTGAGCTCGCGACATGCTTCAACAGCATGACCGAACAGTTACTGCAGACCACGGTTTCCAAGAACTACGTGGATAATGTGATCCGTTCCATGACGGATATCTTGATTGTCCTGAATCCGGATAACACAATACGAAGCGTCAACCATGCCGCACTAAATCTGCTCGGCTACGAAGAACATGAACTACTAGGCCATCATGCAGCCATCCTGTTTCCGACGAATGAAAACCCATTGAGCGGCACACAGTACCAGGACCTTCTCACCCAAGGGTCGATTCAGCAATTTGAAGCGACCTATCTCACAAAGAACGGTCGGTCTTTCCCAGTGTTGTTTTCCGCTGCCGTGATGCGAAATGAGGAGGAAAGCATAGAGGGCATTGCCTGTGTCGCCAAAGACATGACAGAACTGAAGCAGGAGGAAGAACAACTTCGTCTGCAAGGAACCGCGCTTGAATCCGCCGCGAATGCGGTCATGATCATGGATCGAACTGGGCGTATTACCTGGGTCAATCGGGCGTTTACCACATTGACCGGGTACTCGTCTAAGGAAGTGATCAACCAGAATATCCGCACCATGAGATCGGAACAAAGAGATCAGACGTTTTATCAGAAACAGTGGCAGACAATCATAAACGGCAGAGTTTGGCACGGTGAGGTCACCAATCGAAGAAAAGATGGGAGTATCTACACGGAAGAGGAGACCATTACTCCCGTCCGCAATCAGGACGGTACCATCAGCCATTTTGTCAGTATCAAGCAGGATGTCACGAAGCGGAAACAAGCCATCGAGTCAATGCAGGATGCGCATCAGCAGCTCAAGGTGCTCGACCAACTGCGATCACAGTTTTTTGCCGATATCAGTCACGAGCTCAGGACTCCCCTAACCGTTATTAGAGGCGAAGCCGAGGTAACACTCAGAGGAAAAGAGAAACCGCTCTCAGAATACCAAGCCACATTGCAACGAATTGTGCAGTTATCGAACCAAATGAACAAGCTGGTCGATGACATTTTATTTCTAGCCCGTTCCGAATCAGGATCATTGCAAATAGATCTGAAGCCCACATCGCTGTCGGAGATTCTTGATGAGGTGTGTCGTGAGACGAACGTGCTGGCTCGATCACGAGGCATGAACGCCACGTTGGAAGGGGGATCTTCCGATGTTATCATTCAAGGCGATGCGGAACGGCTCAAACAATTGTTCATGATTCTCACTGACAATGCAGTCAAATACGGGCGAACAAGCGGTTCAATCGTGATTCGCATAACGACGACCGAAGTTGAAACCGTCGTGACTGTAGTTGATGATGGGCTTGGCATTCCCGCCGAGGATCTTCCTCATGTCTTCGAACGAGCCTACCGAGTCTGGCGAGGCCAGCCTTCGTCGGTCGGCGGTGCGGGATTAGGCCTCCCGATTGCCAAGTGGATCGCGGAAGCCCACCGTGGAACCATCATCATCGCCAGCATGCTCGAGCGCGGAACCACGGTGACCGTGCGGTTTCCACGATCCACCCCATCTCACCATGCCACGACCATGAGTCCTACCAGAGGTTCATCTTCCACGTAAAGGTTGGCACCTATGCGCATCTTAATGATCGAAGACGACGAGCGAATTTCCGGTTTCGTCAGGCGGGGCCTTGAAGCAGAAGGCTACCTCGTGGACCTCGCCCAAGATGGCCAGGAAGGACTACAGAGCGGCCTTAACCCGTATGACCTCATCATCCTCGATCTCTTGCTGCCCGACAAAAGTGGCCATGAGGTCTGTCAATCTCTCCGTCGTGAAGAGATCAGGACTCCTATTCTAATGCTGACGGCCAAAGATGCATTGGAAGACAAACTGAGCGGCTTCGACCACGGAGCGGACGACTATCTCACAAAACCCTTCGCCTTCGAGGAGCTCCTCGCGCGGATCAAGGCATTGCTGCGACGAAGGCCCTCGTACGACGAAGAGCCAGACCCCGTGTTGCAGGTGGCCGATCTCACAGTCAACCAACATTCTCGGGAAGTACGTCGGGGAGACAAGGTTATTACTATGACCAGAAAAGAGTTCGACCTGTTAGCCTTCCTCATGTCCAATCCCAATAGAGCGCTCAGTCGCACCTCTATACTGGAACATGTTTGGGGCTATCATTACGAGACCGCCACCAATACCGTTGATGTGTATATTGGGTATCTCCGGAAAAAGATCGAGAGTGGATCACAGCCCAGGTTGATTCAGACCATCCGAGGTTTTGGATACAAGATCGCCGATCAGCCTCCCTCGTAGTTTCAGCTCCTGAACGGCAAGTTGAGTCTTTCCTGCTGCGCATTTCGGAGGAAGATCTGACTCATTCAGATGGTGATCAACCGGTATGCAAGAGGCTAGCAGGCTGACCGGTTCCCGCTCATCACTACGAATGAATCAGACCGCCCTTCGGTTACTGGAAGGAGGACACCACGAAGGGCAGGTGGTCGCTCAATCTCTTCCATGTCCGGAACGGTCGAGACGGTCGAGGTTGTCAAGGCGATCGACTTCTTCAGAACGATCGACTCGGTCTGATCGATCTCCTGAAGATTCTTCTCGACGGTCGCACCCTCCTCACCGGTTCCTAACCTCTGACTCGCATTCGCCGTGGGACACTTCAATCGAGTGGTTCGCACAATAAGCGGTATTTAGTCCTGTCTCCCACAAGATACGAGCCCCCGCGAATGACATCACCAACAAGCTGCGCACGAGGGAGTCACCGGTGATGGCGTCCACCGTGCCCGCGATGCCGATGGCTCCCATGATCGTCATAGGGCGAGAAATGAAATCCGAATCCACCCAAGTGAAGGTCAAACCCGAGCCCGGGAACATAGGTATAGCTATATGGGTGATAAGAGTAAGGGACCGGAATCAGGTTTGTTGGAGGCCGCTCAGCTAATCGCCGTTGTAGATCGACTGTTGCAGTGGATTGGCGATCGAGTTGGTCTTGAAGGTGACCGACTGTCCCTTGTTGTGCGTGAAGTTTCCCCTCAAGCTCCGCGATTTTCTTTTGCTGCGCTTCGATGAGCGCGTTGACGCAACGCGTCTGCGCGTCACCTTCATAGTTGGAGCAATCCCATGGAGCTTGCTGGGCTTCTGCTTCGGCCGGAAGCACAGTGAGCCCACACACCAGACTTCCCGCTACCACTACGGCTCGGAGAGCAGAATATCGAACGGTTTCCAGAGCCATGATGTTCTCCTTTTCTGATATCAACAGGCTATCACAAGAATTTTTCTCTACACAGTTCGTCAATGGACCATGTTCGATCTCTTGCTCGGTGGTGACCACGTTGACGTATCGTAGTCAATTGATGCAACTGCTCATACTTCACCCTCTCACTCTGCTTTCTCTCCTCCTGCAGCAGGTCCAATTCATCGAGGAACCGCTGGCGCTCTCGAATTGCGTGATGGTGCTGGGATCAACCGGCACACTCCAGATCACGATCGTACCTGTGGTGATCGACGGCACCGGCCTCTGCAGCTCGAAGCCGTTGAATGAATTATTGGGGTTTCGGCTTTGGAGCGGCTTCGGCCAAGACATCCGCCTTCCAATGGACATGCGCAGGGCACCACTGCCACACGCCCAATGTGACAATTCTTGTGAGGCCCGCGGGAATACAGGCCGTACGATTGACCGAGACCTCGCGATTGACCAGGCGAGTCGAGCTCCCGCACCGATTCAAATAGGGTTCACCGGGGATTTTGTTGAGATCGAAATGGGGCACGAAGAAGGCCACGACCGGTACGGGCAGCACGGCGATCGACGAATTGTCCGCCCACTTCCCGCCTGAACACTGTCCCTCTACTCCGGCGGTTTGGTGGGTCTCATCTCGCACCAGCGTTGAGGTGCAGCCTGATAGGAGCAGAACCGTGGAAAGAAGGCACGCGCCTGTCTTCGATGGCATCTGTTTCATCTGATCCTCCTTTATCCTTGTCTGAGTGGTTAGACGAAGGAATGAGCGGATGGTAAATGAAGCACCACGGCTGTCAGGCCATGATCTTTGTTGTGTGATGTTTCGCATGAGCCGCTTCGCGGCTCCCTACTCACACCCTCCAGGTAGGGG
>JBBILH010000125.1:0-7199 GCA_037445005.1 Nitrospira sp.
GTTGAAGAGCCCTTCCCTATGAAGAGGGAACTGAAAGAGACGGCGCTGCCGCTGGCCGATCTGATCCGGGACGGTTGAAGAGCCCTTCCCTATGAAGAGGGAACTGCAAGCCGATCCGCGGACTGCGGACCGCGGACCGCGGACTGCGTTGAAGAGCCCTTCCCGAAGAGGGAACTGCAAGGCAACAGCTATCAGCTAAACGGGTTCGCGGCTTACTTGGCCGGGGTGAGGATGCTCGCCGATCGAGCTGGTTCCGCAACCAGGTCGCGCTCCCAGACATAAGCCGGCTGCAACAACGGCTGATAGCGCAGGGGAGTCGGAAGGGGAAACGTCAGGACTTCGTACAGACCGGCGACCGTTCGCGCAAAGGACATGCCCGCGCCGTCAATCGGGCCGCGCAGGACGCCCACCAGCCATCCCTCTTCTTCGCCGACCTCATAGATTTGCTTCGGCAGCTCCAGCCAGCCGGTTGCGAGATTCGTGACGCCGCGCGCCAATTTCGTTCCCGATTGAAGGAGCAGCAGTTCCTCCTCGGCGCGCACGGCGGGGATGGAGAGAGACAGTCCCATCAAGAATGTGACAAGCACCACACCTGCTTTCCAGTATCCGATCTTCATACCGGCCTCCGCACCCATACTCTCACTCGTCGAGGGTCTCGAAGCGAGTTGCAACCGTGGAGCTATTTCGCTATCGTACCCGCGATGATTCGTTTTCGCGCGCGCCAGATTTCCCTCGCCTGCGCGAGCGGTCTTCTCTATCCCCTCTGCTTCCCGGATTTTGACCTCGGCGTTCTTGCCTGGATCGTGCTCGTTCCCCTCCACCTCGCGATTGAGGACGCGTCCCCGAAACAGGCCTTCTGGCTTGGCTGGCTGGGAGGCCTGATCGGGTCAACCGGAACCATGTTCTGGGTCATTACGGCCATGCATCTGTACGGCAAAGTCCCGCTTCCGATCAGCATCGCCATCATGCTTCTGTTGACCGCCTACGTAGGCATGTACGTGGCGTGGTATGCGCTCGGATTCGTCTGGCTGCGACGGGCCTTTCCGACCTTCATTATCCTGGCGGCACCCTGCCTGTGGGTCAGCTTGGAATGGGTACGGACCTATTTCCTGTCCGGTTTCCCTTGGGCTCTTTTGGGATATTCACAATATCAATGGCTGCCGGTCATCCAAATCGCCGACCACACCGGAGTCTACGGTCTCTCTTTTTTAGTCGTATTGGTCAACCTGGGCCTTACAGCCATGTTTCTCTGGATACTTGCCTACCTATCGGGTACCCGTCCGCAACCGCCGGCCTGGCACGCCCCGGTCGCTGCATTGGCCGGGATCGGGATCGCCCTCCTCTATGGCCAGATGATCCTCGCTCAGGCGCCATCGGCTGATTGGTCCCGCTCGCTCCGCATCGGGGTGGTCCAGCCCAACGTCGATCAATCTCGCAAATGGGACCTCGCGTTTCGCCGCGACACGCTCGACCGGTTACATCGCCTCACCATTCAAGCTTCCCCTGGGTCCGATCTGGTCATCTGGCCGGAAGCGGCCACGCCGTTTCTCTTCGAGGTGGAGCCTGAATATCGGCTGGAATTATCTGCGCTGGCGCACGACGTCGGGGCACCGATCTTATTCGGCAGCCCGACCCTCCGGCGCCAGTCCAATGGCCGTCCATATCTTTTGAACAGCGCCTACTTGTTATCCCCGGACGGGCAGGTCCTGGGCCGCTACGACAAGCAACACCTTGTCCCTTTCGGGGAATATATTCCGCTGAAGTCGTCGCTGCTGTTCTTCCTGGATAAACTGGTCGAGGGCATCGGGGATTTCCAGCCGGGGCCCGGCCCCACCCTCCTCTCCTTTACACCGCGGAACTCATTCCCCGGCGTAACCAATGGGGCCCACCGGCAAGCGAGGTTTGGCGTCGTGATTTGTTATGAAGTCATCTTTCCCAATCTCGTCCGCGAGTTTGCCGCAAACGGAGCGGATTTCCTGGTGACCATCACCAACGATGCCTGGTTCGGGCGGTCCTCAGCCGCTTCTCAACATTTCGGAACGGTCGTATTCCGATCGGTAGAAAATCGCCTGGCCTTCGCCCGCGCGGCAAACACGGGAGTTTCAGGCTTCATCGATCCCTATGGGCGCATCGTGCATGCCACGCCGATCTTCACGGAAGAGGCTCTCACCGGAACGGTGCCGATCGGCCGCATGCGCACCTTTTACAGCCGCTATGGTGATGTCTTTGCGTACGGCTGTGTTATAATCACCGCGCTTTTATGCGTGATGGGCTATTTCTCGCGGAGAACGGGACCCACCAGCGGCACTCCGGCTTCCACACCAGCGTGAAGAGGAAAGGAACGGGTCATGCTTGACGATGTATATGCGCGGGTTCGGGCGATCGGGGATCACGTGGCCGAACTACGGGGGCATCTTTGACCTCGCCAGCCTGACCGCTGAACTCAAGGACTTGGAAGAGAAGGCAACGAGCTCAGACTTCTGGAAGGACGCACGCGCCGCGGCCAAGAGCAGTCGAAGAAAAGCGGCGTTGGAGCGCGAACTCAACCGCTGGCGCGAGATCGAGCGCCGGCAGAACGACCTTGTCGCAATGGCGGACCTGGCGGAAGAAAGCGGCGACGCGGACCTTGGGCAGGAACTCACGACGGAGCTTGAGGGGTTCGAGACGCTGATCCATCAGTTGCGCGTCGAGTTGTTGCTCTCCGGCGAGCACGACGGCAGCAACGCCATCTTTTCGATCCATCCGGGCGCCGGCGGAACCGAGTCGCAGGACTGGGCGCAGATGCTGCTGCGCATGTACGTGCGCTGGGCGGAACGGAAGGGATTCAAGGTCGAGACGCTCGATCTGCTCCCCGGCGATGAGGCGGGCATCAAAAGCGCGACACTTTCGATCACCGGGCCCTACGCCTATGGGTTTCTCAAGGCCGAAGCCGGCGTGCACCGGCTGGTTCGGATTTCCCCGTTTGATGCCAACAAGCGACGCCATACGTCCTTCGCGTCCGTGTTCGTGTATCCGGAAATCGAGGAAGATGTGGAGCTCGCCATCGACGAGAAGGATCTGAAGATCGATACCTTCCGATCGGGCGGCGCCGGCGGGCAGAATGTCAACAAAGTCGAAACGGCCATCCGGATTACCCATGTCCCCACCAACATCGTCGTGCAATGCCAGAACGAGCGCTCCCAACTGCAGAATCGCAATGGGGCGATGAAGATCCTCAAGGCGCGGTTGTACGAGCTGGAACGCCAGAAGAAAGAAGCCGAGTTCAACGCGATCGTCGGGGAGAAGAAGGAAATCGGCTTCGGGAGCCAGATCCGCTCCTACGTCTTTCAGCCCTATCAGATGGTGAAGGACCATCGGACCAATCATGAAGTCGGCAACGTCGGCGCGGTGATGGACGGAGACATCGACGAGTTCATTGAAGCATACTTGAAGCAGCGAATAGCTAGCAGCAAACAGCAAACAGCCTGAGGGCCCAACAGAAGTCTGTTCGCTATTAGCTACTCGTTTAGCTATGGAAGACAACGAACAGCGGCAGCAACGGATCAAGAAACTGGAGGCGCTGCGCCAGCTCGGCGTCCAGCCGTACGGCACGCGCTTTGAGATCAAAGACCGGGCCGGACAATTGATCCAATGGCACGGTGAGAAATCGAAAGAGACGCTTGAGCAGGAAAAGATCGCCTGCACGTTTGCCGGCCGGATCGTGGCGCTGCGGCGGTTCGGGAAGGCCGCCTTCGCCGTCCTGCAGGACGGCTCGGATCGGTTGCAGGTCTATCTGAAGAAAGACGTGCTGGGCGAGCAGAGTTATCAGGTCTGCGAACAGTTCGACCTCGGCGACTGGATCGGGGTGACCGGCGTCCTATTCCGGACCAAGACGAACGAGCTCACCGTCGAAGTCCGGCAACTGACGTTCTTGAGCAAGGCGCTGCGTCCCCTGCCGGAGAAGTGGCACGGGCTCACGGACGTCGAGACCCGTTATCGGCAACGGTATGTGGATTTGATTGCCAATCCTTCAGTCCACGACATTTTCGCCGCGCGCAGCCGCATCATCGCCGGCATCAGAAACTTTCTCACCGCGCGAGGCTTCCTCGAAGTCGAAACCCCGATGATGCAGCCCATCCCCGGAGGAGCCACGGCAAAACCCTTTGTGACGCACCACAACGCGCTCGGCACCGACCTCTATCTGCGGATCGCGCCGGAACTTTATCTGAAGCGGCTCATTGTCGGCGGGTTCCCCCGCGTGTTCGAGATCAATCGCAACTTCCGGAACGAAGGCATCTCCACGATCCACAACCCGGAATTTACGATGCTCGAGTTCTACGTCGCCTATGCCGATTACCACGATCTGATCGCATTGACGGAAGATCTGTTCGTCCGGCTCGCAAGGGATATCCTGGGAACGACCACCCTTGACTACCAAGGAACCCAGATCAACCTCGCCCCACCCTGGCGGCGCTGGTCGTATCGGCAAGCGATCCTGGAAGTGAACGGGCTGGAGCCGGCGGTCTTGCAAGACAGGGACATGGCGCTCGCGACCGCCAAGCGTCTCGGCATCGAGGTTGATCCCAAGACGTCTCTGGTGAACATCGTCAACGAAATCTTCGAGGAGACGGTCGAGCCCAATCTTCAGCAGCCGACCTTCATCACCGACTACCCACTCGACATTTCTCCCTTGGCGAGGCGCAAGGATACCGACCCGACCCTGACGGACCGCTTCGAGCTGTACATCGCCGGGCGCGAAATTGCGAATGCGTTTTCCGAGTTGAACGACCCCCTCGATCAGCGCGGGCGGTTCGAACAACAAGCGGCGCAACGAGAAGCCGGCGACGAGGAAGCCCACCTGGTGGACGAGGATTTCCTGCGGGCGCTGGAATACGGCATGCCTCCCACCGCCGGCGAAGGCATCGGCATCGACCGGCTCATCATGCTCTTCACCAACCAGGCCTCGATCCGCGACGTCGTGCTCTTCCCCCAGCTCCGGCCGGAGAAATAACGGTGGCCCTGCCCTACGAAATTTTTATCGGGCTCCGGTACCTCCGTGCCAAACGCCGCAACCGGACGATCTCGCTGAACACCGTCGTGTCGATCGCGGGGATCACGCTCGGCGTGGCGGCACTGATCGGAACGGTCGGCATCATGACCGGCTTCAAGGAGGATATCCAAGCGAAGATCTTGGGCACGACCGCGCACATCATCGTCCAGGACCGGACAAAAGAAGGCATGACGGACTACGATGCCCAAGTGAAACGGATCGAAGAGGTGCCGGACGTCATCGCAGCCACGCCGTTTGTGTTGCGGCAGGTGCTGTTGACAACCCAATCCGGCGTCCAAGGCATCGTCTTGCGGGGCATCGACCCTGAACGGGAGGGCCGGGTGACGGAATTGGCCAAAAACCTCATGGCCGGACAACTGTCCGACCTGCAGAGGCCGGTGAAGGTCTCGCAACCCTCCGCCGACGCCTCCGGTAATCCGGAGGTCACGACTCGTCCCGGCATTGTCCTCGGCAAGGAGCTGGCCATGCGGCTTGGCGCCTTTGTGGGCGACACCGTCAACGTCGTGTCGCCGGTGGGGCCTATGAACGCGATGGGGATGATCCCGAAGATCCGGACCTTTGCCGTAGCCGGCATCTTTCAATCCGGCATGTACGAATATGACTCCTCGCTGGCTTATATCGAACTGGGAGAAGCGCAAAAGTTCTTCAACATGGGCCAGGCCGTGAGCGGCATCGAAGTCAAGGTGACCGATGTGTTCCGCGCAGGCGACATCGCCCGCTCGATCGAACAACACGTGGGTTTCGCCTACGGCGCCCGCGATTGGATGCAGATGAACCGGAATCTCTTCTCGGCGCTCAAGTTGGAGAAGACCATGATGTTTCTCTTGCTTGTGCTCATCACCATCGTGGCGTCCTTCAACATCGTCAGCACCCTCACCATGATCGTGACGGAGAAGCAGCGCGAGATCGCGATTCTCAAGGCGATGGGGGCGACCCGGAAAGGCATCATGCGCATCTTCATGCTGAACGGACTGATCATCGGCGTGGCCGGTACCGCCATCGGCATTCCATTGGGCTACACCTTCCTGTGGCTGATCCAGACGTTCTGGACGTTCGATCCGACCGTCTACTACATCTCGCGTATTCCTGTGCACGTACAGACACTCGATGTCTTGCTGGTGGCCGGCTCGGCCATTGCCATCAGCTTCGCCGCCACCCTCTACCCGTCGCTGCAAGCGGCCAAGCTCGATCCGGCGGCGGCGCTGCGGTATGAATAACGTCATTCGTCAAGCGTGCAACGTCAACCGTAGAGACACGGTCTTTTTCACGAATGACGATTGACGAATAACGTATGACGGTCACTTCGTGATTCAAGTCATCGACCTCCACAAATCTTTTCCCATGGGCGGACAGGACCTGACCGTGCTCAAAGGCATCAACCTCGAAATCAAGCGAGGCGAGTTTGTCGCCGTCGTCGGTGCGTCCGGCGCAGGCAAGAGCACGCTGCTGCACATCTTGGGCACCTTGGACCACCCGACCAAAGGGACGGTGCTCTTCGAAGGGCAAGACCTCTTTCGCCTCGCGGAAGCCGAGCAGGCGGAGTTTCGAAACCGCCGAGTCGGGTTCGTATTCCAGTTTCACCATCTCCTTCCGGAACTGACGGCGCTGGAGAACGCCACCCTGCCGACCCTCATTCAGAAACGGCCGGCCGCCGAAGCCCATGCGGAAGCGGTGGCCTTACTCGCGGAAGTCGGTCTAGGCGAGCGGCTGGCACATAAGCCCGGAGAGTTGTCGGGCGGCGAACAGCAGCGTGTCGCAGTCGCCCGCGCGCTCATGCAGCGGCCCGATCTTGTCCTGGCCGACGAGCCGACCGGCAATCTCGATACCCACACGGGAGAAGCCCTCTTCGCGCTGTTGCGCGAACTCAACAAGACACGTGGCACGACCTTCATCATCGTCACCCACAACGAGAAACTCTCCGCCCAGGCCGACCGGATCATCCACATGGAAGACGGGATGATCGTGTGATCCGATCGAGTCCAAGCCCTCTGTTCCTCCGTTGATCCTGGTCCGAACATAACTTCTGATGCCGAGGCGGCTGGCCCTGCATCAATCCTGCTTCCTCGCCCTCCATCGGAGGGAGCGGACAAAGGTTCAGCCCTCGCACGGTCCAGAAACATCTCGAACACATCTATCAGAAATTGGGGGT
>JBBILH010000126.1:0-7015 GCA_037445005.1 Nitrospira sp.
TCGAAGCCCTCGGCATAGGCCTGCATCAGACCGTACTCAATCCCGTTATGCACCATCTTGACGAAATGCCCGGCTCCGGAGGGACCGCAGTACAAGTACCCTTCTTCAGCCGTTCCAGCGGCTGAGGTTCGACCAGGGGTACGTGGGATCTCGCCTCGGCCGGGTGCCAGCGTGCGGAAGATCGGATCAAGGTGTTTCACCACCGTCTCCGGACCGCCGATCATCAAGCAATAGCCTCGATCCAGTCCCCAGGTTCCTCCGCTCGTCCCGACATCGAGATAATGGATGCGCCGGTCTTTGAGGGACCTCGCGCGCCGCACATCGTCTTTGAAATAGGAATTCCCCCCGTCGATGACGATATCGTCTGGACTCAATCGCTTGGCAAGGGATTCCACGGTCGTTTCGGTGGCCTCTCCTGCCGGCACCATGACCCACAGGGCTCGCGGCGCAGTCAATCGGCTGATCAAATCGCCCAAGGAAGCAGCCCCGATGGCGCCTTCGGACACGAGCCGCTGGACGTTCTCCGGATTTGCATCGAACACCACGCACTGATGTCCTCCGCGCATCAAGCGCCGGACCATATTGGCTCCCATTTTACCGAGGCCGATCATTCCTAATTGCATCGAACCGACTCCTTCCGCGCCGTTTTACTCGACGCCCTTGTATGCCCCAACATGTATTCCACAAGCCTGGAACCAATGGGTCGGTCTCATGACCCTTCGAGAGCGCTCAACGAGAGCGGTTCCGCCAACGGATCTTCATCTCGTTCGCGCCTTTTTGAGCATGGTGTTGCCGTGATGTTTCCGTCCGGCAGAGACCAGCGCAGACAGATCGTATTTCAGAAGATCGCCGATGCGATCCAGCGTGATATCGGCCTCGGGAAACGCCGCGAGGATGGTGGGATCGCTCGCATAATGCCCCTGGCGCGGAAACACGGTCGTCACCCGTCCTCTCCAGATTTGCTTGACGGCCGTCAAGATGCGGATCTTGTCGTCCACCAACACATAATGATCGGCGGGAAAACGCCGCGCGACTTCCTTCAGCTGTTTTTCCTTGTGAACAAAGATGAGGACGTTTCCCTGGGTCGCCTCAAACAGACCCGACCGCTCGACCTTGCGCGGTTGGAACACCACATCGCCGTCGGACAGGATCACGGCGGTTCCCCATTCATTGCACCGTTCCACCACATCCAGTGAATTGGGGTACAGCCGGTTCGCAAAGGGGTAATTCACCAAATACGACGAAATCGAAAGAAGATTGTGATCGTGGGGGTGCTCGATCCGATACCGTTGCAGGGCGCCGAGATAGTCGGCGTAGCCGAGCTCCGCGCGCAGTCGCTCGAAAATCGCCCAGTACTCCCGCTGACAGGCATGGCCGACTTCGCGATCGAGATGTCGACGAAGATCGGCGGCCACTCGATCGTTGTCGAGCAGCGTATTATCAACATCGAGCAGAAAGACCGTGCGTAGTGCTGTCGTTGTACGTGATATTCGGGATGGTGGTCGTTTTGGCTTCACATCACGCTCTCTTCCCACAGACGCTGCTCGCCGACGAAGGCAATGTCGGACAGGCTCCTAGCTTTGAAAGGCCGCGCGATAATCGGGGCAGCATGGTTCGATCCGACAATACTTATATCTGCTCTTTCGGGCTCTGCCACCCGCCGAAGGGCGCGATCAGCGCGTGCGATTCATACGGTCCCCATGAGCCCGGTTCGTATTCATAAACCGGCGTCGGCATCCTCAGGACCGGATCCACCACACGCCAACTGGCTTCGACGCCGTCCTGCCGCGCGAACAGTGATGGATCGCCGCCCATCGCGTCGCCGATCAGCCGTTCATAGGCTCCCATCTCGTCTCCTCGCTGATGACAGACGAAGAGTTCGGTCTCGTCCCCGATCATTTTGTCTCCCGGAACCTTGGCGCGCGCGCCGATCGCCACCGCCACCCGATCAGGCCCAAGGCGGAAGCGAATATAATTCCGAGGTTCCTTGAAGGTCTCGCCGAACACGTTCTGGGGCGGACGCTTCAAGGTCACGAAGACCTCCGTGGCCGTGACCGGCAGCTGTTTGCCGGCTCGGATAAAGAACGGCACCCCCTCCCAGCGCCACGAATCGAGGTGAATCTGGAGCGACGCGAACGTCTCGACCTGCGAGTCCGGAGCCACCCCCCTTTCCTGGCGATAGCCGCGGAACTGCCCCCGCACCAGGGTTTGTCCGGTCAGAGGCCGCATGCGCTTAAACACCTTGACCCGCTCGTCTCGTAACGTTTCCCCCGCGCCGCTGACAGGCGGTTCCATCGCCAGATTGGCCACGACCTGAAGCAGGTGGTTCTGGACCACGTCACGAAGCGCGCCGGTCTCTTCGTAGAACCCGCCGCGGCCGGATACGCCGAACTGTTCCGCCATCGTGATCTGCACACTGTCCACGTAAGTGCGATTCCAAATCGGCTCGAGGAACGAATTGGCAAACCTGAAGTACAAGAGGTTCTGAATCGACTCCTTGCCCAAATAATGGTCGATCCGGAAGATCGACGATTCGTCGAAGACGGTATGCAACGTCCGGTTGAGCGCCTGGGCCGACGACAGATCGCGTCCGAAAGGTTTTTCGACCATCACCCTCGCGCCACGCGAGCAGCCGGACTTGCCCAAGCCCACCACCACCGTGGGAAACATGCTGGGCGGGATCGCCAGATAGTAGAGGGGGTGCCGTGCGCCGTCGAGCTCCTGCTTGAGTCGGACGAAGGTCTCCTCTTCCCGATAATCGCCGTCGACGTACCGGAGCAGTTGAACGAGCTTGCCGAAGGCTGCCTCATCGACGCCACCGCCGTGTTGGCTGAGGCTCTCGCGGGCGCGATCGCGCACCTGCTCAAGCGTTCGATTGGCTTTCGCCACCCCGATCACCGGTACAGTCAATTGGCCTCGTTTGATCATGGCTTGCAGGGCGGGAAAGATCTTCTTGAAGGCCAAATCACCGGTGGCCCCGAACAACACAAGCGCGTCAACCTGTGACTCGGTCATCGTGTCCTCCAACCTAAATCGATCAGATCCCTACATGAGATGGTCTACGTTTCCGTTTCCCCACGTCGAATCCTCAGGTCAACGCCTGTTCGATGGCTCTCTTGAGGATTGCCAACCCTGCCGGCACATCGGCGCCCAGGTGCACCCGCAACAGCCGCCTGCCTCGTTCCGCCAAGACTTGAACGTCTCCGCGTGCCTGTGCCGCCTTCACGACTCCGAACGTATAGCGTTGTCTCGGAACAGGCAGATCTGCCGCATCTTCGCAGGTGAGCTGGAGAAAGACCCCGCTGTTCGGGCCGCCTTTATAGGCCTGGCCGGTGGAATGGAGGAAGCGGGGACCGAAACCGAGGCACGCAGTGCGAAGTAATCGCCGGTAGCGAGGAGATCCAAATGGCCTCTCAGATAATCCGTCAGCGACAAAGATGTGCCTGGAAGGGCTTTGAGTGTCTCGACATAGGTCGGATCGCCGTAGAGCTTGATTCCTTCCGCTTCCGCGATCGGAGACTCCAGCGGGAGCGCCCCGGTGCGTTCATACTCGGCTGTTAATCGTTTGGTCGCGATTTTGCTGGCTTCCACGTCCGGCTGGTCGAAGGGATTGAGACCCATGATCGATCCGGCCACCGCCGTGGCGAATTCCCAGCGGAAGAACTCCTGGCCCAAATCGTAGAGATCGTCTACCGCGATGCGGACCACCGGCTGCCCCGCTCGCTCAAGCTGGTCGATGGCCTCGTCATGAGTCGTATCGGGCCCAGACTGCAGCCGGACATACACAAATAGACGGTCCGCTCCATAGACGTCCGGAGATCCGACCGCTTCACGATCGACTGGGATGATGCCCTTGCCTTCCTTGCCGGTCGATTCCGCGAGGAGTTGCTCAAGCCAGGCGCCGAACGATGCCAAGCCCGGCGACGCAATGATCGTCACTTTGTCACGGCCGTGAGTCGCGAGTACGCCCAGAATTGCGCCGAGCACCAGGCCGGGGTTCTCTTCGACCGGGACGCAAGGGGAACAGGCCTGCACCATCGACTCCGCTCGGTCGAGAAACCTGGGCACGTCGATGCCCATGACGGCGGCCGGTACCATGCCGAAATTCGACAGGGCGGAATAGCGGCCACCGATACTGGGGAGCCCCAAATAGAGATGGCGAAATCCCTCTGCCTCGGCCACCTGTTGCAGCGCCGAGCCGGGATCGGTGATCGCGATGAACCGTTGGGCAGTCTCATTCGGTCCGATCAAGCGCTGGACCGCATCGAAGAAGTATTGTTTGAAGAGGTTTGGCTCAAGGGTACTCCCGGACTTGCTGGAGACGATGAACAGCGTCGTGGCGAGGTTCACCTTGTGCTCGACCGCTCGGATCTGAGCCGGATCGGTTGAATCGAGCACGAGAAGCTCCGGATAGCCTTTGTGCTTCTCGAACGTCGTCTTCAACACGTCAGGGCAGAGACTTGAGCCTCCCATTCCCAAGATCACCGCATGAGAGAATGCTCCATGTCTGACTTCTTCGGCGAGGTCGGTGAAGTGCCGGCAATGCGCCGATTGGTCTTCGGTCACACCCAGCCAGCCGAGCCACCGGCCTTCGTCCTTCCCTGTCCAGAGTGATGGATCGCGAGCCCATAGCCGCCGTACCTTGTCGCCGTCGCGCCAGTCCTCGAGGATCGCTTGCACCGCCGCCGCGAGGGAGATCGGCAGAGCATAGGAGTATCGATTCATGTTGGAGGGTGGCTCCGTCTTGTCGTGATGCTCGACAGCCGCAAGAAGTGAATCAAACGCGTCGCGGAACAGCTGCAGCCCCTCGTCCAACAGCCCATCGGTGATCGTCTTCATGGAGAAACCTGCTCGTTCGAGCGAACGCATGGTGTCCTTCGCTTGTTTCACCCCTTCCGTAAGCCTGATCTCAGGGTGTCCATGGTCTCGAAAGGCCTCCAATGTCGACGGGGGAACCGTGTTGACGGTGTCGGGGCCGATCAGTTCCTCCACATAGATCACGTCGGGATAGGCGGGGTTTTTCGTGCCGGTACTCGCCCAGAGCAGCCGTTGGGTCATGGCTCCGCGCCTGGCCAGCGCCGCCCATCGCGGGCCGGAGAACAGCCTGCGATATCTTTGATATGCTAATTTGGCATTCGCGATGGCCACGGTTCCTTGGAGAGTTGTGAGCAATGTCCGTTCATCTTCCGTGGGAGCAGTCGTGAGCCGTGCCGCTATCAGACTGTCGACCGCCGTATCGATACGGCTGACGAAAAAGCTGGCCACACTCGCGACACGTCCGACGTCACCGCCACGCACCAGCAACTGTTCCAAGCCGGTGAGGTAGGCCTCGGCGACCCGCTCATACATCTCTTGCGCAAAGAGCAGGGTGACATTGACGTTGATCCCCTTGCCGATCAATTGCACGATGGCGGGAATGCCCTCCGGCGTGGCCGGCACTTTGATCATCAGGTTATCGCGCCCGACGGCATCCCAGAGGCGCTTCGCTTCCTCCAGCGTGCCCTGGGTATCGTGGGCCAAATGGGGCGAGACCTCCAAGCTCACGTAGCCGTCACGCCGCTTCGTCCGCGCGTAGACCGGCTGCAGCACGTCGGCTGCACCTTGGATATCCTCGATGGCCAACCGCTCATAACGCGCCTTCGCATTCACATCCTGCCTTCGTCCGAGTTCACGCAGGGCCGCCGAGTAATCGGTGCTCCCTGTGATCGCTTTCTCGAAGATGGAGGGGTTCGACGTGACGCCGCGCAACCCGTCTTCCTCGATCAGGCGTCGCAATTCTCCGCTCTCAATGAGACTTCGACGAATGTAGTCGAGCCAGATGGATTGTCCAAACGATCCGAGTGCGCGCACTGGATTGATCGTCGCTGTTCGTGGCCTGTTCATCGGATCCTCTCCTTCATGCCTGTAATCGGCTTGCGTCAACTTGTGCCAGCTGCTCTTTGACTGCCGCCATTAACCGTTCACGTGTAAATCCGAATTTCTTCTGCAAGGCTTTGAGGGGGGCCGAGGCGCCGAAGGTGTTCAGGCCGATGCTGACTCCTGCCAAGCCCACATAACGGTCCCAGCCCGTTGTCGCAGCCTGTTCGACGGAGATCCGAGCCGTGACGTTCGGAGGGAGCACCTGATCTCGATAGGCGCGGTTCTGCCGCTCAAACAGTTCCCATGAAGGCATGCTCACCACCCGGGCCCGGACTCCCTCCGCCGTTAGTTGCTCGTAGACGGCGAGACAAAGCGACACTTCGCTGCCGGTTGCGAGTAACACGATCTCCGGCGCTCCTCCTGGGGCGTCGGCGAGTACATAGGCGCCCTTCTCCAAACCCGAGGCCGGCGCATACTGTGTGCGGTCCAGCGTCGGGAGCGCCTGCCGGCTGAGCACGAGCACAGCCGGCTGATGGTGAAGCCGCATGATGACGCGCCAGGCCTCCGCTACCTCGTTGGCATCCGCCGGCCGGATCACCAGGAGACCGGGGATCGCCCGCAATGAAGCCAATTGCTCGATCGGCTGATGTGTGGGCCCGTCTTCGCCCACTCCTATGGAATCGTGCGTGAAGATATGAATGACGGGAATTTCCATGAGAGCACTCAGCCGGATCGCCGGCCTCGCGTAATCGCTGAAGATCAAAAAGCCGGATCCGAACGGTCGCACTTTCGAGAGGGAGAGGCCGTTCAGGATCGCCCCCATGGCATGCTCGCGCACGCCGAAGTGCAAATTACGACCACCGTAATCGGCGGGCGAATACTCACCCGCGCCCTCAAAGGTTAATCTCGTTTTGGTGGAGGGAGCGAGGTCCGCCGAGCCGCCGATGAGCTGTACGCCGCCGAAGGCCCAGTGGACGCTAGCGACCAGCGTCTCCTCGGCGTTGGACAGCCCGTCGACCAGCATGAGGCCGAACACGTTTTGGGAGTGTCTTCGCTCCCCCGCGCCGGCGATCTCGCTCTTGAGCCGCCGCACGAGCTCGCTTGCCCGCTCGACGGCGAAGGCGCCGATGTCCTCGATCAATCCGCTGCGGATGCG
>JBBILH010000127.1:0-6791 GCA_037445005.1 Nitrospira sp.
GGATCCATGGCGCGGATCTCTTTCAAGACGGTCAGCCCGTCCATTTCCGGCATACGGAGATCGAGTATGGTGACCCGAGGAGCATGTTTGCGGAACAACGTCAACCCTTCAAACCCGCTGGTGGCCGAGTGAACTTCATAGCCGTGGCGGGTCAGGACCGCCTGTAAAAGGTCGCAATTCATGCGGTCGTCGTCGATGATCAGAATCTTAACCATCGCCCATCCCCATACAACACAGCTATTCGTCCTCGCACGATTCTGTGGTGAGACTAACACGGGACGTTTCTCTTGAGAAGCAAATGAGGGGATCCGGCAAGAGGATCAATAATCAAGGACCCAGGAGAGCTTCCACGAATGCGTCTGCCCGGAAGTCCTGGAGGTCCTCTACGGCCTCGCCGACACCGAGGAGCCGGACCGGAAGCTTCAATTCTTCGGCTATCGCCACGACAATTCCGCCCCGAGCTGTGCCGTCCAGCTTCGTCAGCGCTAATCCTGTCACCTTCACTGCCTGGTGAAACTGGCGGGCCTGAGCCAATGCGTTCTGCCCCAACGTTGCATCCACAACGAGAAGTACCTCGTGTGGGGCACCTGAAAGTTCCTGGCCAATTACTCTGGTAATCTTTTTCAGTTCGTCCATCAAGTTAGACTTGGTATGGAGTCGTCCTGCGGTGTCGATCAAAACCACATCCGCGCCGCGAGCTCTTGCGGCAGACATCCCATCGAACACTACGGCCGCCGGATCCGCACCGTGTCGATGGCGAACCAATTCGACTCCGATTCGATCGGCCCAGACCTGCAACTGATCGATCGCTGCTGCCCGGAAGGTATCGGCGGCAACAAGCAGCGACGTCCTCCCTTCTCGTGTGAGCCGCTGCGCAATCTTTGCGATCGTCGTCGTCTTGCCGACGCCGTTAACTCCCACCGCTAGAATGACGAAGGGCTTCGGCCCTTTGGCAATCAATTCTGATATTGAAGCTCCCGAAGCGGGGCTGAGCGTAGCTAGTAGCGTGTCCTTCAAGACCGTCCGGACACGGGTGGCCTGGGACGCGTCGGTTCCCTCCAAGGCTAGTTTCAGTCTTTCCATAACCCGCTCCACGACTGGCACGCCGAGGTCTGCCGAGATCAGTGATGCTTCGAATTCGTCCAACAGGACTGGATCAGCCGCCCGGCCGAGCAGCCTGTCAAGCGAGCCACGTACCAAGGAGCGGGTCTTGGTCAAACCATCATTGAGCCGTTCCAACCATCCCATCGGATATTCATCACCTCATTGCAGCTAACGGCCGCTCATTCACTCCACGGAACCCCGGAGTATCCCATGAGTCTTTCCCAATTTGCGTAATACCATCCCTTCCATGCGACGCATTCTCATGGCTTCAGATGTGTCCCGCTCGTGGTCATACCCGCAGAGATGGAGGACGCCGTGGACAAGCAGCGCGGCCAACTCCACGTCGACCGGACGGTTCTCGCGGCGAGCCTGTCGTTGCGCAGTCGGGAGGGAGACGACTACGTCGCCAAGGGGAAATGTCTCGCGTCGACTCACCCCCGGCAGCTTCGCCTCCCGCAGGGCAAACGCGAGCACATCGGTCGTTCGGTCTTTTCCCCGGAACTCCCGATTCAGTCGACGCATTCGTCGATCGCCCACAAAGGTCAATCCTAGTTCGGCGGAGGATTCTCCGACCGCAGACAGAATGCGCTGCCCTAATTTTAGGACTAGTGGTGTGTTGAGTCGTAGCCGACGGACATAGCTCCGGACAAAAACCGGCATTAATGTGGTTGGCCTTGATGAGTTCTAGTCGATGGTGAAGCAGCAGTCTGATTCGTCATTCGGCTATGTGGGGTGCCCCGGCGTGCCTGAGGACCGACGGGTGAGGCTGAGAAATGGCTCCCGGTCTGATGTTGATCATAGGCCTTGATGATGTCCTGCACCAACTTGTGGCGTACAACATCCTGCTCGCTAAAATACACGAAGCGAATCCCCTCCACATCATTAAGAATATCACGCACTTCGATCAACCCTGATACTTTCTCGGGAGGCAAGTCGACTTGGGTGATATCGCCGGTTACCACCGCTTTGGAGTTGAAACCGAGTCGCGTAAGGAACATCTTCATCTGCTCGGCAGTGGCGTTCTGTGCTTCGTCGAGAATTACGAACGAATCGTTTAATGTTCTGCCTCGCATGAATGCCAACGGTGCAATCTCAATGTCGCCCCGATCGATCGCCCTGCCTGCCCGATCCATATCCATCATGTCAAAGAGGGCGTCATACAAGGGACGAAGGTAGGGATTCACCTTTTCATACATGTCTCCGGGGAGAAACCCGAGCTTTTCTCCTGCTTCGACGGCAGGTCGCGCCAGAATGATGCGGCTTACCTCGCGTTTGATCAACGCGCTGACCGCCATCGCCATCGCCAGGTAGGTCTTCCCTGTTCCGGCCGGCCCGATTCCGATAACGATGTCGTGAGATTCAATCGCCTCGACATAGGATTTCTGAGTCGGCGTCTTTGGGATAACAAACCGCTTCTTTGTGACGATCGTGGTTGCGCCAGATAACAGTTCTCGGAGCGGCACGTCCGGGCTTTGCTTGCGGGCGTTCAGCACATGGGTAACATCCTCAGGCTGAAGGACCATCCCTTCGTTGGCTAGAACAGCCAACTCGGTCAGCAAACGTTCTGCATGGCGGGTAGCGTCAGGAGTTCCGTCAAGCGTGAGTTCTTCGCCTCGCGCCGATAGTCGCACGCCGAGGTCGTCTTCGATCAGCTTGAGATGCCGGTCGTGGTGACCGAAGAGGACGGCGGTGTTGGTCCCTTCTCGTAACTTAAGCTTGCGCACGCGTGGGCGAGATGGCTCCGTTATGATTGACTTCTTTGGTAAGTCTAGCAAATGAGTGGAAAGTCTGACAAGTAAAGACTGGGATCGGCAACCTCCGGAGACGAGAGAAGTCAAGAAGCTGCAGGAGGAGAAGCAACGGCGATGTCGAAGTCCTGAGAGGCAGTACCGCCCTGACCGTCTTGGACGACAACACGTACTCGGTACGAACCTTTGGCATCTGGCCCGATGCTCCATGAAATTATCCCGCTGACGTGATCAATTTTCATCCCGGGAGGAGCCGTTGCCAACTCAAATCTCAACGCATCCTTGTCTTCATCCGTAGCTTCTATCCGATATGAGAACAAGCCTTTCTCATATTTAACAGGGGGAGTCGAGGTTATTGAAGGGGCGCTGTTTCCTAGCACGATTGGGTCCGATAGTTTCGGACTCCCAGGACCTCCGGCATCACGAGGGGTGACTTCAACTGTGATGGAATCGCCACGGGAGAAAGTTTGCGCGTCGAGCGTCGGTTGCTCACCTTCAGAGACCACGGTTGTGTTCCGTCGCCACCGATAGTGGTGCTGGATGTCGTCATTATCGACATCCACGCTTTCGACTGTGGCCTTGAACTGCGTTCTACCACTACCGGCAGGTACCACCTTAACTGAGATCATACTGGGAGGTGTATTTCCAACGACCACCGGGGCAACCTGATAGACTCGGCTTTCTGCCTGCCCGTCCGAGGCAACAACTTCCCCATGGACAGTATCGCCTCGCTTGAGGGCGCCCGCCGCCAATGTAGGATGGGTTTCTCCCTCGACTCGAGCCCCATTGATAAACCACTGATGGCGAAATAGGAGAGGGTTCCTGTCGGGATCCTCCGCTTCAATTTGGACCGAGACAGGACCATTCAAGACAATGGGATTCGGAACGATGGTCGCGCGCTGAATGACGGGAGGCCTGTTTCCGCTTACAGCTCCCGAGACATTCGATAAGGGGGGGCGTTCTGATTCTGAACTGCAACCGAGGAACATGGCCAGGGAGAGGACCAGCAGATTTGCGACTCGGCTACATCGGATCAGAACGCAGGGTGCTTTCTCCTGCGTTCTGATCCGCCTTGCCGCGAGTGTCTTATGTCCTATCGATTGAGCCACGAGATAAAGCGGCTACGCGGGTCGAGACTGCTGCCGCTACCGCCGCCACCGCCGCCACCACCGTCATCACCGCCGCCAGCGACGTCATGATCATTACACACGAGCGCTCCGGTGCTGGTATTGTTGCAGAGCTTGAACGGCGCCCCACCATCCGCCTGGCTTCCGATATGGGTTACGCCTCCGAAGGCCAATCCCTCACCAAGTGACATCTTACCGAGCACATTTGAATTTCCACTCGCACCCGGCGTAGTCCCGATAATGGATTCGCTATAGGCCGACCCTGTCTTGTAGTACAAGGCGTACAAATAGCTCGTCCCCGAGGACGCGCAGATATCATTGGTCGGAATGAAGGTGGGGAAGAAGACGATTCCGCCGAATACTACCGGAGTCGAGAGGACTCGTTCTCCGTTAGCCGTACCGCTTTGCGGCAATGTGGTGAACCAGCCGTCCTTGCTTTGGACCAGCGATATAAGCGTCGTGAAGGAGGTCGCACCTGCGACGCCCGTCACCTGATTGGTTCCCCCCGATTGTCCGCAATCGCCTTGGCCTATGATGCAAACCGTGGCGCTTGTGACATCCACAAGGTCATTGTCTTGGCAATTGGTGCCGGAACTTTGTGTGCACTGATTGTTGATGACTGAATCTTTGATTCCCACAAAGTACTGATTCGTTGTATCTGTCTTATCGGAGGGGCTGTAGTACCGTCCCGACCCGGCAAAAACCCAGACTTTTGCATTGTCGTCTATAGCTATACCCGGAGCCGTCGCAACAGGCCCCATTTCAATGGTCGGCGCGGTACAGGGTGCCGGCGCACAACTCCCCGTAAAGCTGTCGAGGATCTCTGTCGGGATGCGATTCGCGCCGGAGGAAATCCCCCAAAGGGACGCATTGGTCTCCCCCCCGAAGGGCGTAGTCCCTCCCATCGTCAAGCGATAGAGTTTCCCTCTCCATGGCAGACTTCCGTCATGGATGACCCGCCCGAAGTACACTGCATCGGTACGGTAGTCGATGTTGCGATCAAAGGCGGCGATGTCGCCGATAAACGAATTCCAACTTCCGACCGAGAACTGTTGGACTAAGGTATTACCCGTCCCGGGACCGGTCGCCAAATTGACTGAGAACACCTTGGCGCTTTGGGCAATACTCCCGTCATAGCCGGTGGGGCCGGAACCGACTACCATGTACCACTTCGCATTGGTGTTGCTAACGAGATTATCCGCGGTGGGGTTCACCCGCACGACGCGGGGCACGCTTGTCGTGAATCCAAGATTGGAGGAGGTAAATGACCACAGTAGCTTTGGTGAGACCTCTGGATTGGTGATATCGAGAGCGAAGTATGCGCTCAAGAAGTCCCGGTTCGTTCCACTGATATTCACCGTCATCTTGGGGCCGCCTGTTCCCGCCGTGCAGGCATTGCAGCTCCCGCCCATCCGGAACCCGCCGATGAGAATCGTCCCCCATCCGTTCGGATGGTCCGTGTCCGGCGTGAAGATTCGAACATCAGCCACGGTCGGCTGCAAGTCGACATAGTACACATGCTGATAATCAGCTCTCGTCAACCATTGCAACTGCGGAAGCAACTGATATGGAATGAAGCCCCAGAGCTCTTCTCCTAGCTGCGGACCGCTGCTGTCATCCGTCGGAGTTCTGGTAAACCACCCATGCTCGATAATCGGCGAGCCTGCCGTGCCGGTCGCGGGATTGTCCCCCGGGTGATAGTATCCGCCATTAAAGGCATGCAGCATGCCGTCGTTCGCCCCAGCGTAAATAACCTGCCGGCGGTTATGGTATTTCGCTAGATAAGCTTCGTAACTGAGATCACCGTACACCCCGTCGTATCGATCCGTGGGGGTGGCGACCACAATCGGGGTAGAATGGATTAGATCGCCGAGTTTCCAGGTCTTGAGTGTCCCGCTTCCCGCCGGCACCTGAAGCCGACGATCGCGAAGACTCGCCTGCTCCGCGCAAACTGAGGGCTCACAGCCCCTCACGAAGTTGATGATGGCGTCCGCAGTAAAAGGCGCAGCGCCTGCCCTCAGATACGGACCGAGCGTTGCGGAATTGGCGGTCGTGAAGGGAATCTGCTCTCCCGTGTCGACTATGCCGTCATTGTCTAAGTCAACCCAGGTTAGAATCGTTCTCGTGCTTGCATCCTTAAGGGCCAACTGATTGCCGGCTTCCCAAATGGGCTTAATACTTCCTAGAAGTTGATTGCATGGATTGCAATCCAGACTGTTGATTACACCGTCGCTGTTTTTGTCGTCCGGCAGTCCGTCCGAATTGGCATCGTCGTAGTAATCGACCTTCACCAGATTGGCGACGGTGTCGTATCGCGTAGCAAGGATCTTGTCCTCATTGTAGATCAGTTTCTTGTCGTTGTTGGAATCTTCTCTCAGATTGCCGAAGGTATCGATGAACAAACTCTGCGTGTACCCGGTCCATGTCACATCCTTGAGGGTCGAGGATTCGAGGGTGCTCGGATAGAAATAGGACTGATACAGCGCGCCTTCGCCGGCCGTAGAGGTAGCCAGAACGGAGACCGAGGAACCGGCCGCGCTCTTCCTCAGAATGCTGGCGATCGTCGCCAGCATCTTGTCCTGCAGATCGTCGACGTTCGACGATTCAAAATAAGCGTCAGGAATACCGTCCGGCGTCGAAACGCCGGTGTAATTGTTCTCCTTGTCCCACTCGTTGGTTTGAGGTATCCCGT
The DNA here is from genome assembly GCA_037445005.1 of Nitrospira sp. GTDB lineage: Bacteria > Nitrospirota > Nitrospiria > Nitrospirales > Nitrospiraceae > Nitrospira_C. The sequence goes on from JBBILH010000127.1 coordinate 6,672, forward strand.
CGCTATTGCTGTCTTCAAACGCGCCCAGCTTGGCCGCCTGCGAGAGAATGCTTCGCCCGTTGATGTTACCGAAGGCGAAGAATATATACACGCTGACGTTTTGCGTGCCGGGCAGACAGT
>JBBILH010000128.1:0-6781 GCA_037445005.1 Nitrospira sp.
ACGTGCCATTTTCCGATGCGGCCTGTGATCTGAGACTCGATGTCCTGCGGTCGCTCATACGGAGTATAGGCCGACATCTGACCCGTGACGGTTATCGTCTGAGTCCAAGGGACGAATATAATCACTAGCAAAAAGAGCAGGAGCAGGATGATCGGCAGACGCGAGGAAAATCTCCATCCTTTGGGAAGTTGAGCCGCTTCCCAGGATTGTAGTTTAGTCGAGGTGGCAAACTCATCGGTGGCGATGTCGTCCGAACCTGGTTCACTTTGAACGAGAGAGCGGATCTCCTTCCAGAGGTCAAGTGACAGACTTCTTGCGGGGTCGCCTTTGTTATTCATACTGCTCAGCTTCAGACCCTGCAAACATCCACACCGTCATCATAGGAAGAACCGGCAACCGAGTCAAATGAGTCCGCCCATCACGCTTCAATAGTGGATAAATCCCTGCGTAATCCCGCAGGGTGTGGAACCGGACAAGCCGACCACGACATCGGCTCTATCATGAGCCAGACGGTCGGCATGAGGGCGACATGCCATTCATTTAATAGATTATATCTATACCAGTTATCTATTTGTCTATGAGTGAGAGCCCGGGTACATTTCATCGTGACGGCATGGATAGCACCCGGAAGGAGGGCCTCATGAAAGCACGAACCATGACTCAAGCGGTCGGCCGAGGAATCAGCGCAGTTGCACCCATCGTCGGAATATCCATGGCTTTTACGCTGTTCGCCGCCGTCGGGCTTGCTGTTACTCCGGCCTGGGCGGAAGTGGGCACGCGGCTTCAGAAGGAACGCAGTGGTACGGAGTCCCAGAAACCGCCGGACAAGGCGAGCTACCTCCACATTGGTGGAGCGCAGTTCTTTGGACCTCCTGCGCCGGGAAAGGCTCCCACGGATGATGGAATTCGCTTCATCCATACGGACCCCCATTTGCATGACGGCCATAGGCCCTATCATGATGTGAACCACCATGCGAATATCGCCGACGGCGGCGCGTTGATGTTCAACTGGGCGTTCGATAAGTAGGGGAGAATGAAATGATCGATCCGACAATCGGAGGATTGGCACACATCCGGCATATTCTCAATCCGACAGACTTTTCTCCGGCCAGCATGGCGGCCTTCGGCCATGCGCTCAAGATCGGCTTGAGCATGAAAAGCGACCTCACGATCATGCATGTCGATCCCTCGCAGGCCGACCCGGATTTTGAGAATTTTCCGCGAGTGCGAGCCACACTCGGCCAATGGGAGGTTCTCCGGGAGGGAGCAACCAAGGAAGACCTATTGACGCTCGGCTTTGGCGTGCGAAAGATTCTCGCGAAGGGTGACAACCCCGTCGCATCGATCCTCCAACTTCTGTGGCGTAAACCGGCAGATCTCATCGTGTTGGCCACTCATCCAGAAGATACTCTCGGGAAATGGCTGCCTGATATGGTCGGTCAGTCGCTGGCGCGCAAGTCACGGACGATGAGCTTGTTTGTACCGGGGCATTGCAACGGATTCGTCTCGCTGAACACAGGAGCCGTTCGGCTGCAACGCATTCTCATCCCGATCGATCACCGCCCGCATCCCCAAGCTGCCGTTGACGCAGCATGCGCGCTGGTCGCCGGTCTTGGTGTGCAGCCGGTGATGTTTGACGTCCTGTACGTGGGGGACCAATCGGGCACACCACAGCTGCGCCTGCCCCGACGGGATGGGTGGATTTGGACCGAGCGCATCCGAAGCGGGACCGTCGTCGACGGGATCCTCGAAGCAGCCGACATCCATCGGTCGGATCTCATCGTGATGGCCACTGAATGGCGACACGGCTTTCTCGATGCGTTGCTCGGAAGCACGACTGAGCGTGTCCTGCGCCGTGCCGACTGCCCGCTTCTCGCCGTGCCGGTTGATCAGCTCATCACTTCACGCAGATTTTAGATGGCACACGGGCGATGGGAGAGACCGTGACCGGTAGGAAGCGAAGGACAAAGAAGGAGTGACGACGGAATGGGAGAGGGTTACGACTACGATTGGTTGTGTATCGGCAGCGGTCCGGCTGGACAACGGGCGGCCGTGCAAGCAGCCAAGTTGGGCAAGCGCGCAGCGGTGGTCGAGCGAGGACACATCGTGGGTCCTACCTTAGCCGAGTACTACAAGGTCGCCGCACTCGACGCCTACAACAAACTGATGAGCTAGCAAAGAGGAGCTGGTATGACATTATTCAAAAACGTACGTTTGATAAGACGTGGATGGTGGGGATTTCAACTGCCGGCAACCTTCATCCTGATGATCGCGGGGATTCCTACCCTCTTGGACGCTGCTCAGTCTAACTCCACGCCCGAGCGGCTGTCGGATTCGACTTCCCATAACCATACTGACTCAAAGCATCGCGTTACCCTTGACGGAGATGCCCGAGTGGGCAAGGGACTGTTCGATAAACATTGCGTCACATGCCATGGGCCCAGGGGCAAAGGAGATGGGCTTGAGATCGTCGGCGCAGAGGTTGCGCACTTGACTTCCGCGGCGACTCAAAGAAAGCTGAGCATGGATTTGCTGAGCACCATTCATGAAGGACGACCCGGCAAGGTGATGCTGCCGTGGAAATGGCGCCTTTCAGAGCAGCAAACCAAGATGTACTGGCTTATGTGCGCACGTTGAGAAAGTAAGCCCGGATGATTTGATGCGCGCTCATACGCAATTCATGTCAATATTTCGTGTCGGGCTGCCTTAAAGAGGGCCACCACGGACGGATGCTTCAGCCGGCGTTCTGCGGTGATGGCATAGAACTTCTGTTTGACGGAATCCACTCGTGCCACCACCGCCACTTGATATTGTCGGCAGATTTCCTTTTCCATGGCTGTGGAGCCAGGAAATATCCCATGTCCCTCTTGGCCAAAGGCCTTTAACGTGGCGCTATCCTCGAACTCCGCGATGATGGTGGGGTGCAGTTCATGGCGTGCCAGCCAGTCGTTCAGCGACATCCGGAACATGGTGTTGGAGGTCGGCAAGAGGACCGGTGCGCCGTTTAAGGAACGGGGAAAGTGACGCCGGTATCGAACCGCCAACTTGTGCGCAGCGAAAAATGTCACGCCGGATTCTCCCAACGGGTGATTATACGTCTGCACCTTGATCGAGGGAGGAGCCGGCGTATCGGCGATGACCAAATCCAGTCCATGAATCGCCAGATCAGCCAACAGTTGATCTAACTTGGCCTCCCGGCAGACCATATGCATGGACGGTGAATGCCTGAAGGCGGATTCTAAAAGCCGGGTGGCCAGCAGCTTCGGCACGACATCAACGATGCCGACGTTCAGGCGAATCGGACGGCCGCTCCCCCGCCCCTTCACGGTATTCATGAGGTCTTGTCCGATGGAAAAGATATCCTCGGCGTACCTGAAGACGATGTGACCCATTTCCGTCAGGACGAGGTGCCGACCGGTCCGCTGGAACAATTTTTCCCCCAGCCTGCCCTCCAGAAGCGCGATCTGTTTGCTGATGGTCGGTTGAGCCAGGCGAAGCTCCTCACAGGCTTTGGCCACGGTCCCGTGTTTGGCGACCGACCAGAAATACAAGAGATGGTGATAATTGAGCCATTCCATGGGGGCCGCACTATACACTGAAGTCCTCGATGACTCCAAGCGTACGCCCGAGGTGGCGATGAATCATCCCTTGTACTCAAGTGAATGCTTCAGGATGGGTTGAACAAGAACCGGGTTTTCATACTCTCCTCGGTCTCGGCGATTGCCATCTATGTTGTTGCTCTTCTCGATGGTTTACATGTTGTTTACATGATGTTTACATGATGGATATGGATAGGCCTTATAAGTGGGATTTATCATATAGGGAAGCGTCCGAAGGACCATTTCATCGCCTTAACCGCAGAAGAACTGAGTCCACCAACTATTCACTGAGGAAGGATTCGTCATGAACACAATGCGTCGGTCCATGGCATTACTGATATTGACCATCGTCGGCTTGAGGGGGGTGCGCACACGAGTCGCCTTCGATGTCAGACCCACATCCTGTCACGGCTGCGGACCTGCAGGCTGTTTTGCGCGATGAATGGTCTCGACACCTCTTTTGGATTCGCAATGTCGTCTTGGATAACGCGAAGAATGATCTGAGGTCACGTGATTTTGCGGAGAAAGCGGTGGCTGCCAACGCAAAAGACATTGCGAGGACGTTTAAGTCGTTCTATGGAGAACCCGCCTCTTACCGGCTCTATACCTTATTGACTCAACACTATGAAGCGGTCAAAGCCTATTCCCTGGCCACTGTGGCCAAGAATAAACATCAACAGGATGCAGCTCTGGCTCAGTTTGCCTCGAACACCGACGAGATCGCCGCATTCTTTAGTGGGATCAATCCCCACCTCTCCTAAGACGCCGTCCGAAGTCTATTTGCTACTCATGTCGACCATCATGTCGCTCAAATCAACAAGCTTCAAGACAAGGATTACGCCGGCGAGGAAGAGATGTGGCCGGTGATAGAGCACCACGTCTATGTGATTGCCGATACACTCACGACCGCCTTGGTGAAGCAGTTTCCGACGAAGTTCATGTAATCGGCGCCTGCCGGCACTGCCGTAGTCCCTTCTGGGGATGTCTCGTGTCAATGGTTCCTGAGGAAGGGATCCGACCATTGTTTTGCTGAACAGGTGAAGGGCGCGACGGTTCTCCATGAACCTCGCCCGATCCGATGACTCACCAGTTTTCAGCGGAATCTGATGGGCGACTACTCCGCCATAGGCGATCATCACGGTTTTAAATCCGTGCTGCGGATGCTGTCCGACGCTGCGCAGAGTGCCGGTAGGATCAAACCGATGCGGCCCTGCGTAGAAGTCATTTCAAAACCTTGCGAAGCGTGATGAGGGCACAGGCCAGATGAAACAATCCACCATCGGTGTCCATCAGGCGATCATACCGGATCGTTAGGTTAGGTGCCGGAAGTTGCCCAGCCAGCCAATCGTGTGTTCCACGATCCAGCGACGTCGGTAGCGGCGCAACCGTCGCCCATCCTGGTACGTAGCTGGCTGGCTGGTTCTTGGCCCGTGCTGGAATGATCGGCTCAGTCCCGCGACGAACCAACAGGGCCCGGACGGCATTGCTGTCATAGGCGCGGTCGGCAATCAGCCGGTCCGGCCGCTTCCGGTGGCGTTCTGGCCCATGTGGCCGCGTCACCACGACCGTGTCGAGCGTGGCTTCGCGGAGCTGGACCGCCGCCGGGGACGCCGCGTCCAGGTAGGCTCCCAGCGGAGTACCCTCGCCATCGACCAGTACCATACACTTTGCGCCCTTCCCCCACTTGGTCGGCCCGACTTTGGCGTCCCCTTTTTTGGCGGGGGCACAACTCCCGTCGACGAAGCACTCATTCCAGCGCAGCTTCTGGGCGTCATTCAATTGGGCCAGTATGGCCCGCCACAGCGCAAGGAGTATCCAGTTCGTTTCCCACTGCCGTAGTCGTCGCCAGCAGGTACTGGGGCTGCCATACCGCTTGGGCAGTTCGCTCCACGGCGCCCCGGTCCAGAGAATCCACGGAATCCCGTCGAAGCACCGCCGGGCATCGGCGGGGGGAGACGGCCGCCTTCGGCGAGCGTATGACCTCGGGGAGAGGGGGGGGGCGAATACGGTCCCATTGGGCGTCCGTCACGTGGCGCAACGCCATGCATCCTCCTTTCGACGAGGGAAGTCATGGCGCGGATTTTACTCCAGTTCACAGGTTTTGAAATGCTTTCTAGAACCTATCTCAAAATCAATTTTCGATGAGGAAGCCACGTTGACCACGGGCATCAACTGCGAGCCGCATGCAGAATCCTTGGAAATAACGCAGTTCGTTGATGCGGTGACGCTCAAAGGAAACCGATAGCGTCTCGCCTTCGAATTTTGAGATAGGTTCTAGTGTTCTTCCTAACTGGATCAAACCCCAGGAATCAATTAAACCTCACCAACGTGGACGGAAGGCAGGACCGCCTTTTGAGGCCCACCACTATTTCCAAGCCAATGGGAATAGCACAATTCTGACATGAGACGCTCACGAGTCTTTCGGTGGGTTCACCTCATGCTCAGATGATGCATCCTACTCTGTGGCCGACGAAGCGGTATTTGCTGCGGGTACACTGCGGCCCGAATCAGGGAGTATTCCTGGTAGTGTCCAGAACGATCGAGCGTGATGATCGGGGTGCTATCGTATTATCGCCGCCCCTATGAATCGCCAGATCGACAGCAGAAAAGCGTGATGACTTCATCTTTTCTGTGTTGCTGCGAACCCTCTCACGCTCAATGAATAAGGAATGTAGAGACATGGTATATCGGTATGATCGCGCTATGGCGGTTGGTGCATTCCAAAGATAAACCCGAATGATATGACTCATGCTTGTACACGTGATTGCAGACTATGGCATCGGTGACCTCGCTTTTGCCGAAGTCATTCAACGAATCAAGTTTCACCTGCCTGATGCGGAACCCATTTCCATGCCGGTTCCCGCCTTTTCAACGTTGGCAGCGGGGTTCTGCATCGCGCAGCTCGGTTTGCACATCGCCTCACCCGGCACCCTCATCTATCATAATGTGGCGCCGCGGGAAGATGATCCGGCGAGCCGACCTGAGAATGCCGGCGAACGTCTGACTTATGCACAGTTGTCGACGGGCGTCCACGTGATCGGCGTGAATGCAGGCTATGCTCTGTCATTCATCAAAGACATGGCGGACACATTGCGATGGGCCGCCTCACCTGCGGAAGGAAGTCAATTTCGTTCTCGGGACATCTTTCCGCAAGCCGCAGCCGCGATCGCGCTCGGACTTCC
>JBBILH010000129.1:0-6458 GCA_037445005.1 Nitrospira sp.
CTCCTTCGGCGAAGTGCGAGGTCCGTCCGTTAAAGTGAATATAGTCTCCCGGCATCCCCTGGAATCCACCGGCCTTGGTTACGAGGTCATACCGTTCGGCGATTCCAACGTGAATCGAGTTTTTCCGGTTGGCATCCGCCGCGTACCGTTCCGTGAGGAAGGTATGCCCGGCGATCGTCCACACGTGCGACTCGTTCATCAACTGATGCAGCAGACGGAACACCATAGTGTCACCCGTGTACGCCCGTAAGAGAGGCGTGTCCGGGTCTCCATGGATCGCGCTGCTGAACAGCTTGGACGTATCCGGATTATTCGCCAGCCGTTGCGCAAACGGTTCAGCACGGAAGTTAAACCCGCTACCGGTCGTATGCGTTCCCCCATTGATGTAGGGGTTCGGCGACTTCAGTATTTTCTCCGGCATCTGGAACGACACGGTCTTGCCGGCCTCCAGCGCGACCTCCACCGGTTGTCCCGGTGGATTCCCGGCTTCGATCACATTGACCGTATGCGGCACCGTGTCATGGATGGAGACCATCAGTTCACGGAAGCTGCCGCTCACCCCGGCACCAATCGGTTCGTTGCTATGGATATCGGCAATCGGACCACTATAGACCAACTTCCCGTTCTTCGGATCATGATACGTCGAGCCATACGGTTCCACGATCGTCACGCCAAACCCCCCATGCGGCCAGGTCGTGGCACCGAAGGCGTGATCATGCCAGAACACTGTTCCCAGGTCCGTATCCACCCACCACCGGTACCGGACAAATTCCGGCGAGACCAGGTCATTGGCCGGGTGGTTATGCTTCAAGGGGTTGAAGAACGTGAGTTGATCGTCCTTGATCTCCTTGATGCGGGCGACTTCGGAGCAGCTCTTATCCCGTGGTAACGAGGCCGTCGGATCATTCCCTTTCTCCAAACAATCCATGCCGACCATGACTTCGGTGTTCACATGGAACTTCGTCGCACCGGGTGCCATCTGAATTTTGATGGACTTAGCACCGGCCTTTGCCCCACCCACAAGTTTGGCCACCATCGGCGCAGGAAGTCCGTGTTTGGTCTTCTTGCCCCACATCGTGAACGGCCGCACCGACATCTCGTACTCGAATCCGGAAATCACACCGTCCGAGTTGCCGGTATCGAATTGGAAGAAATGTGGGTGGATATTGATCTTGGACGACTGGAAGTTGGTGTAGTCGTCGTCATCCCACTCGCTCGTTAGGAGCACATCCACGCAATCGTACACATTCGCACGAATAACGGCGGGAAGTTTCAGATCATCATTCGACCGTGTAAGCCGCTCCTCCTCGTGCAACACGTAGATCAAGCCGTCTTTATCCACGATCGGCGGCTCCTTCCCCTGCTTCTTTGACAGGGTGATTGGCATACGCACGAAGTGAATGTTGTAGTGCTTGCGATTTGCATTGTCCGGGCAGAGGCTCCATCGACCGTTCTCTCCGGGTTGAGCAGGCTCGGAGGTCCGCTCACCATTGGCATCCTGATGAATCGGCTCCAACCATGGCGCCCCGCTGTGGTTAGCTGAGAAGGGCACACGCTTCCCAAAATGAGGTTTGAACAGCGGCCAGGCCATCTTGCCCGTAGTCGGGTCAAAGAGAATGGCCGGTCTGGTGCTGTCATCCCACTTGGTCGCCCATTTATATTTTGGATTCGGCGAGGTGCTTTCCCGCTCACCGACGGCCACGTTGCCGTTCCACTTCCAATCCCACACGGTCGCATCATAGGCCATGATTTGGCCCTTTTCATCGTCCGTATGGCCCGGCTTCCCCTGCGCCGGTACGAACATCTCGACCCAATCCTTGATGTTCACAATCGCCGGATTCGATTTCCAGTTGGTCTTCTGCCCCTTGTCGACGATCTTGAACGTCTTCCCGAACCAATCGACCGTGGCACCGATCAATTTATCGGACGAGACACCGGGCTTCATTCGGCCCTCACGATCGGGCAACTCCCGAAGATCGGGCATGCTATCCGTATGGGCATCTCCAACTTGGAGCGTATTGTAGAATCGGCCGTACCCCCACATCCCAGCCACGTAATGATGAGCCACGTGGCAGTGGTAGAGGAACTCACCGGCTAAATGTTGGCATCCGCCGCCGCCGCATTCAGGCTCAAGGTCCAACGCTTCCGATGGCCCGATGACCTCCACATCCACGCGATCGGACTTGGTCCGAACCACCGGGTACTTCACAGGACCATCCGCCCCCGCCGCCCAGAGGTTGTTCGGCTCGGTACCGGGGCTACGTTGCCACCGAATCGACCCACTATGAGGGTGATGGGAATGGAACACTTCGGACCCGCCATGGACGACCCGCCACTTCACCGGATCACCGATGTAGCCACGGGCGATCGTGGTCGGCGTATCTCCGAAGGTGTAGGAGCTGTAGGCGAGTGATTCGTCTTCAAACCCGAAGTACTCATGCTGAAGATGCATCTGATCGATGCCGAACGGCTCACTTCGATAGTTGATCGCACGCCCACCCGGACGATAGGCATCCGTCAGCGGATCACGCTGAGGCAAGAAGTCACCTTTCTTGTTCAACGGACGGAATGCTTCATCGCCGATCTCATGATAGAAGAGCACGAACTCGCGGAAATCCGGTCCGGAGCCGTTATCAATATTCACCTGCCAGCCGCTCTTGACCTCCGGCGCCGGTCCTCCGCTTCCGAGTGCATCGAGATACTTTGAGCCCTTTGGCTCCACGACGAAGGCTCCAAAGAGGCCCAACACCGTCAATTCACGGTCGTGGCTGTATGAGTGGAATTGCCGCACGCCTTCCTGCATGTGCGGATGGATGTACCATTCAAACTCTTGCGCTTTGCCCGGCGCGACAATGGAATCAGGGTTGGTCGTGGTGGCCGGCTTCCCGGTCGCACTCACGACCATGCTCGACGCCTGGATAAAGAGACTCCCATCCTCCCCTTCCATCTGATTGCGCAACGTCATCTTCACACAGTCACCGGGGTTCGCCCGCATGACGAGCGGCTGAATCATGTCGCCTTGCAGACCGGTCGAGACAGCACCTGGATCAAAACCATCCTGCTCTCGAGCTGCTTTGTTCTTCGCTTCCTCTTCGCGAATCTTCGGTAGATCCTCCGTCAACGCATACATGTAGCCCGGATAAAAGTCGAGCCAACGATTCAAGGTGATCTCGATGTTGATCATCGACACATCGAATTGTTTGGTCGGCGCACCGGCAGGACACCGCCCCCCCGAGGTCAAGACCGGTTCGCCTTTGCTTGAATCCGTCATGAGGAGAAAGCTGCTCCCGTCCTGCCCCATGTACTGGTGCATCATCGACATGCTGTTGAACGCGCCGGAAGTCTGCTGAGCTTGCGCGTCCTTTTGTGCCTGCTGCTCCAACTTTTCCATCAACCGGTGGTGCTGCATCTCCATCTTGTGCGCATTGTCGGCGTGCCCTTCGATGGCATTTTCCACCACCGTCTGGCCCTTGAGTTGTTGTGCCCATCCCGGTAATGCCACGGGTGTCACATGGCCTGGACCGGAAGAATGAATCGGCTCTGCTCCAAACAGAGGTACCGCCGTAGTGTCTCCGACCAGCAGAGCAGCATACAGCATAAGCGCCAGACGACGTCGCCGCCGACGCTGTGATTCCCATAATGTCCTCATATCTCGGCCTCCTCTCCCTGGTAAATCTGCCTCATCGGGCAGGTCGTGGATGTCTGCTTTTTTGATGACCATCTGAACAATTTCTTGCCTCTCGTGATCGTTATGGAAAGAGAACCGGCCTCCGACACAACTTCCGGCCTAGATTCTCAGGAGGGGTAAGAGCTGGTGAAGGGTTCCTTCTTGCGAAGGAATGGGTCATTCGGAGGCCGGTCCAAAATCACCCAGACCTTCACCAGCAACCTTCTCATAGGGCAATCGCCGTGCCTTTCCTAGGCAGTCCACCGATCTTTGAAAAACTCTAATTGTGACGGAACGTTACGGAATGTTCGGCTGTGGAAGAGGAGATCATGCTGATGTGAGGAATTTTTCTACAGAATGCGTCAACAATGGAATTTCATCGTGTCCGTCGGAGAGAAATCGCGATGTTACACTGTCTAAGTTATTAGACGATGCGTAGCAAGAAACTGTGGCATTGTGCGGCAGACATATCGCTGGAGCGCGGCGTTGGAAACGAAGCTCATGTGCGTCGGCAACGGAAGTTCTCTCATGTCCAAAGCACCAACTCTCATCGCAATCCTGCACTCTTCCGTTTTGATCTTTGGAGATAGCACCGAAAAACCGCTAGTGCTGATCTCTGTATCAAAGTTCTACGCCCTCCTCAGTCTCCCTCAGGTGGTGGGACGCTCTACCGGCTTACTGGGGTGGCACGGCAATGTCCACCACCTTGTTATCCTTGTCGACCAGCAGAATGACGGATTCGCCTTTCTGAAGCTTGGCGATCCTTTCATGCATGATGCCTCGCACCTCGAAGGACCGCTCCTCATCTCCCGTATTGAGCGTAATGCGGTCGGCACGAAGCGGCTCGACCACTGTCCCATCGACCTGCCGGTTGGCGCCTTTGATGGGCGACTTGTCTTCTGGGTTCTTGTGGGCATCCTTCGCCGCGCTCAAGCTGGCAAACGTGGCGTCGGTCACTTGGTTCGTTTCATCGAGCAGAAAAAGCGCTGGCGTCCCGACCGGGATGGATGCCAGTTTGCTGCGTAGCGAACCTTGAACGACTGTTCTTGAACCTTTCCAAGTCTTTCTGCATGGAACGAGATGTCGGTGGCGTACCGTCGCCATGGCGCAGCCGAGATACATCACTCCTCTCGGAAGCGATATCAACACTGTTGTTCTAATTCAATGAATGGCGTTATGGCGTTTGCAGCTCAAGAGTCGGAGTAATTTCCACGGGCTTTCCCAGCGCCTCCAATCCAAAATGCGGATTTTCTGTGATTTCGTGGACGCTTCGTCGTCCTTTAGGAGACTCGAACGTGAAATCGACCTCCAGGGTCTGCTTCGCTGACACCGATACTTTCTTTTCGAGCATCGTCCCTACGCCCGGATGCCAGGCCGTTAAGGTATAATCGCCGACAGGCACGTCTGACAGAGAAAACCGCCCCTCCGAATCGGTCACCATGTAATAGGGATTGTCCACAGCGAACCCCCAGCTTTCCATGTAGGCATGAAATCCACACTGCATGACGAAAACTCGACGGCTCTTCGTCAGCTTGACGACTTGAATCATCGGTTGCCCCGCCAAATGCTCGTGGCTCTCGGACCCGGCATCACGCACGTGCATGGGATTCATCGGAAGAGGCGTGTTGAATAATACGCGCGGACCCAGTTCCGATGTCTCGTACGCCTGAATGTCATGAAACACCGGATCCATGTTGACGACCCGTACCGGGGCTCGGTCCTTCACTACACTCACGAACGGTAAGAACCGGCAGTCACGCGCCTCGATGGTGGGTGGCGTGAAGTTGAACGGCTTCCCCTGCGCCGCATCCTTCAGGAACACCACAGTGTCTTTAAGGCCTCGATCTGCCGACAGGCTGAACTCATCCAGAATCCTCCATCCGGTCCCTGTAGAGATTCTTCCACAATAAACAGGATCAGGAAAGGTGATCAGGTTGAACGCTTTGGGAATCGCCTTCCCTTCCGTCATCCTCACTTTTCCAGAAATCGTTCCACCGTCCCTCACATCCATTTCTTGATAGGACCAGGCCGTTGGAGCGCAGGCCACCATGAATAGCGCTGAAGCGAACATTCTTTTCATTGCTATCTTATCCTTACCCTCAATTGAGATTGGCTCTTTCCTGCTATCTGATGCCTGCCATGAGAAAGAAAAGAAGCGCAGGCGCTCCCTCTCATCATCGTCTTGGTGCCTTCCGTCTGAGACGCAAGCTACTGTGTGGCGACCGGAACGACATGCGCCGGTTCCTCAACAAAAGCCCTCTTTGTTCCTGTCGCGGTCTCATTAAGCGGCAGTAACCGTCGATCTCCAGTCGGCAATACCCGCAGATAGCCCCACTGTCCCGACTGGGAGTACGGTAATCGCTGATTGCTCCAGACATAATTGCCCGGCATGCGGAACGGCCCCCCGGCGCTCGGGAGGAACGCATCCAGCGTCTCCGATCCGGCGAACTCCACGACGCTGATCATGTCGGCACCCGGCATAAACGGCTCGATCGGCCACTCATGCCGTTCGACACTGAACATGCCGTTCTGTTCGCTGCTGGCGCCGAACACGTGGATGCGAACGGGATCCCCCGCATGCGCTTCGATGATCGGTGTCACAGGATCCTCCGGCTTGTCCACGACACAAGATTGAAACACCTTGCCGAGGCTGCAACCTTTCTCTTCGCGAAATTTATACGGTTCCGATCTGTAGTTTACAGCCGTCAACCCGGCCGTGTTTTGCACATAAGGCATAAAACTCGTCCCAATGATATTGTCCTCATCTTGGAAGAACAGGGCCACATCGCGA
>JBBILH010000130.1:0-6407 GCA_037445005.1 Nitrospira sp.
CGTATTGGTCGCCACCGTGGTCCCATCGCTGAGCGTGACGTCCTGGCCTTTCACGGCCGTGACCTTGCAGTTCGAGCGGATTTCCACCTTCTGCTCAGCAAGTTTTCGCTGCGCGTAGGTGCCGAGCTTTTCCCCCAGTTCCGGCAAGATGATCGGCCCCGAACCGACCAGAATGAGCCGTAGCATGTCTTCCCGAAGATGCGGAAAGAACCGCACCGCTTCCCGCAGAAAGTCGTTCATGGCCGCGATGGTTTCGACCCCGGCGAATCCACCGCCCGCCACGACGAAATTCAGGAGGGGCGCGCGGTGCGACGTCCCACACTCATAGTCGGCCTCTTCCAGGTTCGCGATGAGATGGTTGCGCAGCACGATCGCGTCGCTCAGCGATTTCATGGTGAACGCCCAATCGGCTAGACCGGGGATGTTGTAGAAGTTCGTGGTGGCCCCGAGAGCTAACACCAAATGGTCGTACGGCAGCGCGTGGCAATGTTGTTTGTGCCCATGCGACACCCCGACGCGTCGATGCACGAGATCGATGGCTTCGATCTCGCCATGGAAGAACGTCACGCGACGCAGCAGCTTGCGGATCGGGCTGACGATATTGGTGCTATCGAGGTCGCTCGCGGCGACTTCGTGCAGCATGGGCGTAAAGAGGAAAAAGTTGTCGTGGTTGACGAGGGTGACATCCAACTTAGCGCCGCGCGCCAGCGCTCGTTCAAATTCCAACGCGGCATACATCCCGCCGAACCCCCCACCCAAAATCAACACGCGTGGCTTGTCGTGAGACATACATCCTCACTGAAAGCATACATGTACGAGGGGTGCGAGGCCATGAATTTGCAGAACTTACCGCTTCTCTATTGTTCTCTTGGGGTGAAGAGGGAGAAGTCTCTCGTCCTGCGATCCCGATGCCTCTATGGCCATTGCCACCCCTTCGACGGACGAGTGTTGTTTGAAAATCACAAGGCGTTATTCGTCCATGAACTCATTGACCGCATCACAGGATTCTGCTGTTACGTCTCAAACCGTTGGCGTGCGCAACTCCGATAGGGCCTCAAGAATTTCCGCTGGACGCGGCGGACAGCCAGGGATGTGGATGTCGACCGGAATGTGTGGGGCTCAACCGGCCCGGTCACCGCATAGCTCCCTTTGAAAACTCCGCAATTGATGGCGCAATCACCGAGCGCAATAACAATTTTCGGATCAGGCGTTTGCTTGTGCACATCTTTCAACGCTCGCTCCAGTGATTGATACAAACCGCTCCCTCAATCCCTTGCCAGTAGATGTTCGCCCGACCACGACATCCTACGTCTCAAGCTCCAAAAATCACATGTGCGACGGTTATCACCAGTGCGATGACCAGCACCGTGTAGCACGTCATTTTCAAAGCCTGCCATGCCTGCGTTTCGTTGTCTTTCACAATAAGCCCCCTGCTTACCTAAAACAAGACTTGAGGAGTGAATAGGTTCGAACCTCCGCTCAGCTTTCCGCCCCAACGCGCCGCCCGCTCTTTAGTGCTTCTGTTTGTGGACCATTGGCTCGATCTCTTTCTTCTGTTCCTCCGTCACGCTATACCGCACGTAGTCATGTTCCAATACTTCGTTTGCGTAGAGCCGTCCCGTCGGGGCCGGAACCACGAGGTTGGCCGTGACCGTCGCCTTAGGACTGACGGTGACCGTCTGCTCGATCGTGCTTCGGATATAGGGGTGCCAGACAACCAACTTATAGGTGCCCGGTGGGACATCCGTGATGATGAACCGCCCCTGGTCGTCCGTCTTCGCGAAGTATGGATTGGTGACCGCCACTCCCCAACTCTCCATGTACGCATGAAATCCGCATTGCATGACGAAGATCCGCCGGCCTTTGCTGAGATTCACCAGTTGCATCGTCGGGGCGCCGGCCATATGTTTGTGGTACAGCGCGGCATCGCTGCGATCCTTGAAGCTGCGGGGGTGCTGGGGATTCATCGGCAGCGGCACGTTGAACAGAACCCGCGCGCCCAGATGCGACGTTTCATAGGCCTGAATATCGTGCATGACGGGGTCCATATTGACGACCGTTACCGATTGGTCATCCCGCACCACAGTCGTAAATGGGAGGAAGAGGCAGTCCTTCGCTTCAATCTGCGGAGCGCCCGTCTCATCAAACGGTTTGCCTTTCTCAACCCCTTCGAGATAGACAACCACCTCTCGAAACTCTCCGGCCGATCCCACATCGAACGGCTGC
Organism: Nitrospira sp.; assembly: GCA_037445005.1. Taxonomy (GTDB): domain Bacteria; phylum Nitrospirota; class Nitrospiria; order Nitrospirales; family Nitrospiraceae; genus Nitrospira_C. Next base: position 2,227 of record JBBILH010000130.1, read on the forward strand.
AAGATGCGCCAGCCTTGACCATCGGAAATGCGGCCACAATAGAATGGGTCCGGCAACGTGGTCAGGTTGTATCCTTTTGGTTTTGGGACCTGGCCATCGAGCGTGACCGTTCCAACTACTCGTCCACCATCTCTGACGATCGTTTCGTCATAGGACCAGGCGGAGGAGCCCACCCCGGTCGCCACCCCGATCATTGCAATAAGTAAAACGTGTCGCATAGCAAGACCTCGTAGGATGAGTGTCGATACTACTCAGAACCTTCGCATATTTACGAAGGCCGTTGTCGTTTCTGCCGGTGCACTGAATCCACGATGCGCTGAATCGTGTCGACCGTTAAGTCTCTGATCGTGATGTGGGCTTCATCGTCTCCGCTGAACGTGCATAAGGCGATTGTCAAACAATCGCTTCCACCCCGAATGATCTTCAGGGCGATATTGGATTGATGGCAGTGGACGCCGACGAAGAGACAGACATCAATCTTGTTTTTCCAAATAGTCAGATTGGGGTGGTTTGGATTGATCTCTTGCTCCGGGATGATCTTCGGATACTTCGGGCGATAATCGGCCATCGGGATGAGCTTGGCGGGAACAGCTTCGGCCAACGCCCGTACAACCTCGGACTCGCGGACGGCCTGCTCGTTCCAGGCCCAGAGCACCAACGGTCCTGGGAAGATCGTGGGATTCTTTGCCTGAAGCAGCCGACGCGCCGCTTCGTCGATGGCTTGCTGTTCAGGGACTCGTTTCCCCATGACGAGCCCCTCACCCTTCGATGGGCCCACGACGCCTCGTTCCGAGACGGATGGCGGTAGATATCCTTCCGGCCCCAGTGTCATTTCATACGGTTTCATTCCGATCACTCCTTTCCAAGACGTTGATGCAATATGATGTCACTCGGCCCCCAACCCTTCTCTGAGAAAAATATCCATCGGCGTGAGCGACTGACCCGGCGGCGGCGTCAGCATCGAATAATCGAACGAGAAGGAGCCGCGCAGGCGATCCCAATAGCCCTGTGTCTGACCCGATTCGACGATGACGACACGACCCACGGTTTTTGCGAATGACTCCATGGCCTGGTGCTGAAACGGCATGATCCGTTTGGGATAAAACCCTCCGACACGCAGGCCGAAACTCCGACAGTGCCCTACCGCGTCCCGCACTACACCCTGCGCCGCACCCCAGGCGACATAGCCTACGTCCGCTTCGCTCTCTCCATCTCGCTCGCATGGCGCAAGGCCTCCGTCGTACGCAGAGCCGTCGGCCGAGCGTTGTCGGTGAATCATGTCGACCAAAGAACTGATCTCCACCGTCTGCTGCCGAAGGGCAATGGCGTCTTCAACGACAATCCCGACTCCGTCGCAAGCTCCGGTACGAATCAGATCCTGTCCCAGGATCGTCAGTCTTAGCGCATCTGCGATATCTGCGGCGACGAAGACGTGAGGTGCCTTGAAACCATTGAGGCAGGAGTCGATTGCAGAAGCACCTGCTCGGGAAAACACCATGACCTTTCCCAGTGGCCCTCGATAAGCCTGCACACCAGAATGCCAATCGCTTTCCAGCACCGACACCATCGATTGAGCACGGTCGAGATGTTGAGTGACCCAATGCCAGGGTGTGGTTATCAGTTCAGTAACGCAAGCGCTCCGATCTTCACAGGCGCTCTCCACATAGCCCAATAAGATCGCCTTCTCCGCACTGAGGAGCATTCCACGATGGGGGTCTGCCGGGGGCGATGGAAGGGCATAGACATCGCGCTTATCGATATACTGGCGGGCATAATCGTGTCCGGCGGTAAATGATCGAGGTGCTGAAAGAGAAGGAGTCCAGCGACAGAGCGTTGATTCCGACACACCGAGCAGATGCAGCAGTACTCCTAATGCGACGAGGGCTTTTCCGTGAAAGCCCTCGCCCTGCTTGCCTGCCAGCTCCTTAAGTGGAATCGGGTACGTCACCACTCCTTGAGGGAGGACGAAATGCGTCCGATAATCACAATCAGACGAAGGTTCCCATATCAGAACGCTTCCAGGTTGAAGCTCAAAACGCGAACACTTCGGATTCATATTGGTGAGATCGACCAGTACATCGCATCCAGATCCAAGGGAATAGAAGGTTTTCGTGGCCAGACGAATTGTGAGAACGAACGTGCCACGCTCACCATCGACCCGGTCACCCTGTGTTGTAACTGAGAGTCCTTTCCGGATGAGTGATTGGGCGATAACCGCCCAGTCTTCCACGAGAGCTGATGCGGCAGGCCCCACGATCTTGATAATAAGATCCATGTCTTGGTTGGGACGAGCAGGCAGCCATGCGGTGAAGGGAGCCATATCGATCGCGTTCATCCTACACACGGTAGGTGTTCTGGACCCCTTTCAACCCGGAGACGCCAATCCAGTGGACAGGATATCCGCTGAGGAAAAAGTGGTCGTAGACGGCGGAGAGAAAGACCGCCCCGTCGCGCGGATGGACGACATGACCGGTCCAGTCCTTCACTCCTCGGCGTAACGTCACTTGCAACCCGGCATGATTAGTCATCACCCGCCCGGTGGCCAAATCAACCCACACCAGAGCGGTAGCGCCCCTTGGATATTGCACCGCAACGATATCGGCATGTTCTGACATCGTGAAACACCTCCTCTCGACGGGCTATTTCTTCTTCTCCTTCCTCTTCTTCTTGCCGACTGTGGTTCGTTTGGATGTTTTCGCCGCTGCCTTCCGTCTCGTCGCCATGGACTCCTTCCTCAGTTGTGATGTTGTGATACGGTGATCGTCTCAACTCCTCGCGAAGCCTGAGCACGAACCTTCCACTGTGGCGCTCTGGGAAAGCCATACCGCGCCGTCTGATCGGATAGAGATCGTCTCGGCCTCCATGACCCCTTCGCGCCCATGGCGATACACAATCTCCACGAAATCCCCCTCACAGAGGTTCGAAAGCTCGATCCGCTCAATTCCTCGGACGATCAGCGTGTGTTCCGTCACGAGGGCGCGGACGCGAACGGTCGTTCGTCCGGACAGAGCGGCCTTCACCTGCACGCAGCTAGTGCTGGTATCGACTCGGTCGACTGTGCCCCAGATCGCCGGCATCACCATTCTCCTTCACAGTCTGGATTGAAGTGGCCGTCCCACCCGCTGGTGACAACGCGCCACTCCCTCCCGTGCCTTGAGACTGTTGGGATCGGTGTTCAAGACAGCTTTCCAATTGACGAGTGCTTCCTCTGGCTGCCCAAGTGCTTCGAGCAACGCCGCTAGCTCACAGCGCGAAATCATATCCGTAGGGCATACCGTCAGGGCGTCCTGAAGTCGTATAAGCTGGGCGACCCAATCCTCATTCCTGGACCGTTCGACCCCGCGTGGCGACCCGAGTGAGTTGCTCTCCGGTCCCGGCATCCTTCGGCTCCTTTTCTTTCCACTCCTTGCTCGCCTATCCCCTCCACTCAGGCTCCCGGAAACGGATTCACGTACTCCAGCCCGTGGTTGGCGCGCATCTGCGTGCCGGTCAATCGAACGGTCTTCCCGTCTGTCGGCATCTCAACGCCCAGATCTTTGCGCGCGGCTCGGAAAATCTCGATGACGTGGTTCATATAAGTCACATCGAGATCCTGGACGCTGAGCATCGCGTCTTCATGAATGTCGTGGCAGAAGGCGATCGTGAGGCAGTTTGTTCCGGCTCGCACCATGCGTAGGGCCAGGTTGGCATAATGGCAATGAATCCCGATGAATAGGGCGACCTCGATCTTGTTGTGCCAGATCGTGAGGTTCGGATGATTGGGGTTGATCCCTTCCTCCGGATCGATCTTGGGATACTTCGGCCGATAGTCCGGCATCGGAATGATCATCACGTTCGGAATTTCGGCGGCGAGCCGCAACAGGGCCTGTCCCTTGGCGATCCAGTCGGGATTCCAGGCCCAGAGGTACAACGGGCCCGGAAAGATCGTGGGATTCTTTCGCGAATACAGTTGCCGCGCCGCTTCGGCGATGACCTCATCTGCCGGTGCGTGCCGGCCATAGCACAACCCGAACCCAGAGTCAGGATGTGTCACCCCCAATTCCATCGCCGACGGAGGGTGAAATCCGGCTGGACCGACATCGATGATTCGTTCATGTCTTGCTGCATTCAAGGGGCTCATGGAGAATTCCTTTCAGCTCGCTCGGCACAGTCGTTTGAAGAATTCGGAGGAATGGTCCGTC
>JBBILH010000131.1:0-6393 GCA_037445005.1 Nitrospira sp.
AGCGGCTTTACCTTCTTGGCGAATCCTTCCAGGGAAGCGGGGAGCGACGGGCCCTGTTTGTCCAAATACTCTTCCTGCCAGTGGAGGACGTTGCCGAGGAGGCGGGCTGCTTCGTCGTCCAGGTTGTGGCCGGTCGCCATCACGTCGTATTTGTGCTCGATCGCAGCCCGATTGAATTGATATCGTTTAATGGTTCCGCACGTCGAACACGTCGGGCGATGGACGAGCATCGACAGTTCCCGGATACCGGCCCCTTCCTCCTGTTCCACCGTATGGGTGTGGAGCGTGGCTCCTTGTGGTGAGGCGACGGTTTCAGCGAAACGGCGCACTTTGTCCTGAGATCGTTCCGAATAACCTCCGATGCCGAGATTCACGTAGAGCGCATCGGCCTGATAGCCCAGCTTCAACAGAATGTCCCACAGCGCTAAACTATCCTTCCCCCCTGAGACGGCCACAAGAATGCGGTCGGTTTCCTTGAACATCTTCTCCGACTTGATCGCGCGGGTTACCTGGTCGTGGACGAAGGTGTTGAAACAACTCTTGCAGAAGGCGGCATGATGCCGGGGAATCTTGATCGCGGCTTTGGTCTTACACTTGGTGCAGTTCATAGAACAATCCTAGGCCAGAGGAGAGGGGCTAGAGGCACTAGGCGGGGACATCTCTCTCGTACCCCTTGCCACGCGCCTCGGACCTCGTGCCTGAGGCCCCGTGGAGCCTCCTGAAATCACCGGCCGAATCTCAATTCGATCTTTGTCGTACAGCATCTCGTCTTCGGTTACGAGTTCGTCGCCGCGAATCACCAGGTGCGCTTCGACGATAAGCTGCAGCTCTTTGAGCAGGTCCTTAACCTTCTTGGGGCCTTTGACTTCGACGGTGCGGGCGGGATGGCTGAGTTGAACTTGCATGGCGGCATCATATGCCCGGCATGAGGCTGGGGGCAAGGGGCGAGAGGAGAGGGACTCGGGCTTAGAGTTGGGCTTCCCTCAGGAACTTCGCCGCTTCCTCCGGCGAGACGGGATTGATGTAGAAGCCGGTGCCCCATTCGAAGCCGGCCACCTGCGTCAGCTTGGGAATAATTTCGATGTGCCAGTGATAGAAATCTCCGGTTTTTTCATGCAGCGGTGAGCTGTGAAGAACGAAGTTGTAGGCGGGTTTGGAGAGAACCCTGTCCATGCGCCGCAATGATTCCGAGAGGATCGGCGCCAAGAATTCGAACTGCTGCTTGTGGCCTTCTTCGAAATAGCCTGCGTGGCGTTTCGGCAAGATCCACATTTCGAACGGGAAGCGGGGCGCAAACGGCGTGAGACAGACGAACTCCGGATTTTCCGCGACGACCCGGTCGCCATCGGAAAGATCCTGCCGCAGGATGTCGCAATAGATGCAGCGTTCCTTCTGCTGGTAATGCGCGCGGCATCCGTCGATTTCCTCCAGGACGCTGGTCGGCAGCACCGGCAGGGCGATTAATTGAGAATGGCTGTGCTCCAACGTGGCGCCGGCCGATGCCCCGTGGTTCTTGAAGATAAGAATATAGCGGAACCGGAGATCTTTCTTCAGATCGATGATCCGATCGCGATAGGCCCAGAGCACGTCTTCGATCCGTTTCGTCGGCATGTCTCCGAGGCTGTCTTTGTGGTTCGGGGTCTCGATGATCACCTCATGGGCTCCGATCCCGTTCATCCGGTCATAGAGGCCGAGCCCTTCGCGTCCGAGCTCACCTTCGACCTGGAGAGCGGGAAACTTGTTGGGCACGACGCGCACGGTCCAATTGGGACTATTAGGATCGGAGGGTTGCGGCCGATAAGCCATGATCTCTTTCGGTGTCAGGCGCTCCTGCCCGGGACAGAACGGGCAGAGCGATGTTGCCAACGGCCTGGGCGACTGCATTTGCGCGAAGTCGTGGGGCCTGCCGTTTCGCTCCGTCGAGATGATGACCCACCGGCCTACGATCGGATCGCGTCGTAAATCAGGCATGCCTACTCCATACAATGTTGAAGGGTAAATGGCGAATGTTCAATGTTGAAGGCTCTTCCGGCTTTCGTGTGGGTCACGACTGAATGGGCATGGGGCCAGCGCTGACTTGCTGGAAGGAGCGTGGTCCCACCGAGACTGGTCCGGGAAGGAAAGCTGGAACTGACCACGGCACCAGGCTCGCCCGCGAGCCTGGCCACGGGAATTCCAGAAGGGTTCCACCCGGAGCCGTCCGGAAGGGTCGCTCCGGGAAGCGCGGCAGCGCCGGCCCCATGCCCACACTCGAGTCCCGTGACCCACGCAAGTTCCCGAAGAGTCATATTGCATATGGCCGAACAATTTAACATTGACCATTCATCATTCAACATTCGACGCTCCGCGTCGCTCACACTCGCCACATCGTCGCTTCGAAATCCGGTCCGGGAATCGTGAGTGCGGCCGGCTGATGATGCGGATAGCGGGCGATTTCCAGTCCGTGTTCGAGCACAACTAAGCTCAGATTCACCGTCTGGCCGGCTTCGACGGCAATGTTCTTGAACGGGAGCCCCAATTCCAGGATATGGCGCCGGCAGATGAGGCGAGACGGGCCGAGCGCTTGCCACTGCCCATCGGAGGTTCGTTCCGCCAACTGGTATTCCGTCGCGGTGGAGGCGCCGAGGGGAAACGAGAGACGATAGGCCCCGGCCGACGCCTGGAGATGCAGCTCGACGCGCAAGTCGTCTTCTCGGCCCTGGGACTGCTCGTCCGGATCGAGCCGTATGAACAGATGGTCGAGGTCCCAGGCGAAGTAAATGGCCGTGAAGAGTCCCTCGGATTTCCACATTGCGCCCAACGGGGGACGAGGGTTGATCGTCCCCGCTCCCCGCCACTCGAAGAAATCCGTGACGACGCCGTCGAGTGAGGGCGTCAGGAACGACAAGGGCTGGGTAACGAGATCACTGACCGATGCCGCGCGGATTTCGCAAATCGGCTCGTTGAGCACGTCGGGAGGCGCCGCGCCGGCGAGAGTCCAGACGTTGCGTAGGTGGGTTCGGAACAACCGGTCGAATTCTTCCTTGTACGCGGTGTCGAAATCGTCTCCGTACCACCAGAACCAGTCGCTGCCCTCCGCGGCATAGAGTTCGTTCCAGGCGGCCATGGCGCGGTCGGGCGGGAGCGCGGGACTCAGTTCGACCAGGCGCGCTCTTGTGTGGTTGAGGAGATCCCATCCGCGGTTGTCTTCCCGGTGCCCGATCCAAATCTTGAAGTCCTGGTTGATCCAAGAGCCCGAATGCAGTTGCGGGAGGGCGTCGACCGGCGGCACGGCGGCCAAAGCCTCCGATACCGTCGCCGTTTCGATTCTCAGCGATCCCTCGTGATTGAGGACTCCATTCGTGAAAGCGTCGTAAAGGCGCGACAGAAATTGCTCGCCTCCCTCGTGGTAGTGTTCCCAGGGATTTTCACCGTCCAGCACGATGGCTATCAGCACCTCGTCCTGCGGCGTGTCGAAGGCAATCGAACGAATGCGCCGCAACACATCATCCGCCGCCATGTCCGGGGTCGTCTTGTGGTAGACGAAGCCGAAGTTGTCCGAGATCTCGCGGTCCCGAAAGACGATCGCGACGGATTGACCGTCTGCGCCGACTCGATAGGGTCGATAGAGGTGCTGGTGCCTGCTCCAGGAGTGTTGCGGGTCGAGCGAGCGCGCCAGGATGCCTTCGTCGGTCGCGAGCCAGCGAAGCCCGACCTTCGGGAGCATCGGAATCAGCTCAGGGCACACGGATCCCTCGGACGGCCACAGGCCGGCGGGCGGCACCCCGAACGTCGCCTGGTGATACTCGACGGCTCGTCTCAGCTGTGCCTCGGCGTCCTCAGGCGCGAAAAATCTGGCCGGCAGAGGTAAGTCCGGTCTCGCCCGACGCGTGTTTTCCGTGTCGATCACCAGCGGCAAAATCGGGTGGTAAAACGGCGTCGTCGTGAGTTCGACCTGACCCCGGTCCATGAGACGTCGGTACATCGGGACGATGTCCTGGACGACCCGGCGCTGGAGAGCCAGCACGTCCTGCTTGTCTTCCTCGGTAAATCCTCTATTCTTGACCCGGAGGGCGGCCAGACGCGGATAGCGCTGGACAGACCCGTAGCCGAACCAGGCCAAATTGAACCACGTCTGCAGATCGCGGAAATCTTGAGTCGTGAATTGCCGAGCGACACGTTGGAGCACGTCCGCCGAGGCGTCCATGCCGCGCTTGACCAGCAGTTCATGATAGCGAGGGTAGGGCCGGACCATCGTCGCCCAGTTCGCCGAGAAGTAGTGACGAATGAGAAAAGCCTTCTCCTCCGGCCGAAGTTCTTCCGCCGGTCGTTGGGCGTGGTCGAGGAACAAGTCTCGAACGGCGCCGTCGCCGACTTCCCGTAATTGCAATAGTAACGACGGGGTGAAGTTGAACGTGGCCTTCACCTGAGGGAATCGTTCCAGCAGATGAGCCATGTCGAAATAGGCCTTGGTCGCGTGCAGGCGTACCCACGGCATGCTGGCGGAGGCCGTCACGGGATCCGTGTAGTACGGCTGGTGCATATGCCAGAGGAAACAGACGCGCGCCGTTTTCATGGGCCTGTACTATCCCGCATTATTCATGAACGCATCTACTGCGACCGCCGATACGCCGCTGCGACCGTTTTCGTCGCTCGCCGTTCGTGAAGCGTCTGAATCCGATGATGAAACACGCTTCACGAATATGAGATCCGCTGTTCGGGCGGTTTCGTCATGAACCGCCCTGAAATCATGCGGGCCTTCGGAAATTGCGATCCTCGGTCGAGTATGTCATAGGGGTGGGACCCTTGCAATGAACGGAGGCAAATGAAAACGGCAGAGCCTAAGGAGAAACGTTCACTCGCGCGCGCACTATGGTATTGGGGGCCGGTCGTCGTGTACGCCGCCGCCATCTTTCATTTTTCGTCGCTCTCCCATCCGGAAGATGAGCTGCCCGAGCTGCTGATCCGGCAAGTCAGCGACAAGGTGCTGCATCTCGTGGAGTACGGCATTCTGGGCGCGCTCTGCTGCCGGGCGTTCCGGTGGGCCGCCGGGCCGGCGGCCCTGAAACAGGCGCTGATCTTAGCGATCGGTGCGGCGTCACTCTACGGCCTCTCCGACGAATTCCATCAATCCTTCGTTCCCACCCGCGAAGCCAGTTGGCTGGATTGGGCGGCGGATACGGCCGGCGCCATCGCGGGGGCGATCGGCTGGGATCGATTTGCGAAGTCATGATGTGGGAGGCAGACGATGGCTGTTCGTAGCGCGCGATCGTTCATGTATAATGCGCCCCATATGACGACGACCGGTCCGGCCGCCCCGAAACAACCGCTTGCGCCTCCCGATCAAACCCTGGTCGCCCGGACGGTTCAGAACAAGCTGCCGTTCAAGGCGACCCTCAAAACACTCTCGCCTCTGGCGGGCGATGCCTCAAACCGACGGTATTTCCGTCTTGAACTCACGGAGCCCTCTCCGCGCTCGGTGATCCTGATGCAGTTGGCCGAACCGGAGGCCTTCAAACAGTCCGAAGAAGCCGTCAGCGGGGCGGGCCATGCCATCGCCGAACTTCCCTTCCTCAACGTGCGCGCTCACCTGGCGAAAGCCGGCGTATCCGTCCCGAATCTTCATTATTATGATCAATCGGCCGGCCTGCTTTACCTGGAAGATTTCGGCGACCTCACGCTCTCCGAGGCCTGCGCCCGTGCGGCGCCGGACGAATTGGAACGGCGCTACAACCAGGCCGTCGACGTCTTGGCGCAGATGCAGGCTCGGGCGACGTCGCAGGCCGACCAAGGCTGCGTGGCGTTTCACCGGAGTTTCGACGTGCCGCTGTTGATGTGGGAATTCGACCATTTCATCGAATACGGCATCGTGGCGCGGCGAAACAAGCCCATGTGCTCGGAGGATTACACTCCGATGCGACAGGAGTTTCAGAAGATCGCCGAGCTGCTGGCCGGGCAACCGCGGATGTTCGTTCATCGCGATTACCATTCGCGCAATCTCATGGTCGACGGCGATCGTCTGGGCGTCATCGATTTTCAGGATGCATTGCTGGGGCCCGCCACATATGACCTGGCCTCGTTGCTTCGGGATGCCTATATCGCGTTGGACGAAGGGCTGATCGACCGGTTGATCGATCGCTTTCTCCAAGGGATGAAGGCCCGCAACCAGACGCTTCCCGGCCGCGACGAGTATCGCCGTCTCTTCGACCTTACCAGCATCCAACGCAATCTCAAGGCTGCGGGCCGATTCGTCTACATCGACCGCGTCAAAGGCAACCCCAAATTCCTGTCCGACATCCCGCGAACGCTCGGATATGTAAGACGCAATCTGACCAAGCACTCCGAGCTGTCGCCGCTGCGCGCGCTTATGGGCAAGTATGTGCCTGAACTACAATAATGCCGTCAGGCGTCAGG
>JBBILH010000132.1:0-6150 GCA_037445005.1 Nitrospira sp.
GAAGAACAAGATGGCGCCGCCGTTCAAGCAGGCGGAGTTCGACATCATGTTCGCGCAGGGCATTTCGAAGGCCGGGGAATTGGTCGATCTCGGCGTCGACAAGAAGGTGCTCGAGAAATCGGGCGCCTGGTATTCCTATCGGGGGGAGCGCTTGGGACAGGGACGCGATGCCGTGCGGGATTTTCTCCTCGCCAACCAGCCGTTGGCGCGTGAGATCGAAGGCAAGCTGCGCGAGTCGGCCGGTGTGCCGGGGCGCGCCGGGGAGAAGACCGCGGCGCCTCCGCCGAAAGAGGAGAAGCGGGTTGAAGAACGGCGCCCGCACAAGGTCGGCGTCTGATCGGACGTGAGCGTTCGCGTGGGCACACGCGTGACCGAACCAGCTTCGTCTGCACGGGACCGGTGGCTTCAGATCGCGGTCCGGTACCTGGCGCGCCTGAATCGCACCGCAGCCCAGGTCGAGCGGTTCTTGCAGCGCAAAGGGGCGACACCACTCCAAGCCAGGCAGACGGTCGACCGACTGTCGGAGCTCCGCTACCTCAATGATCGCGCCTATGGTGAACGCTGGCTGGAAACCCGGCTTGCCCGTCAGCCGGTAGGGCGGGAGCGACTCAAGGTCGAACTCTCCGAAAAGGGGCTCGATGCGTCGCTGATCGATGCGATTGTGGGGCGCGCGTTGGGAAACGTCGATCAGGATATGTGGGCCAGGAGAGCGTTGGCCATGCGGGAGCGCCGGCGTCGGTCGCTTTCGTGTTCGCAGGCGGTTCGACTCCTACGTCAGTGGGGTTTCGAGGAAGAGACCATCGAACGTATTATAGAGGAGCGTCGCGCCGCTGAGGGATCGCACACATGAGCAAAACCGCGAAAGATCTCAGGCAGGGATTCATCAGGTATTTCGAGCAGCACGGCCACCAGATGGTGCCCAGTTCGCCCTTGATTCCTCAAGCCGACCCCACGCTTTTGTTCACCAACGCGGGAATGAATCAATTCAAGCGCGTCTTTCTGGGGGAGGAAACCAGGTCCTACAAACGCGCCGTCACCGTGCAGAAGTGCCTGCGCGCTGGAGGAAAGCACAACGATCTGGAGAATGTCGGCTATACGAGGCGTCACCATACGTTTTTTGAGATGCTCGGAAACTTTTCCTTCGGGGATTACTTCAAGGAGGATGCGATCAGGTTCGGCTGGGAATTTCTGACGCACACGGTCGGTCTCGACAAGTCCAGGCTGTGGGTCACGATTTTTCGGGAGGACGACGAAGCCGATCGCCTGTGGAAGAATATCGGCGTGTCGCCGTTACGGATCGTGCGGTGCGGCGAAAAAGACAACTTCTGGCAGATGGCGGATACCGGCCCCTGCGGCCCTTGCTCCGAAATTCATTTCGATCAAGGGCCTGGCGTCCCGGGCGATGATCGACCCAACGGCGAAGGCGACCGGGTGATCGAAATCTGGAACCTGGTCTTCATGCAGTTCAACCGCGATGCGTCGGGGACGCTGCACCCCTTGCCGAAGCCGAGCATCGATACCGGCATGGGACTGGAACGGCTGGCGGCGGTCGCGCAAGGCGTGTACAGCAACTATGACAGCGATCTGTTCACTCCCCTGCTGGAGGCGATCGCGCGTCGCGCGGGCACGGCGTACGGGAAGTCCGACCAGTCGGACCGGTCGATCCGAGTCGTGGCCGACCATTTGCGCGCCGTCACCTTTCTCATGACCGACGGCGTGCTGCCGTCCAACGAAGGGCGCGGTTACGTGCTCAGACGGATCCTGCGCCGCGCCGCCAGGCATGGACGCCTGCTGGGCATCGTCGAGCCGTTCTTGCATGAGCTCAGCGCGACCGTGATCGAGCAGATGGGCGACTCTTACTCCGAGATCAAAGCCGCGGCGGGAACGGTGGCGGAGGCGACCAGGGGAGAAGAAGAGCGGTTCATCGCCACCCTCGACCAAGGGTTGCCGATTCTCAACGACATGGTGGCCAAAGCCAAGGCTGCGGGTCTCAAGATGCTTCCCGGAGCCGATGTGTTCAAACTGTACGACACGTACGGGTTCCCCATGGACCTGATCGGCGAAGCCTGTCGCGAACAGGGCTTGACGGTCGATGAACAGGGGTTCGATGCCGCGATAGAAGAGCAGAGAAATCGCGCCCGTAAGACCGGAGGGTTTGAACAGGAGACGGCAAGGCCGGCCGTGGGCGAGCTGGCTAAGCGCCTCGGCGCCACGACATTCATCGGGTACGACCGGCTGGAGTCCGAAAGCGTGGTGCAGGCGATTCTCAAAGGAGATCGTCTCGTGAAAGAGGCGGTCGAAGGAGAGGAAGTCGAAGTCGTGGTCGACGTTACGCCGTTCTATGCCGAAGGCGGCGGGCAAGTGGGCGACCAAGGGATCTTGTCCGGAGCGGAAGGCCGGCTCGAGATTAAGGAGACGACGAGGCCCGTTCCCACGCTGATCCTTCATAAAGGAAAAGTCGTGAAAGGCCGCATCAGGGAAGGCGAGCAGCTTCGTCTGGCCGTAAACGGCGCGACCAGGCAAGACGCGGCGAGAAACCACACCGCCACCCACTTGGTCCATGCGGCGTTGCGCGATCTGCTGGGGCCGCATGTCAAGCAATACGGCTCGCTGGTCGGTCCGAACCGCTTACGATTCGACTTCGCGCATTTCAGACCGCTCTCGTCGCGCGACATCGACGAGGTCGAGTCCCTGGTGAACCATGAGGTGCGGAAAAACGAAACGGTGAATACCGAAGTCATGAGCATTCAGGACGCGGTGGCGAAGGGAGCCCTGGCTTTTTTCGGGGACAAGTACGGCGAGCAAGTGCGCGTCGTGACGGTGGAGTCCTTCAGCAAGGAACTCTGCGGGGGGACCCATTGCCGGCATACGGGGGAGATCGGCTTGTTCCGCATCGTGTCCGAAACCGGCGTGGCGGCAGGCGTCAGGCGCATCGAAGCCCAGACGGGAAGCGGCGCCGTGGCATCGCTGAAGAAGCTGGAGACGGAGGTCCGGGAGTTGTCCGAGCTGCTGAAGGTCGGCCCCTCCGAGCTGGTATCGCGAACCAGGAAGGTGCTGGGACAGTTGAAGGACAGGGAACGGGAACTTGAAGAACTGAAACTCAAGATGGCCAGCGGAACGGCTGCGACGTCCACCGTCAGGACGATAGCGGGCGTGACGGTGCATGTCCAGCGGGCCGACGGTCTCGACATGAACGGGATGAGGGCATTGGCCGATCAGATACGGGATAAACTCAAGACCGGGGTGGTGGCTTTGGGAGCGGCGTCCGAGGACGGAAAGGTCTCGCTGCTTGTAGTCGTCACGAAGGACCTGACCGCCAAGATCAAAGCGGGAGAGTTGATCAAAATGATGGCGACCGAAGTCGGCGGAACCGGAGGGGGACGTCCGGAGATGGCCCAGGCGGGCGGCAAGGATCCGGCCAAGTTGGACGTCGCGCTGGAAAAGGTCTTTGGCCTGGTCGAAAGTGCCCGGCAGCGGTAAGATGATGCCACGCTCACGCATTCTCGCGCTGGACTATGGGACGAAGCGGGTCGGCGTCGCGTTGAGCGATGAGTTGAGGTGGACCGCCCAACCGCTTGAAACCTTTGAGCGGCGCTCGCTCGGTCAAGACATCGCCCACATCGTCTCCCTGATCGAGCGGCATGAAGTTGCGCTGGTCCTGCTGGGTTTGCCGCTTCGGCTTGACGGGGGTGAAGGACCGGCGGTTCAGGCCATGCAGGCGTTTACGACCGCCCTGGAGGCGGGTGTTCCGGTACCCGTCGTTCGGTGGGACGAGCGGATGACGACCAAGGCGGCTGAAGATTTATTGATTGCCGCCGATGTAAGTAGAAAGAAGCGCAAAGGGGCCGTTGATCGGATTGCCGCGGCGATTCTTCTTCAAAGCTATCTGGCGAGCCTTGAAACTCGGCAGGGGCGCGACGGCTCGGATTCCGTTCGGACAGCGGAACCACCGGTAGAATTCAATCATGAAGCTTCGGACCCTCCTCCCCATACTGATGATCCTGGCGGCGCTGACCGCCGTCGCCGGCTATCTGGCCATCAAGTGGGCTGAAGGCCCGAAAGTTCCCGCCCATGAACAGGCTGCCTCGAAGATCGTTCTGATTCCAGACGGATCGACTTTCCAGCAGGTTGCGTCGATTCTCGAACGGGAGGGACTGATTCGGAGCCGGTCGGCCTTCATACTTCTCGGGCGCTCGCAATCCGCCGACAGAAAGATTCATGCGGGAGAGTACGAACTGAATCCCGGCATGCTCCCGGCCGATATTCTTACGAGACTAATGAACGGTCAGGTCGTGCTCCATTCGGTGACGATTCCGGAAGGGCTGACCATCGTCCAGATCGCCGACCTCCTTATGCAGCACGGCATCGATCGCGCCGAGTTTCTCCGATTGTCGCAAGACCGGACGTTCATCGACTCCCTGGGGATCGCGGCCAAGACGCTCGAAGGCTATCTTTACCCCGACACCTATAAATTCCCCCGCGGCGTGAGAGCCAAGGACGTCATCGCCGCCATGGTGGACCATCTCAAGGCGGTCATGGGGGCCGAACTCAAAGCCCGGGCGCGAGAGCTCAATATGACCGAGCATGAGGTGCTGACGCTGGCTTCCGTGATTGAAAAAGAAACGGGGTCGGGAGGCGAACGCCCGGAGATATCAGCCGTCTTTCACAATCGCCTGAGGAAGCGCATTCCGCTGCAGAGCGATCCGACCGTAATCTATGGGTTGCCGAATTTCGACGGGAATATTCATAAGAAGGACTTGTCGAGCCCAAGCCCGTACAACACCTATCGCGTCGTCGGGCTGCCTCCCGGTCCGATCGCCAATCCGGGAATCGAGGCCATCAGGGCGGCGCTCTATCCCTCCGGTTCCCGCGCGCTCTATTTTGTCTCCCGCAACGACGGAACTCACCATTTCTCCGCGACCCTGACGGAACATAATGAGGCGGTGGAAAAATACCAGAAACGCCCCTTCAGGCGTGTCGCGCATCCCAGGACATGAGGCGTCATTCGTGAATCGATATTCGGCGGAGAAACACTCACCGCCCAGGCATTCTCGTCCGTTTGACGCCTGACGGTCTCAATCATTGTCGATCACCGGAGGAAAGGCAGAGAACACAATGCCAAATGCGGACTCTTGGAACTTGCCGGCTTTGCTTGATCATACGGTGCTGCGGCCCGAGGCGACGAGAACCGATGTGCTTCGCCTCTGTCGGGAAGCCAGGGAACAAGGCATCACGGTCATCTTCGTGCCGCCTTGCTATGCGGAGGAGGCGGTCGCCGCCGTGGCCGGCGCGCCGATTCGCGTTGGTGTTCCCGTCGGGTTTCCGCTGGGCGGCCATACCACGGCGGTCAAGGTTGCCGAAGCGGCCGACGGCGTCCGGCGGGGCGCGACGGTGTTGGATATGGTCATGAATGTCAGCCGCCTCAAGTCCGGCGATTGGGAGGCGGTGCGGCAGGATATCGCCGAAGTGGTGAATGCGACGCCGAGCGCCGAACATAAAGTCATTCTGGAAACCTGTTACCTGACTGACCAAGAGAAGGAGACCGCGTGCCGGCTCGTGGTAGAGGCCGGCGCGGATTACGTGAAGACCTCGACAGGCTTCGGCGCGGGGGGAGCCACTGCGGCCGACGTCCGTTTGCTGAAAAAGGCCGTCGCGGGTCGCGCCAAAGTGAAAGCGTCGGGAGGCATTAGAGACTGGGCTTCCGCCAAGGCGATGCTCGAAGCAGGCGCCGATCGGATCGGTACCAGCGCGAGCCTCACGATTCTGGCCCAGTGGCGGGCCGCGTTGCGCGACTGATGGCCTCCAGCGCGCATTATTCATGACCGCATCTACTGCAAGCGCGGCAGAAATGAGTGAAGCGTCGTTCGTGAAGCGTATCGGTCGTCGGTTTCAGGTTTCGTCGAGGAGGTATCAAGTTACAAGTTTCAGGATTAAAGAGTTAACCTCAATCCGAAAATAATTTCGTCATGCTGAGGAGAAATCTCAGCGGGTGGCGTGGCGAACGGGGCGCCATGGCTTCTGTCCTCGGCCCCTTTCGGGGTTGACCCGATTGATCTCCGAGTGCGCGCATGCGATGAGCACCGCCAAACAGAACTCGTTCGACCCGGAGCCCATTTCATCGATCTTGGCGACGGGATAACATCCTCCAGT
>JBBILH010000133.1:0-6098 GCA_037445005.1 Nitrospira sp.
CGCCAAACAGAACTTGTTCGACCCGGAGCCCGTTTCATCGATCTTGGCGACGGGATAACATCCTCCAGTGCTCTTGCGTGCGCATCGCGCGAGCAGGGGAGATCAACGGGGCGCCCCCGTGTTCCTGCACGGTGGGGCTGTTCGCCGCGACAGGACCCGCAGCACGACCTCTCAAGGCCGAAATTATTTTCGGATTGGGGTTAGTCCGGACCACATGAAACATAGAACCTGAAACCTGAAACCTGAAACTTCCTCCTTCCTACGTGAAACCTGAAACTTGGACCTCGGGATGAAAAAGGGGGGACAGGCTCGTGCGAAGGATGCCTGTTCTCCCGGCTTCTGCTATAGTGCGGCTCATGATCAAGCGTGTCATTCTACTGGTGATAGACGGCTGGGGTGCCGGAGCATTGCCCGATGCGGCCGACTACGGAGACGCCGGCTGCCATACGCTGTCGCATCTTGCCGAGGCCGCCGGCGGTCTCGATCTTCCCAGTCTTGAATCTCTGGGGCTCGGCCATGTCGCGGACATCAAGGGACTCCGCACGATGGCGCAGCCGATCGGATCGTTCGGACGGTTGGGGTTTCGTTCGCGGGTGTGCGATTCTCTTGCGGGGCATTGGGAACTGGCCGGATGTGTCGCCGACGGAGGTACAGGGCCGAAGGAAGGTTCCCTTTCGCCGGATATGCTCCATGAAGTCGAGCAGGTGTTCGGCAGGAAGCCTCTCGGCGGGAGGCGAAGTTCGGCCGGGGCTGTTCTAAAGGAATTCGGCACTCAACATTTATCCTCGAGGGTTCCGATCGTCTGGATGGAGTCGTCCGGAAGTTGCCATGTCGCTGCTCATGAGAGCGCGGTAGAACGAGATGCGCTCTATCAACTTTGCCGTGAAGCCCGCAAACGATTGAAGGACAAGTGGGCGATTCGACGGGTCGTCGCCCATCCAATGGAGGGCTCGGGCGACGGGTTGCGATGGGGGACCGGCCGCAGGGATTTTTGCGTCGAACCGCCGACTCAGACGATGCTGGAAATTCTTAACAGAGCCGGTCAGATCCTCGTCGGCGTCGGAAAAATCGGCGATCTTTTCAGCGGGAAGGGGCTGACGAGGTCGGTTGCCCTTTATGGTTGGCGAGCGGTATTCGACGAAGTGATGGGGATGTTCTCCAAGGTGCCGCGCGGACTTATCTACGCCGGTCTCGATGTGTTGGCTTGCGTGCCGCAGGATGCGGCCGCGTCGCTGGGCGAATTCGACCGAAAGCTTTCCGGCCTCCTCGAAGCCTTACGGCCGGGGGATCTCTGCGTGCTGACCGGAGATCATGGACGGGATACCGTGATGAAGGACGGAACGCCGACGAGGGAGTACGTTCCGCTGATCGTAACGGGACCCCGGCTCGCGCAAGGCGTGAATCTCGGGACCAGGACGAGTCCGGTCGATCTCGGGCAAACCATCGTTGAAGCTCTGCAAGGGGAGCCGTTGCCGATCGGGGAGAGTTTCCTCGATGCCCTGCAAGCGGGATAGAATGCGTGAAGCGTGGTTCGTGAAGCGTGAAGCGTAGGGAGAAGACGTGAAGCGTGAAGCGTCGTTCGTGAAGCGTGATGCGAGGGAAGAAGACGTGAAGCGAAGGAGTTGACGGACAGAGCTCGGCTTGTCAGCCTGGTTCCCGTCACCATGTCAGCGGCAAAGAGTATGTCGTACGAAGCACGAGTAAAAGAGCTCGGATTGGAACTGCCCCAGGCCCCCGCACCGGTTGCGACTTATGTGCCGGCGGTGCGAGCAGGAGAGTTGCTGTTCTTGTCCGGTGTGCTGCCGATGAAGGAGGGCAAACTAGCCTTCAGTGGTAAAGTCGGGCGCGAGCTCACGGTGAATCAGGGGGTGGAGGCGGCAAGAATGTCGCTCCTGAACGCGTTGGCGATCGCAAAACAGGAGTTGGGTAGTTTGGACCGGATCGCTCGCGTCGTGAAAGTCGTCGGTTACGTGGCTTCGGCCGAGGGTTTTACCGACCAACCGCAAGTGCTTAACGGCGCATCGGATCTTCTCGTGGCGATCTTCGGTGAAGCCGGCCGCCATGCCCGCGTGGCGGTAGGGGCGGCTGAACTCCCTCGAGGGGCAGCAGTCGAGGTCGAACTCATTCTCGCCGTGGTTTGAGTCCCTCGATATCTATTTTTCAACCAAATCCGGTGATGCGTTCCGAGGCTTGACACCTGAAAAATCAGGTTGTTATAGTCGTTTTGTCCCTCGCTTCACGTCATACCCCCGTTTCGTCTCCCCGTACTCGTGCGTGGGGTTTTCGTGCCACGCAGGGCTCCTGTGCGTAGCTGGTTCATTGCAATGGGAGGCCCATATCGCATGAAGAACTGGATACTATCTACGGCTCTGGTTGTGTCCTGTATAGCGTGGTCGCCCTCGGCTTCAGCCGGAACACCGGGCCTCACGCTCCAACCTGGAACCGGAGTGCCCGGCGCCACGGTGACGATCCTCGGCAAGGGACTGGGGCAATTCAAATCCACCTATGTCAATAGAGTCGCGTTCGGTGGGGTGCCCGCGCTTATTCAGCGGTGGGATCCCGACATGATCGAGGTCAAGGTGCCTTCCGGGGCAAAGACCGGGCCTGTCGTCGTCTCGATTGGGAAGAAGACGGTGCCGGCCGGGACGTTCACGGTGGTCCTGCCGAAGATTCATTCGATCGCGCCTCAGGAACTTGAGCCGGGCCAGACGATCGAGGTTCGTGGCGAACACTTCGGCCTGACGGCGGGTCCTCGTGATCCCAATACGATGTTCGGGGTCAATGAAGTGGTGGTGGGTGGATTAGTAGTCCGGCCCCGCCGCTGGAAAGACGATCGAATCGAAGTGCAGATTCCGGCAAATGCGACCTCGGGCGACGTGATCGTCCGACTGGCCTCCTCCGATCCGCTGCCGGACGGGTCCTGCTGCGCCCCGGTGAAACATGTCGTCAGCAACGCCGTTCCCTTGAAGCTGATCCCGACGGTGCGCGTCGATCCGTCGAGCGGACCGGTCGGCACGAAAATCGTGCTGTTCAGTCAGGGCTTCGGTTCCGCCAAGGGCGCCGATGATTGGCTGTCGATCGGCGGACATTTGGCCCCGATCGCAAAGTGGGAGGATACGACGATCGTCGCCCACGTGCCGCTTGATGCCGAGTCGGGACCGATCGTCGTGAAGTATGCCGGGCGCGAACGGAGCGTCGGGCAGTTTGCGGTGCATGTACCTGCCGCCAAGGAACTCGTACCCCGGGCGGCTCCCATCGGGACCCTGTTGAAGATAAAAGGCGAACATTTCGGATTGTATTCGGAAAGCGGCGCAACGCAATTTGCCTTCACGGATTTCAATACGGGTGAGAATCGAGTCGAAATCGGCGGCGTTCCGGCCGTCATCTACCGCTGGCAGGACGAGCGGATCGACGTCTGGGTGCCGTTCAGCGCCAAGAGCGGTCCGGTCGTGATTTATCGAGGAGCGTCGAAACCCAATCCCGACGGCACCTGCTGCGCCGAAAAAACCACCATGGCGATTGCGGCGGGGGAATTCACGCTGGTGACCCCGACCATTGAATCGTATGAACCCAAGTCCGGCGGGCTCGACGACCGCGTTACCATCAAGGGAAAGGGGTTCGGAAGCTTCTTGAAGACGGCGGAACATTCACAGCTCGTGTTCAATCAACAGGCCTACAAACGGCGCGAGGAATTCGAGATCAACGAACGCGAAGCTGCGGACACCGTCGTCTCGAATGTTTCTCGGACGGAAGTGTTGTTCAACGGGAGCGCCGCTCAGGTGGAGTCCTGGACCGACAACGAGATCGTCGCGCGGGTGCCTCGCAGGAACATCTACGGTATCGGGCGCCGCGGAGAATTTTTCGACGACCTGGCCACGGGGCCGCTGGTCGTGCGTCGCGGATCATGGGACGTTTTGCCGGACGGCACCTGCTGCACCCCGAAGAAATGGCTGAGTGTCGAAGCCGGCACGTTTACGATCGAGGCCAAGGGGATGCCCGATCCGAGCTACTTCAAATCCAACCGGCCAGACGCCGATACAAACCAATGACGACCATGGGTCGCTATTGGGCTGTGCTGCCCTTCGTCGCCTGCTGCTGGCTTTCTTCGACATGGGCCGCTGAATCTCCTCTTTCCACCGCGGTGCAAGCCTCGCATACCGAAGCGACGTTATTGGGGCTCCATTTTCGCTCAGCTCAGTCCGGCTGGTCCGTCGGGTCGGGGGGGACAATCCTCAAAACCACCGACGGGGGGAAGCGCTGGAAGAAGATTGCAAGCGGCACCTCGGCGCTGCTGACGAACGTGTTGTTTCTCGACGACAAGCGCGGCATCGTGATCGGCGGGGACGGAACCATCCGTGCGAGTCGGGACGGCGGCGAGACCTGGGCGGCCGTAGAATCCGGCACGCAAGCGCATCTGTACGGCATCGCCTTTACGTCTTCGGCCGACGGGTGGATCGTCGGCGGAAACGGCACGATTCTCCACACAAGCGACGGCGGCGCGAAATGGACCGAGCAAACGAGCCACACGAACGCGATGCTGTATGCGGTTCATTTCGTATCGCCGAAACAGGGGGTGGCGGTCGGCGCTGTGGGAACCATCGTCACGACCGACGACGGCGGGGCTACATGGACGGCCCAGGACCCGCAAGGGGCCGTTACCTTTTTCGACGTGTTTTTCCCAGACCCATCCACCGGGTGGGCCGTCGGCAACGCAGGAGCGTTGTTTCAGACCACCGACGGAGGCAAGCACTGGATTGATCGCACTTTCCCCTGCGCAATGAGCTGCACGAAGCTGACGGACTTGCTGCGCGTCCGGTTTACCGACCCCCAGACGGGCTGGATCGTCGGCGAGCGCGGCATGGTGTATCGAACGAACGACGGGGGCTTCACCTGGCGGGAGCACGGCTCCATCGCGAAAGTGTCCCTCTTCAGTCTCTCCTTTCCCGAACCGACCCAAGCCTGGGCCGGCGGCGAGAAGGGGACGATCGTGCATCTAAGAATCGGCAAGTAATCACTTCCGTCGGAGCGGGTCCTGCCGTCGATCATGGCTCATCCTCGCACCCCGCCCGGCGCAGGGACCCCGCTGCGGGCGAGCCATCGACCGATGCCACCCGCTACTCGCTCAGTGCTCAGAACTACCACTGCCTCCGATTTCAGATGCACTGGGAGGGGGAGGAGGGGACTGGTTTCGCTCCTCCCGGCAGGCGCGCTTGGTAAGGATAGCCTGTTCGAACTCAGATGCGGTGGGAGGGGAGGCGAAAGCGGAGACAGTGGAGTTCCACGCGCGCACTTGGCCGGTCTGCTGTGAGTGCGGGGATGAGGGATGAGCCACAGCGGAACATCCATAACTGGCGGCAAGCTCGGCTTGACGGTGTCGGACAATCTTGCTAGTCTGTCCGACAGGAGGTGGCCGATGGCGCTTATACAAGTGTCGGCTCGATTGAATCCCGCACAGCTCAGGCGGGCCCAAAAGGCGCTCGGTGCCAAGAGCACGAGCGAAACGCTTCAGCGCGCCTTGGACATGGTGACGGAAAAGGCCGCCCACGATCGTGTGCTCCAGCGCTATAGCGGCGTGGGAAAACCCGATGCATTCCGCGAAGACTAGATTCGCGCTGCTCGATACCTCCATCTACATCGAAAACTTCCGGTCCGGTCGGTTTACCTTCCGCTTGCTCCAATCCCCGTATGTTGTCCGCTGCTCTTCGGTGGTGCTGCATGAGTTGCTTCGGGGAGCTGGAACACGGACCGAAAGGAAGTTCGCTCTTGAATTGGCTCGACGCTGCCAGGTTGTGACTCCGACGGAGCAGCATTGGCTGACAGCGGCGGAGATTCTCAATCGTTTACGCCGAAAAGAGCACTACGAGGCCACAAAACTACGCGAAGTCGCCTTCGACGTCTTGATTGCGTTAGCTGCGCACAGTATCGGCGCGAGCGTCATCACTGCGAACCACGAGGACTTTCGGGCTATTCAACGGGAACTGCCCTTTCAACTGCTGTGTTGGTGAAGAGTCATGTTCGTGGTGTGGTTTCCTTGGGGGAGACAGAAAATGTACCGGGAGTCTGTGTGCTACGAACGTCGCCATCACGGAAATGATGGG
>JBBILH010000134.1:0-6064 GCA_037445005.1 Nitrospira sp.
TATTTCCCTCCGGCCGCTCAATTGGCTAGACGCTACGGCTTGACCAGACTCCAGCCACACCGTCACTTCAGACTGGAGCTCTGTCCCGGTTACCTCTTGGGAGAAGATGCAGATCACAGAAAGACACGCAATGGCGAAGAGTCGACCTGGTGAGAGGGAGTCACGCACGAAACAACCCAAATCCATCGAAAAGCGTCGTGAAGCCGGAGGTTGAACAGACAGATGAATGAAAATTAATGCAGGATTCCTGCTATGCTGCAACCTCGGCGGAACCAGAACTTAGACTTTTCAACCTTCCATCAATTGGATATTTACCGGGTGTAAGGAGGAAGTGAGAGGTCCGTAGATCAAATCAGTGTTTGGCAGGTGCACAGTAGGACGCGCCCAGCTACTGCGGTTTTTCGTAATGACGCATGTCGTGCTTACAGAACCCATTTACATAATGGAACAAAATCGCACGTAAAGGAATCTCGCTGGAATGAGCGGAGAAATTCCCGGCAAAACGGCTATGACGTCACCTTCCACACGACACCCGGCCGACTAGAAACGAAGATCTCATATGCGGTTACGCTTTCGTTAAGAATCACGCTGGACTAAGAACGGTTCAGGTATCTTGTCGAGCAACTCAACCGCGCAGAACCGTACTATTCCCACCTCGTCAACGGACAGGTGTTCGCCGCGAGCCAACATGCCCTGTAGTCGTTCACTCGCTGAAATAAATTCAGCAATCTCTTTTCTGAAGAGGATGATGTGACGTTCCATCGGAATAACCTCATGAATGATAAAGAATACGACACTCGTTCTTGGTCAGGGAAGCGAAATAGGCCTCGAACTGCTGGCCGCTGGTGTTCTGGGTCACGCTATAGTCATTGTCGGTGCCGCTCACCATCACATAGTTGCCGTCCTTCAAGCGCGGACCAATGGTCGATCTTCCCATTATTTCCGGCACTTTGTTGGCGAGTTCAGGAATGGTATTGGTTGCTCTATACGAGTCGAGAGCGACATCCTATGGAACGCCTATTCTGAAATGGCCCCATGCTTGCGCGTATCCCACGGCGCCTTAGATCTCGGCTTGCTCCGCTCCTGCTTCTTGCGAGAACGAGCGAGAGTAGCGGGGCTCAGACCATGGTATGAGGCCGAGATGATTTGACGGCGAACATCCTCGATCGACGGTGTGCACGAAGTTTTAGCAGGGTCTTGTAGGCCAAGCACATCCCAGCGTAACATTTTTTTATGAGTAGACACTCTTCGACCGGACAAGGCCTTAGTCTTCCAAGATAGATACATAGGGTTTCTCTAATTCAAACTATTACGACCTGAATAGTGGGCGGCAGTCAACACGATGGTTCTTGCCTCGAAATCTCGGATCTGCGTTGCGATACTCGCAAATCAATCTCTTACCTCATACTGACTTTACGCCGGCTGGATTACGGTGAAGTTTCAGAACGGTAAATGTTCGTTCATGTTCGGCCTGCGCTCTTCCCTCCATGTATGAACTCAGGATTACTGGGCCGACTAGGAGCTTTCCTAAATTCCTAGTCAAAGCCATAGACATGAACCCCGTGTGCTAGCGAAGCAGTTCGCCCTGCCACCCGCCGCAGCGCATACCCTTCTTTGGAAGGAAATTCATCAGTTGGAACAAGCCGTTCGCATTCGTGTTTTATTCCTCTTCTCGCAAGATGAAAGTGAGGAGTCTCTTTGGTGAAGCGCAAGACCAAAATGTTACAGACCTGTAATGCCCTCGCAACGGTATTGTGATTGAATGAGGATAGATTTACGCGGTTTGTTCGGTCGATTAAGTTAATCGGAACCTTTGAGCTATCCATTGAGTTAGGATAGGCACAGTATAGATCGTGTGCGCTTGTAAAGAGCCACGGTCGTTGCTTTTTCCAACAAGAGCAACCCTTCCTTTTCTCATGCAAGAGAACCGGTTCAGGGGTTCAATAGGCTGCTCGTGAAGGAGTTCCCATGATCAATCAATCTGCTGAGCAGGGAGAGCCAGCCGCCGAGCGGTCGGATGATGTCGAGAAAACGAGTCTTTTTTTGAATCGAGAGATCAGTTGGTTGCGATTCAACCTGCGGGTCCTTGAAGAAGCGGAAGACAAACGACACCCTCTCTTGGAACGAGTGAAGTTTCTGACCATTTTCGCAACGAATCTGGACGAGTTTTTCATGATTCGAGTGTCCGGTCTCCGTCGTCAAGTGGCGGCTGGGACAGGAGGAACAACGCCGGATGGCATGACACCGTCTGAGCAAATATTGGCGATCAACCGAGAGCTGGACGCCCATTTTGAACGATACAATAGGTGCTGGAAACAAGACGTTTTACCAAGCTTGCGTGAGGCAGGTATTCGTGTTCTCCATTATGGGGATTTGACGGTGAGGGAGCGAGAGGCGATTGAGCAATACTTTCAGCGCGATATCTTTCCCGTGCTGACTCCACTGGCTTTTGATCCAACCCATCCCTTCCCGCATATCTCAAGTTTGAGTTTTAATCTTGCAGTATTGGTTAAGGATCCGGAGCGAGGTGATTGTTTCGCGCGCGTCAAAGTGCCTGATGTCTTCCCTCGACTTGTTCCCATTCCCACTGATGAAGATGTCGCTCTACAGCAGATGGGATTAGGTGGGGTGGGGAAACTGCAACGATTTGTTTGGTTGGAGGAAGTCATTGCAAATAACCTGGATGATCTGTTTCCCGGCCTAGATGTTGTCGCATCTTACCCATTCCGTGTGACGAGAGATGCTGAGGTTGCCATCGAGGAAGACGAAGCATCTGATCTGATCGAGGCGATGGAGGAGCAACTCGATCAGCGTGATTTCACGTCTGCCGTTCGATTGGAATTGGATGCGACGACGCCAGATCACATCCGCGAGATTCTGACTCGAAACCTTCAACTACCCCCGTACTTGGTTTACACAGGGCATAGTCCGATCGGCATGGCCGGGATTCGTGAACTGTACGCGCTTGAGCGTCCCGATCTAAAGGATCCGCCGTTTTTGCCGTCCGTACCGTCTTATTTGACCAAGTCAACCAGCCTTTTGGCCGCGATTCGCGAACAGGATGTGCTCTTGTATCATCCTTACGACAGCTTTATGCCGATCGTGGAGTTTCTGCGAGAAGCCGCCAACGATCCGGATGTCCTTGCCATTAAACAGACCCTCTATCGCGTCAACCCGAAATCACCCATTGTTGATGCGTTGATGGAAGCTCGTGTCAACGGCAAACAAGTCGCGGTGTTGGTTGAGCTCAAAGCTCGCTTCGACGAGGAGAACAACATTGAATGGGCCCGAAAGCTTGAAGATGAAGGTGTGCATGTGGTGTATGGTGTGCGCGGCCTCAAGACGCATGCAAAGGTCTGTCTCATCGTCCGGAGAGAACCTGAGGGTATCCGCCGCTACGTCCACCTCGGCACAGGAAACTATAACGTGGTCACCAGTCGCATCTATACCGATGTGAGCTATTTCACGTGCGATCCCGCCATTAGCCACGATGTGTCGGATCTATTCAACTCGTTGACAGGGTACTCCCGCAAGAACACCTATTCCAAGCTACTCGTTGCACCGACGACACTCAGACAACAATTGCTTGATCGGATCGAGCGCGAGACAAACCGCCACCGCCGGCACGGTGACGGATACATCGCCTTTAAGATGAACGCGTTGGTCGATACGCGGTGTATCGAGGCGCTCTACCACGCCTCGCAGGCCGGAGTCAGGATTGATCTGCAGGTGCGGGGTATTTGTTGTCTGCGGCCGGGCCTCCACGGGATCAGCGAGACGATCACGGTGACCTCGGTGGTTGGGCGTTTTCTCGAGCACGCGCGGATTTATTATTTTCGTCATGGGGGAGAGAATGAGGTGTTGATTGGGAGCGCTGATCTGATGCCGCGCAACTTGGATCAGAGGGTGGAAATTCTTGTTCCTGTGGAACATCCGCGCTGGAGAGAGATCATCATCAGCGACATTCTTGGTGTGGGGCTGCGGGACAATGTGCAGGCCAGACGATTGCTCCCCGATGGGACCTACGAACGTATACAGCCAGCAACGGGTGAAGCTGCCGTACATTCTCAACAATGGCTTTTGGATCACTGGAAATCCCGATCATGAAGTGCGGCTCATAGTACGAGGTTTGCATGAGCACCGATCTCGCACAGCACTCCGTGAGTTCGAGACAACTCATTGAACGATCACCAGCATCCGAAGCAAGTGCCTTATGCAGTTCCGTTTCTCACGACCGAGACCTCATTGTCAGGCATTTCCGACAGATTGTGCTCTGGCCCCTCCAGTTAATGCCGATTCGGCACGATCTGCCAGTCCAGAAACACTGCGACCATATTCAGGCTCAAGGCCTCAACCATCTCTGGAAGGAGGTGGAAGATGAGTTTACCGGAGATCCATCTCTGTTTCAGGAGCGCCACTACAGTGAGTTCATCACGTTCCTCCCCTCTGTTCAGCGATTTCTCTACGGCGAGGGCACAGGTCGCGGGACCGGTGTCAACCAGGAGTCGCCCATTCGTGTGTTTCGCCGCAGCGATGTCGCACAGGTGAGGATGACCTATCCTGATCAAGGAGTTGTTCCGGTCATCTTTGATGTGGCCCACATTGATTTGTATTTCTTCTACGACATTGACCTTGTCATTCTGGCCATGGAGATCTTCGCCGCCGACCTCTCTCTGGATTGCGTAAAGGACACCATGCTTCGTTTTGCCAGAGGGTATCCCACGTATTGGGAACCAGAAGGACACGGAGGCCATTGTCTGAAAAAGGCGGAATGGCTAGCTAAGGATGGTACGGTGCTGGCATCCTCCGACTACGAAGACAAGAGAAAGTACTTGTCCTTTGTTTGCCAGTACCGGGCGCCGTGTATCGCTTCGCACTGGGAATTTCTATTTGAGCCGTTGGTGCTTCACCATTCAGGAAAAACTGGCCTCATACGCTATCGACAGATCGAATCTCACCTCCTGCCGTTTATGGCCTATCTGACTCTTGACAACCCGGCTGCCCTGACCCGAGCAGACTTCATACGGCTAGGGTTGGCAGCCCCGCCTGATTCCTCGGACTCCCTCCCCTATTCCGAGCGGCACCTGCGCGACTTTGAACATCGCTATTTCTACGATCGCTATTGGACCGAAAAAGACCCCGGCTGTCCGGGAACCCGCTTCATATGCAGTGGGCGAGTGTTCACCGAAGTGAGCGACTGTAGCAATCGGTTTTTAGCCACTCGGAAAACGGGTCTCGAACAGTTCCGGCACGAGTATTTTGTGCTCTTTTTGATCGCCCATTTTCATAAGGCCGCCATGCTCATGCTGTCGGACCGGCTCGTCGATGCGTTGAATCGATTAGAACCAGGAAACCTGGACTCAGTCAGACATTTCCGGTACGTCATTCGGCAGATTCTTGGTGTGTTTCTCCGTTTTACCCATCGCTATTGGTTCCAGGAGGTCTCGGAACATACCCAAGTGAAGGAATTATTTCGCCTGACGAATAGGCACCTTGGAACAGCCAAGTTATACAATGAGGTTCGCGAGGCTATTGAGGATATGAGTCAGTATTTGGATAGTGATGTGCTGCGGCGGCAGGGAGAAACGATGGTGCGTCTGACTGTCGTGACCACGGTTGGTTTGATCGGTATGGCGACGACGGGCTTTCTCGGTATGAATTTGATCGCCGAGGCCGATGGACCGTTCATGAGAAAACTCCTCATTTTCCTGTCGGTTCTGATCCCCACGATAGCCGTGACTCTTTACACGGTTTTGAAATCCAGGCGTCTCTCTGAATTCCTGGAGAAGATAGCAGATGAACATGCCTTGGTGAGCGCCAAGTTGTCAGCATTCCTTGATGTCTGGAGAACCAAGCATGATCGGTGAATAGGAACGATGAAGAACAAGGAGAGGACGGGGGTGGACTCAATCTCTTTGCATCTTTTCGGTGCCAGGCAAACGCAGTGCGGCTCGAGGCATATTTCTTCAGGAATGGCCCACCTGGAACAATGATAGGACGATGGAAAGCGTGATCAGAATGATGATAATCCACTCCAGCACTTCCATCCGTCTGGTCCCGGCTC
>JBBILH010000135.1:0-6031 GCA_037445005.1 Nitrospira sp.
TCCCACTGGCCTTGCTCGTAAGCATGAATGCCTTCATTATTATGACCGGCCGCGCTGGCATTCGTCCCAGCGGGCGTGGGTAGCAGTGTCGGCTTCGGTGCGGATTGGCATCCGCTTCCTGCTAATGCTCCAGCTATTACCGTAACCAGCAGCATCTCCTTGGGGATCATCACGTCCTCCTTTCCGCCTCATCACCCTGCGCACTTTGCGGCCTGGCACAGGATTCGAAGCTTTCAATAATGGTAGTGTCGCAACAGCGGTGCTGCAGTATGCTGTCTCTTGACACGATCCACACCCAGTCGCGGATCAGGGTGGGTAGCGGCCTTTCGCATTGTCAGCTCGATGCTCCGATGTGATCCCCGGAAAGCCGATCAGGATCGCCGAATCGATGATCGCCGTGGAGCTGCTGCATGGCTCGCTCAACACGAGCCTTTCGCAGATCGGCCATTGAGCGACAACTGCCATTCCGCTTACGACGCTCAGAGGCCTTCCCCCGAAAGACGCTCATGTGGCTGGATTTGTACTCACCGGTTCCGTTCATGTTCGAGCACAACACGTTTGCCCTCGGCACTGAGCATAATCACTTCGATTTCTTCGGTGATCTCTTCCTGTCGTAGCATATTTCGTCTCAGTCTCATCTCTTCCGTGTCTCGGTCGATTCGCTCGAGCGCCGCCTGCAAGTGCTGAAGGCGCGCACGATTCTCTGCCATCAGCGCGCTATAGAAGATTGCATGCAGGAGCGCAAACAAATAGAGATCCATCCATTCGGCAAGGAAGGTGGCTGGTGTCAGAGTGAGGAATGGCGGATATGCGAACGGGGGCGCCGCCTCCGTCGAGGGCTGGTCCGGTTGCAGCGGCCGAATGACGATCTCATCTCTCTCGGCATCGTGATAGACGACGGTCACGACCAACCCCTGGTGCGGTTGTCGCTGGTATTGCAGTTCTTTGAGACGATCCATCGCGTGACTGAGGGCTGGTTGGACCTCTTCCGCAACAGACGGACCGTCGAGAGGGAGGACCGCACGTCGGTCGCCGGCCACCCTCGCCGACAGCTTGCGGCCCACTGTGACGACGAACGGATTCCGTTCGCCCACGGCCTGGCAATGACGATCAAGCGCGGAAAGGAGCGCACCGTTGTAATCACCGCAGAATCCGCGTTCCGACCCGATCACCAGGTAGACGTTGGTTCCCGAGACCTCCAGGGACAGCTCCGGATGAAACCGCAGAAAGTCGCGCGCGGCGGCTTCAAAGTTGCACACCACTCGCTGTTGAGCGGAGAAGGCGCGGGTCAGTTTATGGGTTTCCGTCAGCGCCAGATTTTTCATCGCGCTCATGATGCCGCGGATTTCGCTGAGCGCGCGGATGTGTTCTTCGATCTCGCGACGCTTGCTCATGGGTTACTGGCCTCTTTGACCCATGCCGTCACCGCCCGTCCCCACTCCTCCTCCCCACTCTCCAGCGTCAACCCACTCTCCGCGACTCTGGCAGCAAGGTGACCCAGTACGCCGCCAATAGATTCCGCAGCGATCGGGTCAAATAATCCGAGCTCGAACCCGGTCAACCAAGCCAGGTGAAACTCGATGGGCAGGGGCGATAGCCGATCCTGCTTGAGGAGGTCGCGGAGCACTCGGCCGCGCTTGATCTTGGCCTCCACGGATGCCTCCAGTCGCGCGCCGAAACGCGTGAAGACCTCAAGCTCCAGGAATTGAAGATAGTCCAGCTTCATCCGGCCCGCTTTCGCCTTGATGCGATCGTGCTGGGCCTTGCCCCCGACGCGCGACACGGATTTGGTGACATCGATGGCCGGCAGGACACCGGCGGCAAACAGCCGCCGGTCCAAATAGATCTGGCCATCGGTGATCGAGATCAGATTCGTCGGTATGTAGGCGGCGATCTCGCCTTCTCGCGTTTCTACGATAGGCAGCGCCGTCATCGTGCCGCCGCCGCTCGCTGACGCGAGACAGGTCGATCGTTCAAGCAAGCGGGAGTGCAGAAAAAAAATATCGCCCGGGTAGGCCTCACGCCCGGGAGGACGCCGGAGCAACAGAGAGAGTTCGCGATACGCTTGCGCGTGAGTCGTGAGTTCATCATACACCACCACCGTGTCCTGGCCTTGCCACATCCAGGCTTCGGCCACGGCACAGCCTGCGAACGGGGCAAGGAATTTCAGCCCCGGCAACGCGGTCGCCTCAGCCACAACGACGACGGTGTGGTCCATTGCACCGTAGCGTCGCAGAATTTCGATCGTGTTGACCACCGTGGAACGCTTCTGCCCGATCAGCACGTAGACGCAGAGCACCCCCTTGCCTCGCTGGTTGATCACCGTATCGATGGCGAGCGAGCTTTTCCCCACGCCGTTGTCGCCGAGGATGAGCTGCCGCTGACCCTTGCCGATCGGGATCACCGTGTCGATGATCTTATTTCCTGTATAGAGCGGCCCGCGCACGAAATCCCGAACGGCGATCGGCGGCGAGAGCAAGTCCAGCGGCCGCGACGTTCTGCACTCCGGAGCTGCCCCGCCATCCAGAGGGGTTCCCAGTGAGTCGATGATCCGGCCCAGCAAGGCATCTCCGGTGGGAATGGTCAGATGTTGTCGTGACAGGTGGGCGGCCGTCCCGGCCGTTAACCGGTCGGTTTGCTGCAGCAGGATGGCCCCGATCACGTCCTTCGCCAACAGAAACACGAGCGCGCGGCTGCCGTCTTCGAGCTCCACCAGATCATCCATCGCGGCCGAAGGGAGGCCCTGGACCCAGGCGATCCCGTCGCCGACTGCGACAACCGTTCCCTGTTCGGCGATCCGCAGTCCAAACTGATAGCCTTCCAGCCATCCTACCCGGCTTGCCAAGACCGAATGCGAAGCGTTCGTCTCAACGGCCACTGTGGATTCCCTCTGAAAACAGTTTCATTTCGTCCCGCAGATTGGCGCGGAGCACCCAACCTCCAAGACTGACGCACACCCCGGCGATCAGGTGGGTATCTTCGACGTACTCGCACCGGAGTTCTCGGCCTACCAGCCGTCGCACCAGGTCAGTGAGGCTCTCGCGCAATGTCTGGCCCAGCGGATAGGCTGTGGTCACGCGCACCATGGCATCCGGTGGCAAAGCAGACCTGATCGCGGCCGTTTGTTTCTCCGAGAGTTGCGCCAGTTCATTGAGCGCAAGATGGACAATGTTGGCTTCCAACTCGGGGCCGGCCAGACCGGAGAGCAGTTTGGCAACAAACCGCCCACCCTGCTCAAGCGCGGCCTGCTCGGCCTGCTGGGTCAGTTCCGCAAGACGTCGCTGCTCACGCACGGACGCCGCCTCCCGTTCCTTTTCCAGTTCGGCCCGGAGGGTTGTCAGGAGGCGGGTGCGTTCCGCTTCGAGGTCCTCCCGTAACTGCGCCCGCGCCTTGTCCTTTTCCCGCTCCCACTCGGTGAGCCGAGTCTCATATTGCGCTTGCAAGGCTCGCGCGTCAGCACGCGCTCGCTCGGAGTCGGCCAATGTCTTTTCAACCGCTGCCTTCCGCTCGGCGATGACCTTCATGACCGGTTTATAGAGAAACTGGTTGAGAATCCAGACCAGGACCAGAAAATTGATGATCTGGAGCAGAAAGGTTGACCAATCCAGTTCCACTGTTCCACCTTCCCGGGCAGGAGCACGGCGGCGGGGAGCCGCACCCGCCGTCTTCCGTCACGGCTTGAGCAGGTACTCCAGCAGAGGATTCCGAAAGAGGATGATCAACACGATGACAAGACAATAGATCGCAAGCGATTCGATCATCGCGAGTCCGATGAACAAGGTGCGCATGATCGACCGTTCCGCCTCCGGCTGCCTGGCCAACGCGTCCAGGGCTTGGCTGATGGCCCGCCCCATGGCCAAGGCCGGGATCATGGTGCCGACCGCGATGGCGAGCCCGGCGACGACGGTGGAGGCCAGTGCAAACCAACTTATGTCACGCATAGTCCGTCCTCTGCTGTGGTTGGCGAAGTTCTTGTGATTGAATCGCGCCGGCGATGTAAATGAGGGCCAGCATCCCGAAGATATAGGCCTGAATCAGGGCTTCGATGACATGCAACAGGAGCAAGGGAATGGGAACCAGAAAGCCGGCCACGAGCAGCACCAAGAGTGCCGCCATCTCCAAACTCATGATATTGCCGAACAGACGGATGGCCAGTGCGAGGGTTCGCGTCAGTTCGCTCATCAAATGGAACGGCAGCATCAAAGGCGTGGGGGCCAAGTAATGGCGCAGATAGGCTTTCAGGCCCTCCAAACGGATGCCGAACCAATGCACGGACAGGAATACGAGCAGCGCCAGGGCGGCCGTGGTCGATAGGACCCCGGTTGGCGCGCGGAGTCCAGGCACGAGGCCGACCAGGTTCGCCACCACGATGAACATCCAGAGGGTCGCAATGAACGGGAACACGGATCCGGCTTGACGCGGCAGGACCGCGCGAACGGCATTCCCCATGGCTTCAATGACTCCTTCAACGACAACCTGGACTGGCCCTGGATCAAGCTGAAGCCGTCTGGTCACGAGCCAGGACCCGGCGGCGAGGACCAGCATGATGCCCCAGGTCGTGATCACCGGGTTCGTGATGACCAGCGGCCCCAGACTGAAGGCAGCAGACACCTCCATGGGCTACTCCTTCACCAACAAGTACACGTTGGCCGCTCCGATGACCACGCCCAGGAAAATCAGGCTGATTGTCCACCGCACCGAGTAGCCTTCGGAAAACCCGTCCAGCCACCGGCCGAGATAGGCACCGATGACGACCGGGACGACGAAGAGCAAGCCCAGGGTGCCGAGGTAGACGGTTTGGCCTAGCAACGTGGGACGATCTCGGTCAGCCTGCTGCATCCGCCTGACCTGCTTGCGAATTTCCGAACCAAGTCTGTTCTCGGGCTTCATCTTCAGGCCAGTTCTCCACGGCCCATCTGCCACAACCGCTTGAACATCTCCTCCTCCAGGTGACTCAGGCTCTCCTTGACGGTCCTCAGGCTCTCTTCCTCCTTGACCAACTGCGCCTCCAACACGTGGGTGATGCGAGCAGCGTCATCGTCCCGGATGAAGCGCCGCGTGCTGAGCGTGAGCAGGTTGTCGACAAAATGCAGAAGGCCGCCGGGCAGCGCGATGTAATGCCAGATATCATCGGTCGTCCGGTATCGCGAGAGCCCAAACGATAGAATCGTCATCATTCGCTGATGATCCGCGAGAATGCCGAATGAGCCGGACCGGTCTTGCCCGACAAAGCTCACCACCCCATCGATCTGTTCGTGGTGTGTCGCGTCCTGAAGATGAACCACAAAGGGCTTCAA
Organism: Nitrospira sp.; assembly: GCA_037445005.1. GTDB lineage: Bacteria > Nitrospirota > Nitrospiria > Nitrospirales > Nitrospiraceae > Nitrospira_C. The sequence goes on from JBBILH010000135.1 coordinate 5,298, forward strand.
GATCACCGAGCCTTCATTGAACCGCGCATGTAGCACCCCTCTTCCGGAACGTCGTCATAGACGCCGCGCAAAAAGCTCTCACAGTCGTCAAGCGTGTCCGCGAGCGGGACAGACGCGCCCGGGATGCCCGTCAACGCGGCCGTCACGTGGAATGGTTGGGTCAGGTACCGCTGGAGTTTCCGAGCTCGGAAGACCATGCGTCGGTCGGCCTCCGACAGCTCCTCGATCCCGAGCATCGTGATGATGTCCTCAAGCTCCTTGTATCGGGCTAGGTGTTCCCGGACCCCTTCCGCAACCGAGTAGTGCCGGTCCCCCAGGAAAGGCCGATCCATGACCTTGCTGGAGGACAGCAGCGGATCGACAGCCGGATAGATCCCCTTGCTGGCCTGCGCACGGGTGAGAATAACCAGCGTATCGAGGTGCGTGAGAATGGAGCTGACCGCCGGGTCGGTCATATCGTCGGCCGGCACATAGACGGCTTGAACGGAGGTGATCGCGCCGCTCGCGGTGGAAATAATCCGTTCCTGCAGCTCGGCGACTTCGGTCATCAGGGTCGGCTGATATCCCACCGTGGCCGGCATTCGCCCCAGTAGTCCGGAAATTTCGCTCCCTGCCTGCACGAAACGAAACACGTTGTCCATGAGGAAGAGCACTTCCCGGTGCAAGGCGTCCCGGAAATACTCCGCGTAGGTCAGCGCCGTGCAGACGAAGATGACGCCGGCGATCACGAAGAC
>JBBILH010000136.1:0-6026 GCA_037445005.1 Nitrospira sp.
GGCATTTGGCAGATCTGTGCTCAACGTTCTGCGAATATCACTCATTTGCATACCAATGCCTGTGGGGACTTTATGTTGATGTCCTGCGAGGGGTGGTTTGCTGTGCGAGGCTACCCAGAATTTGAAGCCTTTTCCTTTAACATAGACAGCATGGGGCTTCTTGCGGCGCACTATGCCGGTTACCAGGAGGTGTCGCTTCTCCCGCCCTGTGTCTGTTTTCATATCGAGCACGGAATCGGGTCCGGCTGGACCCCCGAGGGTGAAAAGCATCTGTTCGGGCGATTGGAAAAGACCGGGATCCTGAATCCTGAATGGCCAGTCCTCATGCCACTTGTTGATGAGATGCGGAAGGAACAGCGGACCTTGGAGTTTAACAACGCAAACTGTGGATTGGCAGACGTTGAACTCCCGGAGCGGACGCTCGGTAATTCTACTCCTATTGCTGAGACAGAATTGGAAAGGCTAACCAAGCTGGCTGAGACTCATCCCGTCTCTGCCATTCAACCGGCTTACGATCTTGATCGATTGACATTGGCGCATGAACGTCGAACGCGACAAGAGGAGGTGGTAGTGTCGATAACTGACTTGATGAGCGAAATGGAGCGAGTGGTCTTTTATATCCCCGACTCACAGGGTGGCTATTCGGAAACCAGCACGATCGCATATCGTGTACATCCACGGCTAACCACAAGCCTAATTTTTAGATTTGACGAATTTCCTCATCGTTTTCCGCTACGCTTCGATCCGTGCCAGTGCCCAGGGCTCATTACTATTAACGCGGTCACGGTTTTCGATGTTTCTCGTGGCAAGATGATCTGGGAGTTTCCCGGTCGCGAAATAAGTCAATTCGCGGTGGGCGGCACTGCCGTGTTGGCAAATGGTGTCCTATCCCAGCCACGTGGGGTGAAGAAATTGCTGTCGAGTTCACAGGAGCCAACCGGCAAGCGGGCACTCAGCCTCATTAGTACGGGGCTGGACCCACAATTGATATTTCCACCCTTGCCAGAAAATGTAGAATTTCCTTTGGAGATTGCCATAGAGTTCAACATCATCCCATCTCATTCGGTGCCCGATTGATAGTCCGAGGAATTCGTGCCTGATTCGTTGATCGTAAGCTCATACTCGATCGCCAACCTTGGCTCAATCTATGGCAAGAAACTGTTCGCCTGCCTGATGGCCGGGAAATCGGCGACTATTTGCAGCTTGAGCAGCAGGACTACGTTGAAATCGTGGCCTGGCAGGACGGCAAGGCTTTGGGCCTCTGGCGGTACAAGCATGGTCCGCGGCGCGTCAACTTAGGCTTGCCTGCCGGTTATTTGGCCGAAGGGGAAAATGCTTTGGATGCCGCGCGTCGGGAATTGCAAGAAGAGACCGGTTTGGCATCGAAGGAGTGGCAGTGCCTCGGTTCCTACTGCGTCGATGGGAATAGAGGCCGAGCGCGAGCCCACATTTTTGCCGCGCATCAGTGTGATTGCGTCGATGCACGGGCTTCAGATGATCTGGAAGCGCACGTTAAGGAATGGCTAACACCACAGCAATGGGCTACCCATGTTGCGGCGGGACAGGTTGCAACGCTTGGGGCGGCGATTGCCGTGTATGCAGGGATCCTGGTTCCGTTTCCAATCGGCATAACTGTTCTGTTCACATTCTAGGGGGAAGGTCGAAATGATTACTGACGTCGCTGTGATCGGCTTGGGTAAGCTCGGTGGAACAATGGCGGGCTGTTTGGCCAGCCGGGGCTTTAACGTGATCGGCGTGGATGTGTCGCAGAAAGCGGTCAATGCGCTGAATTCTGGACGAGCGCCGGCGCGAGAGACAGGCTTAGATGACCTCATTGCGAAATACAAGGACCGCATACGAGCTACGTTGAGCCATGAGGAGGCAATACTCAACACCGATCTGAGTTTCGTCATTGTGCCGACGCCGAGCGACGAACGTGGCGCTTTCTCGCTTCAATATGCCGCCTATGCGTTCGAGGCGATTGGCAAGGCCCTCGCCAAGCGCGACCGCTATCATACCGTCGTCCTGACCAGCACAGTGCTGCCTGGCTCTACCCGGTATGGTTTGCTGCCGATTTTGGAAAAGCATTCGGGGAAGCAGTGCGGCAAGGATTTTGGACTGTGTTACAGCCCCGAATTTATCGCGCTGGGAACCGTGATACGGGACTATTTGAATCCCGATTTCTATCTTGTCGGTGAATTCGACGAACGTTCCGGTTCGGAACTGGAATCGGTGAATGCCCGCGTGGCGCTCAATCAAGCGCCTTCAAAGAGAATGAGCATCGAAAACGCCGAGTTGGCCAAGATCGCCGTCAATAGTTTCGTCACGCTCAAAATCAGTTATGCCAACGTGCTGGCTGATCTGTGCGAGCGGATTCCCGGGGGCGACGTGGACGTGGTCAGCGACGCCATTGGTATGGATAAACGCATCGGTCGCCGGTATCTCACAGGCGGATTTGGCTATGGTGGACCCTGCTTTCCGCGCGACAATGTGGCCCTGAACTTCATCGGCAAGCATGTGGGAGCATCCACGCAACTGCTGGAGGTCAACGATCATTACAACAGAACGATCTCGCCGCGCTTCATCGAAAAGCTCAAGCCTCATCTGCACAAGGGATCGACGGTGGCTGTGCTCGGCCTTGCTTATAAGCCCTTGTCCCATGTGATCGAAGAATCGGCGGGTATGTATCTCTGCCTCTCACTGGCGAACAGCGGGTACCGGGTGATCGGCTATGATCCCCTTGCGGCCTCCGAAGCCCAAGCCGCGCTGCGCATGCACGCCCTCGTCGCCGACTCCCTGGCGGCCTGTCTGCAGGACGCCGAATGCGTGCTGGTGACGACGCCGGACGAAGTGTACAAGGCACTCAAGCCAGAGGACTTTCTCGGCGGCAAGAAATCCGTGACCGTAGTTGATTTCTGGCGGTGTTTGCCAGAAGCCGTGAGGAGACATCCGCAAATTCGATACGTCCCGATGGGCCGATGCCTTGACGATACGACGGCCGTACGTATGCTCGAAACGTTATGGCGTAATGACAGCGTCTGAACGGCCTGAACTGCTATGAACATCTTGTTCGTGTTGTATGGGGATTTCAGGAGCAACAGCGCCAATCCACTGGTACTCTATGCCCGAGAGCTGCGAGTCTTAGGGCATACGTGTGCGATTGCGGTCCCGGCAAATCTGGAAGAGACCGTCACGCTGCACGAGGATTGCTCCTTCATCCCTGTTCTTTACGCGGACGTGCTTGCAGCTCCGGATGCCGTCTTCCCGGACGGTCGTCCTGCCGATGTCATTCATGCTTGCACACCACGGGAAATCGTCCGGCGTTTTGTGACATCCTATATGGCGAAGCGCCCCACACCCCTGGTGATCTATCTGGAGGACAACGAACGGTGGATTGCCTTGCAGGAATTAGGACTCCAAGAAGATTCTCTGCCAGCGGAGACTGACCTTAGCATTGCCCGACGACTGCCCGAAGCATTGTCCCACCCGTTTCGATATGACAGTTTCATCGGCCTGGCCGATGCTGTGGCTGTTATTCAGGACAAGCTCAGAAGCGAGGTGCCGCCGTGGGTCCACTGCGAGACCGTCATGCTCGGGGTGGATCTCCAATTTTTTTCCCCACGGCCACCGGATCCGCATTTGCGGAATAAATACGGCGTTGCCAAAGCGGAACGAGTCATCGTCTATCATGGCGGGGTAGACCAGTTTAAGAAATCGGCCATTGAGACCCTTTGTAATGCAGTGGGTATCGTCAATGACCGGGGATACCCGTGCAGGCTGCTGCGAACGGGTATTCGGCCGCTCGATTTCCTCGATACACTCCTGCCGCAAAGCCGCTGCATGATCAACGACCTTGGTTTCTTGCCGAGGGCTGAATTGCCAGGAATTTTGTCCCTCGCCGATGTGTTCGTGCAGCCTGGGGAGATCGATCCCTTTGAGGATCTTCGCTTGCCGGGAAAGGTTCCTGAATTCTTAGCGATGGGCCGTCCCGTGATCATGCCGGACGTCAACATCGCTCGCTTATTCATCGATGGGGTCAATGCCGTCTTATTGCGCACCGGAAGCGCTGAAGAAATTGCGGACAAATGTGTGGCCCTTCTCTCAGATCCGGAGAAGGCGGATGCAATCGGCCGAGCTGGCCGTCTCATGGCAGAACAGTATTTTGATGTGAGATGCCAAGCACATCGATTAGAGGCCCTGTACAAGGCGGCATTCAGCAAGTTCGATCCGGTGATCGTATCGAAGGTGTGGCAATCGGACGATTGCCCGGTGACATTGCGGTTGTCGATCAAACTGCGTTTACTGGCCGAACAGTATAGGGTTCAAGGCGATTGTGACGTGAAGGAGCTGATAAGGAGTTACTCCAGATTTATGGAGTTCATGCATCGCCGAGGGATCGAATTGGAAAAGAGGGTCAATGATCTGAATGGAATGGTTGTGGAGCGAGATGCATTGGTTTCGAAATTGGAAAAGAGGGTCAATGATCTGAATGGAATGGTTGTGGAGCGAGATGCATTGGTTTCGAGCGTGTTGAATTCCCGGTCCTGGAAGGTCACACGACCGCTGCGCGTGATGTCTCGGACGGTCAAGATCAGTCCAGTTGTGGTTTGGCTCAAGCCGATGATCGCCGCCTTGGCTCGGATCGCTCTTGGTACGCGACTGTGTGTCAGCGCCATCATCCAGTTTGTTCTGAAGGTGGGCTGCTGGGCACATCGCAGCCGCCGGCTGCCGACTCGCCAGGAAGTGTGGCGAGGCATGCACCGGCTGAAGCAGATGGTTCGCATCAGTGCGAACCATGCGGGCCTTACGGTCCCTCGCGGGTTCGTCCTGCCAAAGAAGCTGGACCCGTATCAGGCGTGGCTTGCCGTCAACAGTTTCACGACGGAACATGCAAAGCATCTCCGGACCAGGCTTGAAGCCGCCGGCTCGCCATTGCCCAGAATTTCTGTGATCATACCGGTTTACAATCCGATTCCCAAGTTTCTTGACGAGGCTGTTCGCAGTGTGATCAACCAAGTCTATGACGATTGGGAATTGTGTATCGCGGATGATGCCAGCACGGATGACGACGTCCGAGCTACCATTCTGCGTTGGCAGAAAGCCGACGGTCGCATCCGCGTCATCCGGCGCGAGACCAATGGCAACATCAGTGTCGCGACGAATGATGCCGCTGGATTGGCAACCGGCGAGTTCCTCGTGTTCCTCGATCACGACGATTTGCTGTCGCCAGATGCTCTCGGCGAAGTCGCCCTAGCGTTGGACGCGAGTCCTGAAGCGGATTTGCTCTATTCCGACGACGACAAGATTGACCAGCATGGGAGCCGCTTCGCTCCCCAGTTTAAACCCGATTGGTCGCCGGAACTCCTGCTGTCGTATATGTACTGGAGTCACTTGGTTGCTGTGCGTCGCTCACTCTTCACATCTCTGGGAGGGATGCGGCCAGGCTTCGAAGGATCGCAAGATTACGACTTCATTTTGCGGGCCTCCGAACGGGCACGAAAGGTCATTCACCTGCCGTATGTCCTTTATCATTGGCGCGTCGTCCCGGGTTCTACGGCCATGTCAGGCCATGCGAAGCCAGCCAGTTTTGATGCGGGACGCCGCGCGGTGCAGGAGGCATTGGGGCGTCGGGGAATCAATGTGGTGGTGGTTCAGCCGGATTGGGCCGTCAAAGAAGGTCTGGGGATTTATCGGCCTGTCTTTCCTGATAGCGGACCCTCCATTACGATCATTATACCGACAAAGAACCGCTGGCAACTTCTGGATCGCTGCCTGCGGTCGCTCAACTATACCGTCCTTGTTGTCGATAACGGCTCGGATGAAGAGATCTCGCTACGATATCTGGCGTCTCTCGATCACAAAGTTATTCGCGTGTTGAATCCAGGGCCGTCTTTCAACTTTGCCTACGTGAATAACCGCGCTGTCAGCCAGGTGGAGAGTGATTATATCCTTTTCCTGAACAACGATACCGAAGTCATCTCGCCCGATTGGCTCAGTGTGATGGTCGGCTATGCGCAGCTCGAAGG
>JBBILH010000137.1:0-5840 GCA_037445005.1 Nitrospira sp.
TCTTCGGGTAGGTCGCTTGAGGTTCGAGGCAACTCGAATCCCAGAGAAATGATCACCTCTGCCCGGGAACACATCTTGGGCAGAACAGAATCCGGCTTACAGGCCTTCTTCACCGCGCTCTTCTTTGCGAGAAGTTTGTTCGAACCCTCCTCTTACTGAGTCCATCTGAGTTGTCCTATTGCTTGGACCAACCTATTGACCTGACATTTCCGTGGTGATAGGATCACGCATCTTTCTCATTGATTTTTCAGAATATTCTGAAGATTCATTGGTGCTGGTGTCTCTATCGATGACCATCGAGGGAGGGGTGTCTCCTTCCGTGTATTATCACGGAACCGGAGAGGAGGTCGGTTTATGAAATTGACAGGGGCGGAGATCTTCATCGAGTGTTTGAAACGCGAAGGCGTAAAGACGATTTTCGCATTGCCCGGCGGCGTTGTCCTGAAGATTTTCGACATGCTGCACCAGCAAAAGGATATCGAGGTAGTCTTAACGCGCCATGAGCAGGGAGCCGGTCATATGGCGGAGGGCTATGCGAAGGCAACGGGGAAGGCCGGCGTCTGTCTCGTGACATCCGGTCCCGGTATGACAAACGTCATTACCGCATTAGCCGATGCCTATATGGATTCCGTGCCGTTGGTTTGCTTCAGCGGCCAGGTTCCGACGAGCTTGATCGGTAACGACGCGTTCCAAGAAGCCGACAATGTCGGGCTGAGCCGGCCTTGTACCAAGTACAACTTTCTCGTGAAGGATGTGAACGAACTCGCCTCGACCATCAAAGAAGCCTTTTATATCGCCACTACCGGAAGGCCCGGCCCGGTGCTTGTCGACATTCCCAAAGATGTATCGATGGACAAGGCGGAATACAACTACCCGAATTCCGTCTCGATCAGGGGCTACAATCCGACCTACGAAGGCAACAAGTGGCAGATCAAGCAGGCGGCTGAGGCGATCATGAAGGCCAAGAAGCCGATTCTTTACGTCGGCGGCGGCGTGGTGTTCTCGGGAGCCTCGAGGGAACTGGTTGAACTCGCCGAGATGACACAGATTCCGGTCAACATGACCTTGATGGGCCTAGGAGCCTTCCCCGGCGAACATCCGTTGTCGCTCGGCATGTTGGGGATGCACGGTACGTATCAAGCCAACATGGCTATTCATTACTCCGACCTCGTCATTGCGATTGGAGCCCGCTTCGACGATCGGGTAACCGGTAAGGTGTCCGAGTTTTGCCCTCATGCGAAAATTATTCATGTCGATATCGATCCAACCTCCATCCGGAAAAACGTTCACGTCGACATACCGATAGTGGGGGATTGCAAAGCGGTGCTCAGAGAGTTGAACCAAATTCTCAAGGCGACGGTGAATGGTGAGCAGAGGGAGCTTCGCAAGTCCTGGTGGGACCAAATCCGCGACTGGGAGCGCGCCCACCCACTCGCTTATCAACAGGAGAAGGACGGTCCGATCAAGCCTCAGCACGTTATTAAACGTTTGTACGAACTTACGAAGGACCTCGATCCGATCGTTTCAACTGACGTGGGGCAGCACCAGATGTGGGCCGCCCAGTATTTCAAACTGGCGAAACCCAACCGTTGGTTGACCTCAGGTGGGCTTGGGACGATGGGATTCGGATTTCCGGCCGCTATGGGAGCTCAAGCAGCGTTTCCCGGGCGGCTGGTCCTCTGTATTGCCGGCGACGGCAGCGTGCAGATGAATATGCAGGAAATGGCGACCGCGGTCGTGCACAAGCTGCCGGTCAAGATCATCGTGTTGAACAATCGATTTCACGGCATGGTCCGGCAGTGGCAGGATTTGTTCTACGAAGGCCGCTACGCCTCAAGTTATCTGGACACCACGCCGGACTTTGTGAAATTGGCCGAAGCCTACGGTGCCGTTGGCTTGCGTGCCGGCAAAGCGGCCGAGATCGAGAATGTACTAAAGGAAGCGATCGCCGTGAAAGGGCCGGTCATCGTCGATGTGCCGACCCATCCTTATGAGAATGTGTATCCTATGATTCCGGCCGGCGGGTGCAATCACGAAATGATTCTGGAAGATCCGCCGGAACTGAGAGAGAAACAGAACGGGACTCCGAAGGCAGCTCCCCAAGACAAAGACACGATTCTCACAGCGTAGTCCGGGAGAAGAAAATAGCGAATGGTCAATGGATGGGGAAGATGGTGGGTGAGGTACTTGCCGTTTCAGATCCCATCAACCATGAACCATCCCTATTCTTAGAAAAATGGAACATATTATCTCAGTGACGGTCGAGAACAAGTTCGGCGTACTGTCTCGGATTGCCGGGCTGTTTAGCGGCAGAGGTTTTAACATCGAAAGTTTGTCGGTGGCTCCGACCCTTGATCCGTCGATGTCGCAGATGACGATTGTGACATCCGGAGACGAACGGATAGTGGAGCAGATCGTCAAGCAACTGAACAAGCTGATCGATGTCATCAAGGTCGTCGATCTCAATGAGAGTGATTTCGTATCCCGAGAGACGGCCTTGATCAAGGTCCACACCAAGCAGGAGGACCGCGCCGAGGCATTGCGAATCGCGGACATCTTTCGCGCCAACGTAATCGACTCGACGCCTACGACGTATACCATAGAGGTTACGGGGGACCCGCGAAAGATCGAGGCAATCATCAACCTCCTTCAACCGCTTGGGATTAAGGAATTAACGAGGACGGGTCGGGTTGCGGTGGCGCGCGAGCCGCTTCGATCGTCTTCGGTGCAGCCGAAGAAAGTCGTCAGGGAATAGCACCTACGGTCCCCCCGCCGATTCCGTAGATCAACCGCGCTAGGACACAGGAGTACATGATGAACATTTATTACGACAAGGATGCCGACCTTCAGCAGATAAAGAGCAAGAAAGTAGCGGTCATCGGATACGGCAGCCAGGGGCATGCGCATGCGCTGAATATGAAAGAAAGCGGCGTGTCCGTCGTCATCGGACTGCGCGAAGGAGCCTCGTGGCGCAAGGCCGAACAAAGCGGTTTGAAGGTCATGCCGGTAGCCGATGCGGTCAAGGCGTCCGACGTCGTTATGATTCTTGCCCCCGATGAAGCACAGTCGACGATTTATCGGCAGGATATCGCGCAAAATCTCAAGCCGGGTTCCTACCTCGCATTCGGCCACGGATTCAATATCCATTTCGGGCAGATTGTTCCGGCCTCCTCCACCAACGTTTTCATGGTGGCTCCTAAAGGCCCCGGCCACTTGGTCCGATCGGAGTATACGAAGGGCAGCGGAGTACCTTGTTTGCTGGCGGTCCACCAGGATCCGAGCGGGACGACGAAGCAGGTGGGATTGGCCTATGCCAGCGCGATCGGAGGCGGGCGGGCAGGTATCATTGAAACGAATTTTCGGGAAGAAACGGAAACAGACCTCTTCGGCGAACAGGCGGTGTTGTGCGGCGGGCTCACCTCATTGATTCAGGCCGGCTACGAGACGCTTGTCGAAGCCGGATACTCTCCAGAAATGGCCTATTTCGAATGCCTACATGAGGTCAAGCTGATCGTCGATCTGATCTATCAAGGTGGTATTGCGAACATGAGGTACTCAATCAGCACGACGGCGAAGTACGGCGATGTGACCCGCGGGCCGCGCGTTGTGACGGAGCAGCCCAAACAGGAAATGAAGAAGATACTCTCCGAGATCCAACAAGGCCAATTCGCCAAAGAGTGGGTGTTGGAAAATCAGGCTAATCGTCCGGTGTACAACGCGTTATTGGCCAAGGGAGAAGCCCATCCAATCGAATCGGTCGGGGCGCGGCTGCGCGCGATGATGCCGTGGCTGAAAAAAGACCAATTGGTCGACAAGAGTAAGAATTAGGGGCTGAGCATTCTGTGGCGGATCGTGCCGTCGGCGTGCCGTTTGCCAAAGAAGGATTTCCCTTCATCGGGATCGCCGCCGGAGTTACACTGCTGTTGGGCTGGATGGGGTGGACGCTCGCGGCGTCGGCGTGCGGGGTTCTGACTCTTTTCACCTCATGGTTTTTCCGGAATCCCGTCCGTGTCGTTCCACAAGGGCGCGGGCTTGTGGTTTCGCCAGGTGATGGAAGAGTCCTGGCGGTCGAGGAAGAATTTGAACCCCGCTACTTCAAGGACAGGGCCGTTCGCATTTCAATCTTTCTGAACGTGTTCGATGTCCACATCAATCGTCTCCCCTGTGAGGGGATCGTCGAAGATGTGCAATATCAACCGGGACTGTTTCTGGTGGCCAGCAAGCCCGCTGCGACTCTGCAGAACGAGCAGAATGCCGTTATGATCAGGACGCTTGAAGGGACCAAGGTTCTGTGCGTACAAGTCGCCGGGCTGATCGCCCGGCGAATCGCATGCTGGGTAGCCCCCAAGGAAAAGGCTGTCCGTGGGGAACGGTACGGGCTGATTCGATTCGGTTCCAGGATGGATACGTTTCTGCCGGTGGGTACGGCTATCAAAGTCGCGGTAGGCGATCGAGTCAAGGGTGGAGAAACCGTATTGGGAGTGTTGCCATGAAGACCGGCGCGCTGCGTCAATCTTTTGCCAAAGGCGGCAAGCGGCGGAAGGCCGCCATGCACCTGATTCCGAATCTGTTTACGACGGGGAACCTGTTCTGCGGCGTCTTCTCCATTCTCTCGGTATTCAACGCGAATTATCTTGCCGCGGCCGTTGCGATCCTGGTGGCGATGGTGTTCGACGTGCTCGATGGGAAGTCGGCACGACTGACGAACAGCACCAGCCACTTTGGGCTCGAGTACGACTCGCTCTCCGATGTGGTCTCATTCGGAGTGGCGCCGGGCCTGCTGCTCTATACTTGGGCGTTGAGCGGGCAAGGGACCTTCGGCATCGCGGTCATGTTCGCTTACGTGGCGATGGGGGCGGTGCGTCTCGCGCGGTTCAACTCTACGGCGGCGCAATCCGACGGCAAATATTTTACGGGACTGGCGATTCCGGCGGCGGCCGGGGTCGTGGCATCCATGGTGATTTTCGACCACCATATCGTCCGGTCTGGTTCCGAGATCAAGCCGTTTGCCGTCTTGATCATCACTTTGATGCTTTCGTTTCTGATGGTCAGCACGATCAAGTATCGAAGTTTCAAAGATCTGAAGTTCCGGGGCGGCCAACATGTCACCTATCTCGTGTGGGGCATTCTCGGTCTGGTCATGGTGGCGGCCTGGCCACAAGTTATGTTATTTGTAATCTTTGCGGGCTACGCGTTACTGGGACCGGTTGAACGCATTATCGGGATGGTGGCGAAAGCGGCAGGGAAACAGTCTCAACCCAAGCGCGAACAACCGGCCGTTGAGCAATAGTAGCGGCGTAGGGGCGATGACGAGGAGTAGTAGGCGATCCGTCCGGTCCGAGAGAGCTGGCGGGTGGTGCGAGCCAGTCCGTGACGGTGCCGAACTCGCCTCCGAGCCTGAGTCCATGAACGGGAAGTAGTGGATTCCGACCGGCCCCCGTAACGGGCCGAACGAAGGGCACTGAACAGCAACCAGTTGTTCATGGCCGAACCAGGGTGGTACCACGGAGCGCGTCAAGCCTTCGTCCCTGACTCACAGTGGGGGCGAGGGCTTTTGTATTTTAGCGAGGGTAAAGAGGTGACGCCATGACTCGGATGATAAGAATCTTCGACACAACCTTGCGCGATGGGGAACAATCTCCCGGAGCGAGTATGAATGTTGAGGAAAAGGTGATGGTGGCGAAACAACTGGCGCGGCTCGGCGTCGATATAATTGAGGCGGGGTTCGCGTACAGTTCTCCGGGCGATTTTGAGGCGGTTAGGCGCATTGCACAGGAAGTGGAAGGGCCCACGATCTGCAGTTTGGCACGGGCCCGTCCGGAGGATATCGATCGGGCTTG
>JBBILH010000138.1:0-5750 GCA_037445005.1 Nitrospira sp.
CCAATATCGGGTGGTGTCTTGATGTGGAGCACGATGTCCCAGAGATAGTAAGGGATCAGGCGCCAGACATAACCCCAGACCAGCTTCGGGCCTTCCCAAAACCCCCCTTCGCGGAGAAAGCCCGCGTGGTGTCTCAGGTGGGTGACGAAGTCGCCATGCGGGTCGAGGAGTTTGCCCTCATCCCTGGTTTGGATCAGGTTGCCGTAGGTGTCGTCCATTTCTTCGCCCAGATGAGCCAGCATCCATCCGGCAATATACGAACCTCCCGAGACCGTACTCAGGTAGTCGATTCTGGAGAGGGCATCCATATCGTGCAGGGCCTGCAGGAGGCCCAGGTGAAAGGTCGCCGATCGGATGCCGCCGCCGGAAAAGGCGAGGCCGGTTAGGTTCGGCGGCACCTCCATTGCCGGCCGGACGGGGAGATTGTCTGGTTCGTCGGCTCCATAGAGGACTGCCTGTCGCCTATTAAGAATATAGGCGTACTCCTCTTGGTAGTCTCGGACGAGCGTAGAGGGCTTATAGGTAAAGGCGCGTTGGCGGATCTGGTAGGTCTTGGTCGGGACGGACTGACAGGCCGTGGAGGCGGTGATGAGGGCCAGCAGACTGGCGGTAAGGATCCGCATCGGGATTAGCCCGCATTATTCATGACGGTTCGTGACGATGCCGGCAGGACTCCAAGCGGGACGGGCGCGCGGAGCCCCCGGAGGCGGAGGCACGCTTCAAACAGTATGTCGAGGCCGCAAGCGGCGAGCCTGCCCGCTTGGAGGCGGAACCATTCCGCCAAGCTTGTCGTAGCGGCAAATTATCGGGTGCAGTAGGAAGGCTCATGAATACTGCGGGCTAGTGCGCCGGCTTCTCCGGCTTGGGTCCCAGCCTGGTCGTGTGCTGAAAGATACATTTCGGGCAGGTGTAATGGACGAACCGGCCGCTTGCGACGAGGCGCTTGGTCATCTGCACCTTGCACCATGTGCACAGCCGGTCAGGGAGGGCGGGAGAAGGGGAGTCGAAAGACAGTGGCGGCGTCGACATGAGGCGCATTCTCTCCGAGGGCCGAGAAGGATGTCAACCGATCCAAAGAGCGACCGCCTTCAAGACAACCTCGGACTAGGAACAAATTATTTTTTCGCCTTGCCGCTGCATCTGAAAAATTTCGTGATATAGTGCGAATCATACACGCCGCGTTCCTTCACCCTTACACAGAAAGGCGGACAGCCCTATGAGCGTCCCGGTCGGTTCCGAAGAGACTATTTTGCCATCTCATGCCCCAGCCGCTTCCTCCTCCGTTCCGATCCAAGAGATGGTGGGAGAAGGGAAAGCGTGGGGACTCTGCACGGCTGTAGACCTGCAAGACTGCCAGCCCGATCTGATCAGGAACGCCGACCATATTCGACGCTACGTCATAGAACTCTGCGAGCTCATCGATATGAAGCGGTTCGGAGAATGCCAGGTCGTCGATTTTGGATCCGGCCGCGTCGCAGGTTATTCGATGGTACAGTTGATCTCGACCTCTCTCATCAGCGGGCACTTCGCCAACGATACCAACAACGCCTATCTGGATATCTTCAGTTGCAAGGGATACGACCCCGCTCTGGTCGAGGAATTCTCGAAAAAGTTCTTCGGCGCTCGGCGGAGCATGGCCACGGCGACGTTGCGATACTAGTCAAGGATTCAACCCGGAGCGGCGGGCTTGCGGCTCCGGGTTGCTGTATCCCCTCTACCGGATCGTGAAACCCACCTGCGTAAGAGAATTCTTACAAAGCCTGGCCGGAAAACTGGATTCTGAGGCGGCGGAAGACATCGATGCGGTCTATCAGTTCGATTTGAGCGGAGCCCAGGGCGGGCAATATGTCCTGACCGTGCGCCACGGCGCTTGTCAGGTGACCGAAGGGCGCCACGGCAATCCCCACGTGACCCTCTCGATGGCCGGAGAAGATTGCATTAAGGTGTTGAACGGGCAGTTGAGCGGACCGATGGCGGCGATGTCCGGGCGGCTCAAAGTCAGCGGCGATCTTGGGCTGGCGATGCAGTTGAAGGCGCTCTTCCCCTCAGTTTGAAAACCCGGCACTTCGAGCTACCGATCGGCCGAAACGAACTCGACCTCCGGCGCAAGCCCATCCGTTTCAGGTTGCGCCTCGTCGGCCCGGCGGGGAAACCGTTCCTCGAGCGTCACATAGATCGTGGGGACGAGAAACAGCGTCAATAGGGTCGATACGCTCAAGCCGCCCACGACGGCGCGTGCCAGCGGAGCATTGGTTTCTCCTCCGGTGCCGAACCCGATGGCCATCGGGAGCAGGCCGAATACCGTCGCCAACGACGTCATCAGAATGGGCCGCAGTCTGGTTCTGGCCGCCGTCACCGCCGCTTCATGAAGTTCCGTCCCCCGTTTGCGCAGCACGTTCGTATAATCCACCAGCAGCACGCCGTTCGACACGACGATGCCCAACATCATGATGATGCCCATCATCGAAGTGGTCGAGAGGGTCGTGTTGGTGAGAAACAGGATCAGGATCACCCCGGGGAATCCCATCGGAACCGAAAACATGATGATGAACGGATCGACCAACGACTTGAATTGAGCCGCCATCACCATGTAGACGAGGACCAGAGCCAGGACGGTGGCGAACAGGAGGCCGGAGAATGTCTCGCGCTGCTGCTGAATCTGCCCGGCCAGCTTGACGCTGAAGCCGGTCGGCAGCTGGAGCCTGGCGATGCCGGCATCCAGGTCGTCGGCGATTGCGCCGAGGTCTCGATTGATCGGGTTGGCCGTGATATGGACCACCCGCTGGAAGTATTTCCGGTCGATTTTCACCGGCCCGGCATTCAACTTCAATGAAGCCACATTCTTTAAGAGGACGGGATCCCCGGTTCTCGCGGTCAGGATGATGTTCTCGATGTCCGTTAAATTCTTCCGATACTCTTCCGCCAACCAGGCGCTGATATAGTATTCGTTGCCGTTTTGAGGGTCGGTATAGATGATCGGATCGGTCTGGCCGTTGCCGTTGAGTGAGAACAGGACGGCGTTTGCCACGTCGGTTTCACTGATTCCGAGGAGCGCGGCCTTCTCGCGGTCTACGACCACGTTCACCTCCGGATAATTCTCCTCACGACTGACTTCAATGTCGGCCAGCCCCTCAATGCGATGCATCAATCCTTCGACCTGCCTGATGGCCTCGCGGGCCTTCTCGAAGTCGTAGCCGTAGATTTCGACGTCCACGGCCTTCTGCGATCCGAAACTCGTGACGCGCTTCACCAACCCGCCCGGATCGAAGAACATGGCGACGCCCGGAAAGAGCTTTACGATCTTCGGGCGTACGTCGTTCATCACCTGCACTTGGCTCCTCGTGCGCTTGTCCGGGGATACCAAATAGACCGAGATGACCGATGTATGGGGACCCGTGTTCGGATTGAAGAGTGAAGAACGCCCTTGGGCCAAGACTCCGGTGCTCGACACGATGGTTTCGAGCTCTTCTGCCGGAATACTGGCGCGCAGGACGCGCTCGACTTCAGCGACTTGTTGCTCCGTCTTTTCGACGCGCTGGCCGACCGGAGCCCGCACCACGATCCGGAACTGGCTCTCGTCTGAGACCGGAAGAAACTCCGTCCCGATCTTCGGGAGCAGCATGAGCGAGAAACCGAAGATCGTCAGGATGCCTACGATGAACGCTTTTCGGTGAGCAAGGACCCAGCGGAGAGAATCTTCGTATCCCCGGTCCAACAATTCGTAGCGGGAACGGCTCCACTCCATGACTCGGACGAACCAGCCCGGCATGGTTCGGTGCGCTTCGGCCTCCGGCCGGAGAAATTTGTAGCAAAGAGCGGGAGTCACAGTGCGCGATACAAAGAACGAGGTGAAGAGGGCGATGGCGATCGTGACCGTAAGGGGAATCAGCAGGAGCCTCGCGATCCCAACGACGAAGAAAATCGGCAGGAAGACGACGACAGTGGTGACGGTCGACGCAAAGATGGGCATAGCGACTTCGCGCGCCGCTTCCAGAATCGCGTGCCACCGGCTTTGGGTGCTGTTGAGGTGCCGTTGAATGTTCTCCAACTCGACGATCGAGTCGTCGACCAGCCGCCCGATGCCGAGCGCCAGCCCGCCCAGCGTGAAGACATTCAAGGTCTGACCGGTGAAGTACAGAACGATGAACGTCACCATGATGGAAAGAGGGATGGCCGCCGAAATGATCAGGGTGCTCGTCAGGTTACGCAGAAAGATCAGAATGACGGCGGCGGCCAGCAATGAGCCGTGAAGCGCCTGTTCAATCAGATTATTGATGGATTGGCGGATGTAGACCGATTGGTCAAAGGATATCCCGAGCTTGACCCCTGGCGGAACGCCGATCATCTTCGGGAGGGCCTTCCGCAGCGAGTCGACTACTTCCACCGTGTTGGCGATCGGCTGCTTGTTCACTCGGAGATAGACTGCCCGCTTCCCGTCGGTCCGGACGACGTTCGTTTGGATGTCGGATGAGTCTGTCACCGTTCCCAGGTCGCGGACCCGGACCGGATTCCCCTGCTGGTTGACCTTGACGATGACGTCCTGAATGGGGTCGACGGTGCGGAACTGGTTGTTGGTGAAAACGTTGTAATCGAGATTGCCCGCCTTTATGTCGCCGGATGGCAAAATCAGATTCGCCGCTTTGACCGCCTTGACAACGTCGAGAATCGACAGGCCTCTGGCGTTGAGGAGCGCCGGGTCGAGGTTGATATTGATCTGGCGGATCTTCCCGCCCTCGACAGTCGCGGCGGCCACGTTCGCGATTTGTTCGATTTGCGGAGCGATGGTGTTAAAGGCCAGGTCGTAGAGGGCTCGTTCGTCCAAATCGTCGCTTGAGACCGTGACGAAGGACACGGGAATGTTGGAGACATCGAACTTGACGATGAACGGCTGGAGGATGCCGGGAGGCAGGCTGTTGAGGATCTGGGTGATGCGTTGCATCACTTCCATTTGTCCGACGTTGATGTCGGCGCCCCAGTTGAACCAGATTTGCACCGCCCCGATGCCTTGCTTGGCGAACGATTCGACGTGTTCGACGTTCGATGCCGAACTGACCGCCTTTTCGATCGGGTACACGACGCTTTGCTCGATGTCGAGGGGCGGCGCGCCCTTGTAGATCACGCCGACGAAAGCGACGGGGACCTGGATGTTGGGGAATAGATCGACGGGAAGCCGTTCCAGCGAGGTCGCACCCAGCACGACCATCGCCAGAGACAGCATGAGAATGCCGATCCGATTGCGTAGGGCCAGGAGGGTCAGCCACATGTTGAAGACGTGACGCGAGAAGCGTCAGGCGTGAAACGTGGGTGTAGGCGTGCGGCCGGTCGTTTCCTCACCCCTCACGCCTCATCGGTTGTGGGGCTTGTGTTTGGACGGGAGTGCCGTCGTGGACGAGGTCCTTGCCGGAGACAATGACCTGCTCGTCGCCGCTCAGCCCCTTCGTAATTTCGACGCGATTGTCGTTGCGGACACCGATCTCCACGGGAACCCGCTCGGCTTTGCCCTCCTTGACCACGTACACGTACTGGGTGTCCTCCAGTCGGCTGACCGCGTCGATGGGAATCTGTAGCGCGTTCTCGTGTTTGCCGACCAGCACTTCGACCCGAGCGAACATCCCGCCTTTCAGCGAACGGTCCTTGTTCGGCAAGTCGACCTCGACCGTCATCGTCCTGGTCGCACGGTTCAACGCCTGAACGACGCGTGTGACGGTCCCTTCGAATACTCGCTCAGGATAAGCTTCGGCGCGGACTTC
>JBBILH010000139.1:0-5470 GCA_037445005.1 Nitrospira sp.
CCTTGACGGATTCGCTCGCGAGCGCCCGCTTCACGGTTCCAATGAAGCGCTCGACGCGGCCATTCTGCCAGAGACAGCCGGGTTCCGTCCGTTGCTGCCGGATGCCGAGCACCCGTAGACCCCATCGAAACCAGACCGAGACAAACACCGCTTCATTGTCCGTCCGTAAGAACCTTGGGCGGCCATACTGCTTCACTGCCTCGATCAGCTCGCGCAGCAGCCGCAGCGAGGACTTGTCCGGTAACTGTTGCAATCGGAGGCAGGCGCGACTGGCATGATCCACGAGGGCCAAGGCCACATGCGGCTGGCCGCGTCGATCGGTCTTCGCCAACAGATCGCAGCCCCAGATCCTATTGCGCGGCATCCGACGTGGCACCCGATGCTTCAATTTTCGCCGCGCCTCATAGATCAGGTACTGATGTTTGCGACACATGTCCGCCACATACGTCTTGCTCACCGTCATCTGTCTGCGAGAGTGCCATCGCCGATTGAAGTGATGGGCGATCGTCCGACAGCCCGCGTGTGGCATGAGAGCTTTGAGTTTGAGGACTTCGCGCCGGACCCACGTGGGTTTTGGCGAAGCAAAGACCGCTCGTGGTGATCGCTTCATCCGGTGACAACTCCGACCTGCTTGCTTCGACACGTCTGTGCTCCACCACCGCACGATCTGTCGCCACCAAGACAGTACGAACGCACACCACCGGCGGAGCGCCTGTCTCACTGAACACCTCTGTTTGAGAAGGAATGGAAGAGAAACGTCGTCAGTCGAGTTCGAACTTCTTGGAAAAGTTCGTCAGGTTCCGGCAGCCGTCGCTGGTGACGAGTACCATGTCTTCGATGCGCACGGCCCCGAGACCAGGATAGTACAGGCCGGGCTCGACCGTGACGACGTGCCCTTCCTGCAACAACGAGCCGGTGCGGCTGATGCGCGGAGCTTCGTGAATGTCGAGCCCGACGCCGTGGCCGGTGCCGTGGAAATAGCCTTGCATGCGGCCGTCGACGAGCCCGGTCTTATACCCGGCCTTCTCGAATCGCTCGCAGATGCCGCGGTGGATTTTCATCCCGTCGGCGCCGTCTTTGATCTTCGTGATCGCTTCTTCCTGCGCATCCTTCACGGTCTGATAAAGCTTGACCAATTCAGGGCTCGGTGTCCCGCGCACGACCGTGCGCGACATGTCGGCAAAATACCGCGTCGTGGCGGAGCGTGGAAACACGTCGAAGATGATGCTCCGGTGCGCGGGCAACGGTCCGTTCCCTTCGTTGTGGGGATCACAGGCCTGCTCGCCTCCGGCCACGATCGTGTGTTGAGCCACGCAGTCGTTCTCCATGAGCGTGACGTTGATCAACTTCTTGATTCGTTCGGACGTCACGACGTTCCCGTCATGCCAAAGTTGATCGTCCTTGATCGTCGCCTCGCGGAGGAATGCATGGGCGGCCCCTACCGCCGCTTCCGTCGCGCGCTGCGCCCCCTCGATATGCCGAACCTCATCGGCAGTCTTGACGACTCGCTGCTCGTAAAATGGGTCCGGCTTCGCGTGGACTTGATACCCCAACTCTTGGAGCCGGCTGGCGTGGCTGAAGGGAAAATTGGCGGGCACCTGCACCTGCTTGATCTTGAATTCGCGGAGAACGACGTGGACGATGTCCACGCTCCCCGGAGAGGCCGCCCCGTGGTCGCGGGCCCGTTTTTCGATGTCTGAGTAGGAGAGCACACGATCGACCGATGCTTGGCTCTTGGCCCTGTCCATCTCCAGATCGTTCATCACCATGATGCGTTCGCCCTTGATCTCCAAATAAATAAAGGGGTCTGGGGCGATGAACTTCGTCGCGTAATAGAGATTGGAATCTTGTTCGCTTGCGGCGATGAAGACGGTTGCCTTATGAGATTGGGACGGCGATCGCGACATGCTCTGTGTAATCCGTTGTTCCTTATAGGTGAACCGTTAATCCTCTAAAGCTGTTCGGAGACGCCTACGGTCGGCGATCGTCCGACGACTAACGTGTCTGTGTAGCACGCAAAATCCGGCAGGGTCAAGGAGCGGAAGGCGCGGGCTCCGGCGAAGGAATGACGTCCCTCCCCGCCGCCTTGTCCTCGTTCGGCGTGATCAAATCGATCGGCAGCATGACCGTGTTTTTCAACACGTCGACAGCCAACTGCGCCAGTCCCGTCAAGCCGCTGGCGAACGACTTCATCGGCAAATAGGTCACATCCGGATCTTCGATCGCGCCTTTGACCGAAAACATCGCGGTGGCAAATCCCGTTCGCTCTCCGGCGAATAGGCGCCCGAACAACGGAATCGTTTTCAGGAATTGCGAGTACGAGCCGAAAGGACTGACCGCCCAGACCATCTCGAGTTGATCGGTCGGCAAATCGTAGTTCCCCGCCGCGGTGATTTTCACGATCGGACTGTCGATGATCAGGTTCTCGGTTTCAAACTGCCCGTTGCGGATCGTCACGCTCGATGTGATCTTATTGTACGGAAGGCCTTCCTTCTCCAGATCGACTTTGCCCTGCAACACCGCCGGCAAGTTCAGAATGCTGATGATTTTCCAGATGGCGCGCTCCTGAGACTTGAAGATGCGGCCGTTCTCCATCAGCACCTCCGCTTTGCCGTTCAGCGAGGGATACACGCCGTGGGGATTGCGCCCGTGCCCCCGGATCGTCCCGGTTACGCGTACCTCCCCGGTAATCCCCCCTCCCTTCGTTTCAGTGAGCTTGAACAGATCATCGACCAGGACGCCCGTCGCCCGCAAAGAAATTTCCGTCTCGGCCGGTGCTCCCCGAGGCAACTGCACGACGATCCGCCCCGCAACCTCGCCGTTCGTCGATTGCCCGGCGATGCGGTCGACGTCGAGCACCCCGTCCTGGATCGTGATGCGCGACGAGAGTCCGCCGAACTTCATGTGCTTGTAGTGGCCGCGCGCAATCGTCGCGTTCGCCGACACTCGGCTCGTGGCCGCCAGCCATTCCAGAAAATCTCGGATCGGCGCCCGCTGGCCTTTCGGAATCAGGAGATCGAGATCCATCTTGTTGGAATCGAGCTTTGCGGTAACGGCGGGCTTCGTCGTCCAATTGCGGATCATCGCCTCCATGCTCAGGTCGCTGTCCAGCAAGCGAAAGGACAGCCGCTTGAGCTCCGCCGAATCTTTGCCCAAGAGCAGCCGCACGTAGAGATCCTCGATCGGGCCGCCGGCCCCCTTCGCATGCATCAACCCATTGCTGAGGGCCAGCCAGCCGACCGTCTTCCATGTCCGCCAATCGCGGTCTTTGCCTTTGACGTCGAGGGAAAGTTCGACGTTGCCTGCTTCGAATCCCCCCTTCGCGATCCATTCAGGCACTCGAGACAGGGAGACCGTGCCCGTCGCCAGCGAGGCGTCGATGGAAAACCGGTCGCCGATATGCACTCTCCCCTTCACCGGGAGGCGAATCGGCGGCATGTCGATTTCCATGCGAGTCAACGTGACACCTCCCTTGGGCGCCACATCCCCCTCGTAAAAAATCGTCGCGGCGGCTCCGGGGGGTTTCTCGAGAATCCCCGGCCAGGTCACGCGGGAATCCGTCAGAATAATCTCGCCCCGCAGATGCGGCGAGGTCGTTTGCCCCGACAGCGCCACGCCCACGTTGGCGAGTCCCTCCACGACTCCTTTCGGAACAACCTTACCCGGCACTAACTGCGCCAGATGAACGGCGTCGCCGTTGACACGGACCAACAAATCGCGAAACGCGCTCGCGCTGCCTCCGGAAATCCCTCCCTGCACCTGCACCGTCAGATCGCCCAGATGCCCGACGACTTCGTCGAACCTCGTTTCCCCATCCGACATCACGAACCGGCCTTGCACCGCCGTCAACCGTTCGGGGAGCGAGGGGTGCGTAAGACTGACGTGCTGCGTGGTGATCTCGCCTCCGGCAAACGTGATCCCGTCCGGCTGGTTGAGCGGACCGACCAGCCGAAACGTCGGGCTGGCGGAACCTTCGACATCCCGCGCGGCCGCCAACTGGCGCGACAACGGCTCGGATTTCACCGTCTTCGTCAGAAATTGGAGGAGGTCGGCCGCCGACATCGTCCCTACCACTTCCATTTCAAGCCAGGGACCCGCTTCCAGAAAGGAAATCGTCCCTTTGCTGGCGGTCATATGAATCGTTCCGTAAAGACCGCTCACGTTGGTGACGCGAACGCGGCCGGCTTCCACCAACACGACCCCCGACAAGTCCTTCGCCTGTACCCGTCCGTCTCCGACAAGCGCCTGCCCCTCGCGAATGCGAAACTCTCCGGTCACCGACAGCTGCGGTCCTTCGGCATACGAGCCGGTCACCGTGGCCGATGCCACTTCGACGAGCCCGTTGATTTGACGATCCTGTAATACGGACGCCAGTTGCGGATGGAACCACTGGGGAGGGAATTTCTCGAGCAATTCGCTTAGTTGAATCGATGTCGAAGCGAAGGTGACGGCGAACGTCGGTTGCGGCGTCATCAGGCCGGACAAATTCGCTCGACCCGACACCGCCAACTTATCCAGATTGGCGGTGAGATCAGAAAACACCACGTCGTATCCCGCCACTCCGGGAATGACACGGACCCCGCTCCGCACGTTCACCGTGCCTTGGACATGCTTGGGTACCGGCCGAGGTCCGAAGAAGTCCGCCGCTTCCCGCAACCCCAACGCCGTGGCTTCGACGCCGCCGTCGAACTGCAACTCAAGCGACGGTCGAGGCGCATTCGCCGACGACAACGACTGCTGCTCGGCCCTCCTGATCGTCCCGCCGAGCGAGACGACGGACATCCCGCGTTCCCCCGCGTGATTGGCCGACACATGCACCTCCGCCTGGCCCCGCTCCACGTGAATCTTGATCGCCGCTTCGACGGACTCCAGCTTGATCGATCTCACCCCGTCCGGTCTGGCTTCATCGATGACGAACACCGTGCCGCCCATGAGCGTCGCTTCCCTGATCCGGAATACCCGCGCCATCAACTGCATCGCCTCATCATCGCTCGCCGGGACAGGGCTGGTGCGGTCGAACACGTTCCAATGGCCGGAACGATCGCGGCGCAGCGTCAGGGTCGGCTCCTCGATCAACAGCCGTTTTCCGACGACCTGCTTCCGCAGCAACGGAAGCAGCCGGAGGACAAGATCGAGCCGTTTCGCCCTCAGCAGCACCTCGTCGGAATTGCGTTCGTGAACGGCGACCTGCGTCAGCTCCAGGCGGATCTTAGGGAAAAGAACCAGTTTGATACGGTGAACGTCGATCTTCCGCCCGAGATTCTGTTCGAGCTGTCGAAGAAAGAAATCTTTGAGGTAATCTTCGCCGGTCAGGTCGGGGGAAAACCAAACAAAGGCGCCGCCTGCGACGATCACAAACACGATGAGGAGAGCGACGGCGCGAACTGCAGACACTCAGACACTCCGGGGTGGTCCGACTCGAGGCTGGATTTCATCTTACCGAATCGGTCCGGTGAAATCCACTAAGCCT
>JBBILH010000140.1:0-777 GCA_037445005.1 Nitrospira sp.
TACCGGACAGATCATGTGCTACATAAACCGGACAACTTCACTTGCTATCTACACGGCACTGCCTTCCCACCTTGAAAGCTTCGGCACTTCTTGGGATGATGATAGCTTATTCGGTTGTTCGATCAGCCTCCAGACCATTTTAGGATGCACCACGGGACTGCCGTTTGCATTGGCGTCGCCTGCATCATTGAGGTGAGCGTGAGCTCTCACAGTAACAGTTCTGTGTCTCTCACTGTTTGGGAATAGACCACCATGTTATTACGGGTTCTACAACTGACAGTTCTCCTGGCTGGAGTGGTCGGGGTTTCCTGCCCATTCGTCGGTCATGCCGCGACTACTCGGATGAAATCCGGCGATGATGCTGCCCGCTTCGCGCTGCAGTATGTCCAGGCGTTAGCCCATTCCCAGATCGACATGTGGGCCGCAGCAGACTTGAGCTGCCTGAGCCGTGCACGGGTGGCGGCTGGAGTCGGATTACCGAAACTGACGCAGGATATGGCCCGGCGTTGCTGGGACGACACATTGAGAGGCCATACCGACATGGTGAGACAACAGGCCGAATCAGGTGTCTTCAGTGCCACTGATCGCGGGGTCGGGCTCGGCCTCTTACATGACCGACACCGTGCCACGGAAAACTGGAAGGAATACCCGCCTGCGATCTTCGTGTCCCCCGCCGTCGTTCTGAACGACAATGCTCCTGTTCCTCAGACGACAGTGGTGCGGACCAATCCACCGCAGTCGGTGGCCCTGTCGAACCTCAAGAGAGGCTCGCTGGTG
>JBBILH010000140.1:787-5324 GCA_037445005.1 Nitrospira sp.
ATCTGGTCAGGCGGTGGATATTAAGATCGTCTACCCTGATCCTCTCACAGCGCCACTTGCCCTCCGACCGGAAGAAATCTGGTGGGTGAACGGAGCCCAGCGCCGCTTCGGTCCCGTCCGGGAAGTCGTGGCTCGATTTGTCATCGTGACCGGCCTGCGCAAGTTTGGTTTCGGCGCCGATCGGGCCGTGATGAACGAAGTGCTTCCCGACGCTCCGCTGATTCCGACGACCCACTATGGTCTTCGACCGGACAACGGACGGAAGTTCGACCAGGCGGACCTCAAGCAGACTATGGTGAAAGGGGGACTTGTCGCAGGATCCGCACGCTGGTGGGACCGTACTGAAGCGGAGTCTGCCATGCAGGCAGCCTTGGACCGAGCCACTCATCTCTCTGCGGCAGATCGAGCGGAATTACTGTCCCGACTGCTGTTGATCGATCCAAATCATGTGGATACTCTCGCGCTGCGTGGCGAAGACACCTACCAGGCCTTCCTCAGACAAGGCATTGCCAAAGGCGACTTAGCAGCAGGCGACGAGGCAGCACTCCGGCGAATCGCGGAGCTGTACTGGACGATTCAAGCCCAGACCTGGCGGCAGGAAATGACCGCCGTTTCGGAAGGATATGAACCGGCGGCGGATGCTCTTTATCGATCCTTGGCCTCTTACGAGGCGTTGGGACAACAGGAGCGTGCAACACCGGAGCAGCGCCGAAGGCTGGGGACGTTGACCAGATGGAACAACGACCCGATCGGTGCTTTCGGTATCCATGAGGCGTTGCTGCGCGACACCGCCGCAGGCACGGCCGAGTACGGGAGAATCCTGGCGGAGATGGCCTGGGATCGCATCCAAAGGGTCTCGTGGGAACGGCGCTACGACCATCCCTGGCTGCAGCAGGCGAACGCCGAAGCGGAGCAGGCTGCGGAGCTGTTGACTCAGCCATACGATAGACTCCATGCGCACTATGCACAGGTCGCGGTCGAATCGCTCTCGGTCCCGCGCAATTTGGATCGGTTTCAACAACGAATGCAGCAGGTCAAACAAGATTTGGATCGGATTCCTGGGGTGAGAGGATTGCAGGAACAGCTCGTCGCCAACGACCTCGTCAAGGCCCTGACTCCGGAGACCGCCGCCATTGTCCTACCGAGCCCACCGCGGTCGCTCGAAGTGCTCGACGTGGCGGTACACGCCACTCCGCCCAAGCAAGACATCCTCTGGCAATGGAACTTCGATCAAGACGAGCCAGGGCAGGTCCCCGGCGGCTTCGTGCCGCTGAACCGGGGCGATACGGCCGAGGCGGTCTGGCAAGTCCAGGCCGATCCGGAGGCACCAAGCGGGAGGCAGCGACTGGTCCGCTCCTCCGCCTGCCCGGCACCAGACTGTGTGCGACTCCTCATTGCAGATGGCATCAAAACCGTCTATCCCGATGTGACGGTGCAGGTGCGCTCGTCCAATAGGAAAGACCAAAGTGAGGCCGGCATCGCCATCGCCGTGACGGATCGCGACAATTATTATGCGATTACACTGCAGACGACGACCGGCCGTGTCACGACACGTCGCGTCACCAACGGCGTGGCGACCGTCTTGGGACATGCCACGACCAAGCTTTCCTCTAAACCCTGGCACACGATACGCGTTCAACGGATCAATTTTCTCCATCTCGACAAGGGTCGGCTGGCGGTCTACATCGACGGTGCCCAAGTCGCCGCCGTCGATGACGCCGTCCTTCCAAGGGAAGGCCAAGTGGGGCTGATTGCGCTGGGCATGTCGGATGCGGAGTTCGACGGCCTTCACGTACTCGATCTCGTGTCGAATCGGACATTTTCCAAACCGGCAGCGTATTGATCGCGTTCCGACTGAGACGATGAAGCATCTGCGTGATCTTGAAGACCAAAGCGTCTACATTCTCCGTGAGGCCTATCAGCATTTCGATGACCTTGCGATGCTCTGGTCCATGGGGAAGGATTCAACCGTGCTGCTGTGGCTCGCAAGAAAAGCCTTCTTCGGACATGTGCCGTTTCCGTTGGTCCATATCGACACCGGATATGAAATGCCCGAACTGATCGAGTATCGCGATCGGTTGTGCCGAGAATGGCGGCTTGATCTGGTCGTAGGGCAGAATACAGAGGCGCTCGCAGCCGGGATGGGGCCCCAACAAGGACGCGTGACGTGCTGTACCGCGATGAAAATCGATGCCCTGAAGCAAACCATCGCGAAACACAAATGGACTGCGATCATTCTGGGGATTCGAGCCGATGAAGAAGGCACCCGCGCGAAAGAACGGTACTTTTCCCTGCGCGACAAGCATGGTGAGTGGGATTTCCGAGACCAACCTCCCGAACTCTGGGATCAATTCAATACGACATTCCCGGCCGGCTCCCACATCCGCGTCCATCCGTTATTGGATTGGACGGAGCTGAATATTTGGGAGTATCTCGACCTCGAACAAATTCCCCTTCCGAAACTGTACTTCGATCAAGGCAACGGCATGCGGTATCGGAGCCTCGGTTGCGTACCTTGTACCGGCACCGTGCCGTCATGCGCCTCCACCATCCCTCAAATCATCTCTGAGCTTCGGATTACGACGATCGCCGAGCGGAGCGGCCGCGCCCAGGATGAAGGTCGAGGGATGGAGACACTCCGCAAGCTTGGGCACATGTAGGACTTTCCGGTCTGTTGGAGTCATCCCATTCTGTCCTGCACCAGAACCTATTCCAAGAATCACTCAGATGAGCACCAGCGCACAAGCTTCTGTGCGAAGAGAGTATAGGCGCACAGGGTCCGGCGCTGAAGAGAAACGGAATCAAGGCCAATGTTTCGGATTTGCTGGCACTTGTGAATCTATATTTCCCACCTTTCATCTACGTCGTGTGGAATCTGACTTGCAGGGTGTCGCCATCAGAAAAAGGGGAGCGGATGGTCCGATCGCCCTTGCTGCTTAAGGGAGGTTCAGGATGGCTAAGCATGTCGTCACGATGATTCCGGGAGAAGGCACCGGCCCGGAGATCTGCGAAGCGGTGCGGATGGTGATCGACGCCAGCGGGGTCGATATCGCGTGGGAATACGAGGACATTGGTCTGGACTGTTTGGAAAAGTACGGCACCCTGTTGCCGGACAAAACCATTCAGAACATCGCTAAAAACAAAGTGGCGCTGAAGGGACCGACCACTACACCGATCGGCACCGGACATAAGAGCGCCAACGTCACGTTACGCAAGGTGTTCGACCTCTATGCGAACGTGCGTCCCGTACGGTTGATTCCGGCCTTGAAGCGACCATGGGACAAGCTGGACATCATCAATTTCCGCGAGAACACGGAAGATTCCTACGCCGCCATCGAGCACATGGTCTCGGATGAGGTTGCGCAGTGCTTAAAAGTCATCACGTGGCCGGGTTCCTACCGCATTGCCGATTTTGCGTTGAACTGGGCCAGGGAAAACGGCCGCAAGAAAGTTTTTTGTGTCCACAAAGCCAACATCATGAAGATGACGGACGGCCTGTTCCTTGAGGCGTTCCGAGAAGCTGCCAAGAAGTACCCGGACATCGAGACCGGAGACATTATCGTGGACAACTGCTCCATGCAGCTCGTGCGCAACCCCGGCCAGTTCGATTGCCTCGTGCTGCCGAATCTCTATGGGGACATTCTTACGGACCTCTGTGCCGGTCTGATGGGGGGCCTTGGATTCGCCCCTGGCGCCAATGTCGGCGACAACTGCGCCATCTTCGAAGCCGTCCATGGCTCCGCACCAAAGTATGCGGGCATGAAAAAGGTGAACCCGTCCGCTGTGTTGATATCCGGCGTGATGATGCTGCGCTGGTTGAAAGAGAAGGACGCGGCGGACCGCATTGAGAAGGCCATGTACGAGGTCCTGGCGGAAGGGAAGAAAGTGACCTACGACGTAGGTGGAACGGCCAAGACCGACGAATACGCGCAGGCGATCATCGACAAGATGAACGCCGCGAGGAAGTGAAGGAGGACCCGATGCCGACATATACGCAAACTGCGATTGCGACCAAGAAAAAGAAGGACATTAAGTTGGTGGGCGCTGACCTATATATCATCACGGACAAAGGGATCCCCAAATTCATCGACGGCGAATTCGGACCGTTCAGATGCGAATTCATCTCCAACCGTGGCACCAAGGTATGGCCGGGCTTCGTCAGTCCGGATCTGCTGATGGTCAATTGGTACCGTTGCCGCTTTATGGCCACGAAAGATGTTACCGACGCCGACATCAGCGAGTTTCTTGTGCAACTCAGCAAGAAGTGGGAATGGTCGGCGGCACAGAAGCTCTGGAACTACGACGGCGAGGCCGGCTACAGCAAGGCCTATTGATTTCTTCTTCAGCGAGGTGATGAGCGTTCAAAAGACCGCTCATCACCTCGACCAAGACAGAGCGCCCTCTTGAGTTTTACTGGACGTAACCCATGACTGTCTTGGCGGATAATGATCCGGGAGTGGCGACCCTGGAGGGCCAGCAGGTTACCGCTCCGGCACTTCAACAGACGTCGTCTCCACCCTGTGCATTCAATGGAGGC
>JBBILH010000141.1:0-3987 GCA_037445005.1 Nitrospira sp.
AGGCGCGCTATGCGCAGACCGCAATGGGGTTGGCTTGGGCCGTAATCCAGCCTTTGTTCATGATGCTGGTCTTTACCGTGATCTTCAGCAATATCGCGCGGATTCCATCCGACGGCATACCATATCCCATCTTCGCGTATGCCGCTCTTGTCCCATGGAGCTATTTTGCGAAGAGTCTTGATCGCAGCGGGTTCAGCGTCGTCGCAGAGTCCAACCTCATAACGAAGGTTTACTTTCCTCGCGTGATTGTTCCGCTGGCAGCGACGCTCGGCGGGCTTCTTGACTTTGCCATTGCCTTCCTCATGCTGATTGGAATGATGGCATGGTTCGGGGTGACGCCGGATTGGAAAATCATGACGGTCCCTTTCTTCTTAATGGTCGCAGTAGTGGCTTCGTTAGGAGTGAGCCTTTGGCTTTCTGCCCTGTTCGTAAAGTACCGGGACATTGGGGCGGTAGTTCCTCTCCTTACTCAAGTTTGGATGTTTGCTACGCCCGTCGCCTACCCGATGAGCATGATTCCCGATCGCTGGCGCACGCTTTATGCCATGAACCCGATGGTGGGAGTCATTGAGGGATTCCGGTGGGCACTCTTGGGGACAGCGGCTCCCGATCCTGCCATGCTGGCCGTCAATGTGCTGGTGATCATGATCCTTTTCGTCGGCGGAGTCGCCTTCTTCAACCGCATGGCAAACACTTTTGCCGACGTAATCTAAATGGCTCCGGTCTTCCGGACGCATTAATCTCCTGAATCTGCGATAGAGGACTCAAGGAAATGGGCAGCGCGTCTATCATCGTCCAGAATCTCTCGAAGAAATACGAAATCAAGGTCGGGCAGCGTCGGCAGGAAGGAAGCGCCGCCGAGCAACTCACCCAGAAATTGCGGCATCTTTTCGGGGCGAATGGAGACTTGTCAGGGGCGACGTCCAGAGCCGAAACCGTGTGGCCGGTCCGAGACATCTCATTTGAAGTCAAGCCGGGAGAAGTGGTCGGTATCATCGGTCGGAATGGTGCGGGGAAGAGCACGCTGCTGAAGCTCCTATCCAGAATCACAGAGCCGACGACCGGTCGTGTCGAGATCTATGGCCGTGTGGGAACCTTGCTCGAGGTTGGGACAGGCTTCCATCCTGACCTTACTGGTCGTGAAAATATCTACTTGAGCGGCATCATTCTTGGAATGAAGAAAGCGGAAATCGACCGCAAGTTCGATGAGATCGTTGCTTTTTCCGACATCGAGAAATACATCGATACGCCGGTCAAACGCTACTCCAGCGGGATGTATGTCCGTCTGGCATTCGCCGTCGGTGCGCATCTCGAACCCGAGGTATTGATCGTAGATGAGGTCCTTGCGGTGGGGGATGTGCAGTTTCAGAAAAAGTGTTTGAGCAAGATGCAGGACATCGGTGAGCATGGGCGGACGGTGCTGTTCGTGTCTCATAACATGCAAGCGGTTACTCGTCTTTGCGGGAGAGCGATTCTTCTCGACCAAGGGAGAGTGGTCGCCGACGGAAAGTCTCATCAAGTCGTAAGCGACTATCTTAAATCCAGCGTCGGCTCTACCGCAGTCAAAGAGTGGCCGGAAATCGAGTCGGCGCCAGGGACGGACGTAGTTCGCCTTCGGGCCGTGAGAATCCGGACGAAAGAGGGAGAGTTATCCACTAGTTTCGACATCAGGCGCCCCGTCGGAGTTGAGATGGAGTACGACGTCCTGCGTTCGGGATTCGTGTTTCATCCTCATTTCAATGTTTACAACGAGGAGGGTGTCCACTTGTTTGTTGCGAACGATCTTGACCCAGTCTGGAAGGGAAAGCGGCGACCGGCTGGGCGGTATGTCACGACAGGGTGGATTCCAGGAAACTTTCTCCAAGAGGGCACGATTATCATCGGTCCGAGTATCCGGACGCTGCTCCCCAATACTTTTCACCTCTACGTTCAGGACGCCGTGGCCTTTCAAGTTGTCGATAGCGATGCCGGGGATACATCGCGAGGAGCATATCCGGATTCTTGTCCGGGTATCCTCAGACCGGCTCTCACTTGGGAAACGACATGCACGGTTAAAGAGCAATCATCGTAAGCCGCGTAGTCAGGAGAACAATCCTATGAAGGCCGTAATTCTTGCTGGTGGACTGGGCACACGACTCTCGGAGGAGACATCGGTCCGCCCGAAACCGATGGTCGAAATCGGCGGAAAGCCGATCCTCTGGCACATCATGAAGATCTATGCCGCCCACGGAATTAAGGAGTTCATCATCGCCTTGGGCTACAAGGGCGAGATGATCAAAGAATACTTCCTGAACTTCTACGCGCTAAACAATGACATATCCGTCGATTTGAAGACGGGCCATACCACCATTCATGACGGGAAGAAACATGAGGACTGGAAGGTCCATCTTGTGGATACAGGCCTCCACACACAGACCGGTGGGCGGCTCAGGCGCGTCAAGAAATGGCTGGCTAACGACGACGCGTTTCTGTTTACCTACGGCGATGGGGTGGGCGACATCGATATACAAAGCTTGATGAAGTATCACGAAAGCCACGGGAGGCTCGCGACCCTCACCTCAGTGAGAACGCCGGCCCGCTTTGGTCGATTGGGCTTCAGTGGTCAATCGAGCCAGCAGGTCTCCGAATTTATGGAGAAGCCAAGTGCCGGCGAAGGATGGGTGAACGGCGGGTTCTATGTACTAAATAGAAAAGTGATCGACTACATCGGCGGAGACGAAACGGTCTGGGAACGGGAACCGATCGAGCGCATTACCCGAGAGGGTCAGCTCATGGCGTACAGGCATGAGCGTTATTGGTCGTGCATGGATACTCTCCGAGAAAAGAATCACCTGGAGGAGCTGTGGCAGTCCGGTAAAGCTCCGTGGAAGATCTGGTAGGCGCATGCGATCCGACTTCCTCGTCATCGGCGGAGGCGTGATAGGGCTGAACATCGCCCGTGGCCTTCGGCGCATGTATTCCGATTCCTCGGTCCACCTGCTTGAAAAAGAACCGGATTGCGGATTGCATGCGAGCGGGAGGAACAGCGGAGTATTGCACGCCGGCTTCTACTATTCTCCTGACAGCCTGAAAGCCAGGTACACGTGGCGGGGCAATCGCGTGTTGACCGACTACTGCGAAGAAAAGAAGATTCCGCTCAATAAGTGCGGGAAACTCGTGGTGGCCAGAGACCAAACGGATCTTGCAGGGCTGGATGAATTGCTGAGGCGAGGAAAAGCGAACGGAATCCCCCTCGAGAATATTTCGGAGAAAGAGGCGAAGACGATAGAGCCACGAGTAAAGACCTTCGAGCGGGCCATTTTTTCTCCCGCTACTTCTACCGTTGATCCCTCCCTGGTCATGCAAGCCATGAAAAAAGACGCGGTGGAGGAAGGTGTGCAACTCTACTGCGGCGTCAAGTACCTTGGGTCTTCGAAAGGAAAAGTCACGTCCAGCCAAGGCGTGCATGAAGCCGGTTTTGTGGTGAATGCCGCCGGCCTCTATGCCGACCGTATTGCTCGAGACTATGGTTTTTCCGATCAATACCGCATTCTTCCGTTCAAAGGACTTTACCTTTACTCCAGCGAGCCGGCTGGGTCGATTCGCACGAACATCTATCCAGTTCCAGATCTCAAGAATCCGTTCTTGGGTGTCCATTTTACCGTAGCGGCGAACGGGCGAGCCAAGATCGGTCCTACTGCGATCCCGGGATTCTGGCGTGAGCAGTACGAGCGGTTGTCGAATTTTCACCTCGATGAAGTGGCGTTTCGGGGAATAGGTCTTCTTTTCAAGTCGAATTTTGATTTTAAGGCGCTAGCCCTTCGTGAACTTGCTAAATATTCAAAACTCAAGATGATTTCGCTGGCGGGCCAATTGGCAGAAGGCGTCAGAATCGAGCACTATCAACATTGGGGTAGGCCTGGGATACGGGCTCAACTGGTCGACATTCGGACCCGGAAGCTGGAAATGGATTTTGTTTTGCAGGGTGATCGCCAGTCCATGCACGTG
>JBBILH010000141.1:4005-5177 GCA_037445005.1 Nitrospira sp.
GCGTTTACGTGCAGCATCCCGTTTACTGAGCATGTGTGTGAGCGGATTCGTGCCTTATTGAACTGAGAGGGGAAACATGAAAATCCTGGTGACGGGGAATATGGGTTATGTCGGGCCGCTAGTGCTGCGTCGCCTGCGAGAGTCATATCGCGGAGCCGAGTTGATCGGGTACGACGCCGGCTATTTTGCGCACTGCCTGACCGGGAGCACACGTTTGCCGGAAAGTCGGGCCGACATTCAATACTTCGGAGACATACGAAAAGTAACAGATGAAGTGCTGAGCGGGGTTGATGCTGTTGTACACCTGTGCGCGATTTCAAACGACCCAATGGGGGCTCTTTTCGAGGATGTCACGATCGACATTAATCACCGGGCCAGCGTCCAGTTGGCGAAGAAAGCGAAACAGGCGGGAGTCGGGAGATTCGTGTTCGCCTCGAGTTGCAGCGTGTATGGCTTCGCAGAGGGCGGTCCCAGACGCGAAGAGGATTCCGTCAATCCCCTGACAGCTTATGCGAAGTCGAAGGTGTTCACGGAGCGGGACTTGTCCGGGTTGGCGTCCGACCGGTTTGCGGTGACCTGCCTGCGCTTTGCGACGGCTTGCGGAATGAGCGATCGGTTGCGGCTTGACCTTGTGCTGAACGATTTCGTGGCCGGAGCATTGACAGCGAAGCGAATCAACATTCTCAGCGACGGCACGCCGTGGCGGCCGCTGATTCATGTAAAAGATATGGCGCGCGCGATTGATTGGGCGGTGCAAAGAGATTATCGAGACGGCGGGGCATACTTGGTAGTGAACGTGGGCAGCGACTCCTGGAACTATCAGGTGCGGGAATTGGCCGAGGCTGTGGCGAAGATGGTCCCCGAAGTGGATGTGTCGATCAATAAGGACGCCCAACCCGACAAGCGCTCCTATCGCGTGAGTTTCGAGAAGTTTACGAAACTTGCCCAAGGATACCTGCCCGAAGTCGACCTACAGAAAGCGGTGGTGGATCTGCGCGACGGTCTCAGGTCCATGAAATTTCAAGATCAGGAATTTCGATCAGGCGAATATATCCGACTCGTCACCTTGCGGAAACTGAGGGAAAACGGCCAACTGACGGACGATCTTGTGTGGAAGGACCGCTGAACCAGGGGGAAAGCGCTGGCCTTCAGAAGGAGAGCGACGATATGGG
>JBBILH010000142.1:0-2286 GCA_037445005.1 Nitrospira sp.
CGTTGTACCACACGGCTCGCCGAAGACAAGAGAGTTTGTCAACACACTGCTAAGCGTCCCTGCTCGCGCTCGATGCGAGTTACGAGCCCCTGGACCTGTTGCGCGACGAGATGATCGACTTGGACGGCGATGCCCGTTCCTCCGACCTGTCGCACGAGCTCGGCGGTTTCTTCGATCGTTTCAGGGCGGTTCATTTCGGATGATTGGGTGCGGGTCGTCCGGCCCGTGCAGTACACCGTGGCGCCGGCCGCACCGAGTTCAACCGCGATGCCGCGCCCCGCTCCTCGTGTGGCTCCTGCCACCAACGCGACTTTGCCTTTCAGGGCGTGGCTCATCAGCCCACCTCCTGCTCGATCTCCTGACACCTTTAACTCCTTGCTCCATCATAATCGCTTCTGACTTTGTACGTCGGTTCAGTAGCTGTGATCTGTTCTTTCGGTAACCCGATTTAGGGAGGAGGCCTTTATCTCAATCATCGTGGCCCTCTGGTTTTGTCACGCAGGTCTTGGATCCTCCTATGATTGGAAGGACATCCTCGATCATGACTCTGTTGAATATCTCCGCGTCCTCGAACGGTGGGTTGTGCGCAGACTGCTCAAACCAGATCAACCGCTTGTATGGAGCTTGAATGGTCTTGAAGTAGGACGCGGCAAGTTGAGCGGGAACTTGCCAATCATAGCGGCCGAGCAGGAAAAACATGGGCATCTTGAAGGTCTTATAGATCGTGAGATCAAGCCGAGAGAACTCCGGCCAGAGGTGCTCCAGCGAGAAACGATTACCCCGCCCGAACAGAAACAGGTCGATGAAATTGGCTTCGTCGGTGTTCAGAGCCGCCCAAATCAGCTTGCCCATTGAAAGGTCGGTATGGAATGAGCCGCCGAAGCGTTCTACCCAGTGACGTGAGATCAACATGTCGTCGACCGTGTGCGGAGGCGGGCCGATCTTTCGCAGCGCGTCCAGTGCTTCTCTCTTGCCGTGAGCCACCGCCTGTGTCAACGCATAGTTGTATGACAATCGTTCACCTTCCGGCATAGTGGCTGCCTGTCCGATCCCGACATAGGCCGCAACCTTCTCCGGATGTTGAAACGCATAGATCGTCCCGAGAGCGCTGCCCCAGGAATGGCCAAGGAGGATGACGCATCGTGTATTGAATCGTTCGTGGATCAATTCGACCACCTCGTCCAGGTCGTGGAGAAACTGGGCGATCGTCATGGATTCCGGAGGAATATCGCTATGGAAGGAGCGTCCCGTGCCGCGCTGCTCCCAGTTCACCACCAAAAAGTGCCGCTCCAGTTCCGAGTTGAAAGCGCGAAAGAGCGCCGCCTCGCTGGCGCCGGGTCCTCCGTGCAAGATCAGCAATGCCGGATTGCGGGTCTCGATGCCGCGAAACCAGACTTGTTGCGGAATGCCGCCGATGGAAACCGTTTCCATGACGGCAATGCTTCCTGGAATGATGCGTCCTTGATCATCACGAAAAGGAGCGGTGTGGATACAACCGTAGAGCGAGAGAGCGGTCAGCAATGTCGTGAGGCCGTGCGCCAGCCGATGATTCATCCCCGGTCCCTGTACCATTCAAGCCACTTCTGCCTGTCCTTCTTGAATGTTCGGCCGATGCCTAACTTCGGTTGCGGTCGCTTCTTTCGTCGCCCGCTGATACAGATAAAAAGTCAGGCTCACGAGAAAGATCGCATACCAAGTCCAATTCCGACCTGGGATGAAATGGGCGGTGATATGCCCCAAGAAGATATCCATCCATGGCTCATGGGTCGCCACTAAGAAATTCCAGAGAATGTCGGGAAACATGGCGATGACGTGCCCGACGCCAATCCACAGCAAGGGATGTCGAGCAATGCGTCCCGACAAGAATATGATGAGCCCCATCACGATGAGTGCAGTCGAGGCTCCGACAAAGAAGTGCAGGAACCAATGAAAGCATCCGTCATTCTGCTGGTACGAGAAGTAGAGAAACGCTTCCATGGTCATGAACAGCAGCCAGGACCACATGCGAATGGAGAGCTGTGATGTCATCGGCGGACTCGTTACATTTCGTTAAGCAGCAGTCGGATTTCCCAGGCCCGTTTGTCATACCCTGGATCGAGCGTGCGGAATCGTACGGAGCCGGACGAATCGACCAAGACATAGCCCACCGGATAGCCGCCATCGACGGGCTTGCACATGTCAAATGCGCGAGCGATCGCTTCATCCTGATCAGCGAGCATATGATCGATGCCGGTCTCAATGACGGGCCGCGACCCATCGGCCGTGACGACCACGAGTTCGGCGTTT
>JBBILH010000142.1:2319-5150 GCA_037445005.1 Nitrospira sp.
AATCGTGGAACAGGTGCCGCCCGGCGAGAGTTCGATCAAAAATAATCACGACAGGCCGGCCGGCGGTGTTCAGAACAGGAATTCTCGGCAACTGCTCCTGTTCTGTCGGCAACAGTACACCGGTTCGCTGCCGGGCTTGATCAGGATCGTTCAGAGGATTCCGTCGGTATTCGGCAACCCCGAGCAGTCCTCCCAGTAACAGGGCGACAGCGATCCAAAGCCATAGGTAGGGATGGGAGGGTATCGTCTGTAAATGGCGATCGACTCTCATGGCTTCTCATCGGCGCATCGCATCCAGATAGCCGCATTGTTCATGACAGTTCGTGGCGAAATCGGCAAGTTCGTCTTGAGACCGGCGAGCGGAGCCCGGAGGACTTGAGGCGTACTCTTGCAGCACATCGAGAGTCTGAAGGGCGAGCCGCCGACCGGATCGGCGATTGTAGCAGAAGTGTTCATGAAGAATGCGGGCTAGTCTTCTGCTGCTTCATCCACACTTCCGCGCGTTTCTTGATCTCCTCAGGCGGCACATCTTCAATGTGCGTGTGAATCCACCAATGATTGCCGGAAAAATCTTTGACGCCCGCGCTGCGGTCTCCATAAAACTGGTCGCTCGGTTCTCGGACGGAAGACGCTCCGGCTTGCAGTGCTCGCCGGTACCACCCGTCCGTATCTTCAACATACAGCGCCACTGTCGCCGGCATCGGTTTCCATTGGTCTGTGGCCTCGCCGACCATGACCATGGAATCGCCGATCTGGAGTTTGGCATGCAGTACCGTCCCGTCCGGCCCATCGAGGCGATATGTTTCCTTCGCATCGAAAGCTTGCTTTAAAAAGTCGATCAACTTCGCCGATCCTTGAACAGTGAGGACGGGGGTCACAGTGTGAAATCTATCCGGAATGGGTTTGGCTTTTGTGGCCATGGGCTTCCTCCTTTCGGGATTGTTCTCATCAATTGTCGCGGTAGCAAATTTCCAGACGATTGCCGTTCGGATCTTCAAAGAACACGGCATAGTAATCCACATCGTCGTACATCGGTCCTTCCACATGGCGTGCACCGGCTTGGACGGCAATCATCGCCAACCTATCGACTTCTTGGGTACTCCCCGCCCAAAATGCGATCCGAGTTTCGTTGGCGACATGCCGTAGGGATTCGGTCACTCCGACAAATTCAGCCGCACCATCGTCGCCCTTCATCTCATACTGTAGCCAGCCTAGAACCTTGGCGTCACGGGTGAACCCGAGCGCCGGCAGGAGCGTCTCGTAGAAACGCCGGACCTCCTCAAGGTTTCGTACCCGAAGATCGACATGATCGAAACGACGTGACATGGCTGACCTCCGTGTAGAATGGTCGCTTAGGGACGGGTCAACAATTCGAACAAATGCCCGTTCGGGTCGCGAAAGTAGACGCCACGACCGCCGTTCCAATCATTCAGCCTTCGGTTCTCTGCATCCCATGGATGGCTGCCGTACGCCAGGCCGGCTTGCTGCACCCGCTGAAGTATGGCATCGAATTCGTCATCACTCACGTGAAAGGCATAGTGATGGGGCTCAAACGAATCATCCTCATCGAAATCGAGTGTGAGCCGGTCATTTATCGGTACAGGAGCGAAATGTCCCGCGGAACCTTCATACGTGAGCCCGAAGATGTCGGCAAAAAAGCGCGCCGACTTTTCCTTGTCATGAGCAGGTACGATCGTATGATTAAGTTCAATCGTCATGGTGCCTCATCCGATGAATGCTTTCACGAAGTGCAAGCCACGGTTTCAGAGCCGGTAACTTCACATACATTCATCCGCTTATCGTGAAGACTCATCGTGTAACTCATTCATGTACGCGTCCAAGAAAGTCTCGCGCAAGAGATACGATTTCATCGCAGTTTGTCTCCAGCGCCCAATGTCCGCTGTTGAGCAGATGGAACTCCGCATCCGGAAGGTCCCGGAGATACGCCCGAGCCGCGCCTTCGGGCATGTAACCGTCCTGTGGCCCCCACACGATGAGCGTCGGCGGCTGACGCTCGCGCAGATAGGCTTGATACCTGGGAAACCAAGCAAGGTTCTCCTTCAGCCCAGCGATCAAGTCGACGGCGATCGCACACCGCTTCGGCGTCATCAGCGACCAATGGAGCTTCCAAAGGTCCGGGGAGATGCGTTCGGCCAGCTCGTCACGGACATCGTTCAGAAACTCTTCTTTGAATCCCGCTTCGCAAACCGCTTCCGCGAGCGCAGCCCGGCCTTCCGGCGTCGGGTTCGCCCAATACTCCTTCAGCGTCTCGTACTTTGGCCCGAGCTCATCTTCGTAGATATCACCATTCTGAATGAGCAGTGCGACCGTGCGCTCTGGGGCTCTGATAGAAAGGCGAAGACCGATTTGCGACCCGAAGTCGTGCAGATAGAGCGCGTAGCGTCGCACACCCAATTGGGTTGTGAACCGATCGAGGAAGTCGGCATACCCGTCGAAGTCATAAGCGAAATCATTGGGCGTGTCACTATAGCCGCAACCCGGAAAGTCGGGCGCTACCAAGTGCCAACTGTCGGTGAGCGCGGGTATGAAATTACGGAACTGAAATGAGGAGCAAGGGTACCCGTGCGGGAGTAACACCACGGGTGCGTTTTCTGATCCGGCTTCCCGGTAAAAGATATTCATTCCGTCAAGCGACATCATACGATGCTTCACGTTTCCGGTTGTTGTCCTCATTCGATCGCTACTCGCATGTATAATTATCATTGCTTCATCTCATGATCTTCTTCACGAAGAGTCGCCAATACAGCTCGGGAAGTGCCTAGCAGTGTGTTGACAAACTGGCTTTTGTGAGGCGCTCCTGCGGCGTGGCG
>JBBILH010000143.1:0-2241 GCA_037445005.1 Nitrospira sp.
ACAGTGGGTACGTCCGCTGCCACAGTTCCAC
Source organism: Nitrospira sp. (assembly GCA_037445005.1). Classification (GTDB taxonomy): domain Bacteria; phylum Nitrospirota; class Nitrospiria; order Nitrospirales; family Nitrospiraceae; genus Nitrospira_C. The sequence continues at coordinate 32 of JBBILH010000143.1, forward strand.
CAGTCCCCTCTGCACTGCCCAGATCTCTTCAGCAAGCCTTCCCTTGTTCGGCTCCTTGTACGATGGCGACTACCCTCTTCCTCCCGCGCAGGGCTTTCCCGATTGGTTCTTCTCCTACTGGGACTGGACCTCACACGAGATCACCCCTCGTGAGAGTTGCAGGGAATCGTCCAGGCCGACAATGGATGACGTGAGACCGTCCATCTTCACTTTCTCCACCGATTTGCCTTCCACTCAGACCAATCGATCCGAAGCCTGTCACGAGAAGGCCTTCTAGCTACATTTGCGCAAGAACTTCTTCAGTTCCTAAGCTTGGCTATTTCCCAAGGCGTTAATTGGATAGACGTTGAAGGAGCGGATCAGGCCAGAAAGCTCCGGCGTTGAGAGATGCTTCGGCCTTGTCTCGAATACGAGCGTCGGCGATTTGTATGAAGCTTCAAGTGTAGCCGGCGTAATCCCTAACGAGGCGATCGCGGAAGTCGAAGACATTCATAATCAGTGGCGAATGTTGTGAATTTGGGCAGAGGCATACCTATTTCATTCTAAGGCAGCAGTCATACTGATGTGTGACCTGGTGCAAACCCACAGGGGGAAAACCACGCATTTGCTCATTCCAACATCAGGCTGGAGCGCCCATCAGAAGAGACGGCTGAGTCGGCAACACTTAGGAAACTCCAGAATAGTCAGCTACCTTACAGAATAGGCTTATCAGCATCATTTCTTCGATCGACCTCGGAATGGCACCAGCAATCCGGTGATCAGCCACTACAACGGCTAAGCATTGGGCCCGGGAAATGGCCACGTTTATGCGGTTTCGGTCGAGGATGAAGGCTAGGCCCCTCGAACCATATTCCCCATAACTCGAGCAGAGAGTCAGGATACAGACCGCGGCCTCCTGGCCCTGGAATTTGTCCACGCTTCCTATCCGTGCGCCTTGGGGAAGGCTGGTCTTAAGCGCCCGGACTTGGGCGTTGTAGGGCGCTATAAACAGAAAGTCTTCAAGATCCAGTGGTCTTGTGATGCCATCCTTAGTTGTAAAAGAACGGCCAAAGAGCTCGTTATAGATCGCCCTGACCCGCTCGACTTCCTCGTCACTTTGTTGAATATCGCCATCGTGTTCGACGGGGCTAAACACGATGCCATTCTCCTGGGTGACAAGGCGGTTTTTCCCGGGGATCAGCTCAATCCGCTGGCGGGCGCAGTTTTGATGCGAGAACAAACGGCCCTCGTAGATGCTCTCGGAGATGAACTGGCAGACGTAGGGATGCATGCGGCGAGATTCTCCAAGGAACAAGCCGTAGTCAGGCGGCACCACGGCATGAAAAACCGGCAAGTCGGGCCCGCTGGTCTGTGTGTCTTTGAGCGCATATTGCAATGCCGACAGGCCGGCTTCGCCGGGATGCGAACCTTGAATCGGTTGCTCCAGTTGCATTTGATCGCCGAGCAGGACGAGATTCTTGGCACATCTCGCCATGGCCACCGCATTGGCCAACGACACCTGCCCCGCTTCGTCGATAAATAAATACTCGAGAACGCTTTCCCACTCGGGCCGGCTGAACAGCCAAGCCGTCCCGCCAACTACGCCTCCTTTATAAGCACCCCGGGCATCACTGGAATTGGCAACATGCTGCACCCCAGGATTGTTTGCGAAGAAGCGCTCGTCGGGTTCACCGCCCACTTTGATGCCCTGCAATGTCGTCCTTGACTCCTGAGCTGCTTCGCCGCAGGCGACGAGCAGATTCACCACGGCCTTGTGGCTATTGGATGCGATACCGATCGATTTCCCAGCCGCGAGCAGCGCCGTGATCACGCGGGAAGCGGCATAGGTCTTCCCGGTTCCCGGCGGACCTTGAATGACGAGGCAGCCTCCTGACATGGTGCGACCGATCCGAATCGCAGCCTCAATGGTGGGCTCCCCAGCCGCCTGCATGGTTTTGGCCGGCGGACGGCGGGCCAGCAAGGCCTCGACCGGCGCATGGAGTTGCCCTGACAGGTGTGCAGTTGCAACAGCCATAAGGGCTTCTGGAATAGGAGCTGGATTAACATACTCATCCGCGAGGAGCGCCCCTTGCTGGGGAAACGCGCCGTCGCACTTGGTGTCGAGACTCTTCTTGCCAATTTTCAATTTGAGCCAGCCCGCCGCGGCATCGATTTCAGAGAGCGCGAAAGTGGCATCCAGATTGTGGGTGAATCGGACGGAGTCCCCCTCG
>JBBILH010000143.1:2261-5052 GCA_037445005.1 Nitrospira sp.
GGGATGGGTCAAATCGGTAGCCTTGAATCAGTGACCGCTTGTCCATCATGAAGGGACCATCGGCGACAATGCTTTCGATACAGCCAGGGTCATCTCGTCGTTCTTCTGGCATGGCGGCCGCTCGATCGAACATCCGCCACCAAATCGGCTTCTGCTCCCGACGATGGAAATCCGCGAGGTCTGCCAGCACCAGTGCCAGGTTATCACCACGCTGGCGAAGGTGCTTGATCGTGTCCTGCCGAGCGATGACTTCGGGCGGCAGTTCCTGTGGCTCGGCTGTCTCAGTTGCTGCAGGCCGCGACATCGGGGGAATGTTGAGGTGACGCGCGACTTGGCGTAGCCATTCGGAGAGTTGCGCGGTGGAATAACAGTCATCTTCGTTGTATTGTCGGATCGCTCTCAGGATCGGGCTCTTGTTCCAATCCCCCGACTGTTTGCTTTCGATCCATCGGCTGTATTGGACGATGGAGTCGGCCGCTGTTGCGACTTGCGTGTCTCGCTTCGGTCGATACAATCGTTCGACCATTTTGATGGAATAGCTGTCTTCCCCAACCCGTATGCCCTGCCGCACGATTTGGTAGAGATCCACAAAGACTTCATTGCGCAATAGCTCATCGACCTCATCTTGACGTGTGTCATGCCGGGTGCTGAGCCGCCGGACTGCGCTTACTTCATAGTCGGCGTAATGATAGATGTGCAAGCCCGGATGGCTCTTCCATTGAGCAAAGACCCAGTCGATCAACCCTTCGAAGGCCCGCTTTTCCTCGTCCCGGTCGTGTGCCCACCAGTCCTTAAACTCGTAAGAGCGCGTTTGGTGATTCCAGACGCAGACGCCGAAGAGATACTCCAGGCCGCCGGGTGCCAGAGGGTAGCCCTCCATATCGAAGAACACATCGGCAGGGTCGTCGGGTGGAAGAGCCCCAAGACCGACTTGCTCGCCATTTATACCTCGGTGCGGCAGCGCCTCGTAACGTGGCGGCGCATCGGGGTTCTTCGTACGATCCGCTAGAGTCGCGCATTGGAGCCGGGCCTGACCCACGAGCTTTTCCATTATGTCTTGGCTAAGCTTCGGAACCGTGCGCTCGCCCGCTTGCGCCAACTGGGCCATCGTCGTAATGCCAGCCTTGTTGAGCTTCTTGATCTGGCCTACCGTCACACCCGCGACCTGCACCAGATGATCTCGCTGCTTGAAGAAGTCCTGGGCATGCGAGGTCCATTCATAATGATCGGCTCGTGGCAATGGCTCCGGGCGGTCCGAAAGTCGACCGGTGAACCGTTCCTGCATTGCAACGAAGGACTTCTTGATATGCCGATAGTAGTGGACGAAGTCTTCGAGGCGGAATTCGATCCGTTCTTTTGTACCGAGGATGATCCCGAATCGATCGGACACTTGGCCGCCAATCATGTCTGCCAGCATGTCGGCGTAGCAGCAGAGCTGAACCGCAAAATAAGGCTTCGGGGACCGGGCCAGTTTCGTATCCCAGACCTGTAAGCGCTGAGCGTGGTCGAGCATGAGAAAATCGGCAAAGCCTGCAAATTGCCCACTGTGCAGCGTGGCCTGATAAATGACGGGCGCTTTGGCCATGATCGCAGCAAGTGTCTGGCTACGCGCAGCCGCGACATCATGTGTCGGTATTTCGATAAGCCCAGCGGAGGAGGCCTTCAATTCGTTCAGTACGGTTTGTTCATGCTGTTGGCCGGCTTCTGCGATCAGTCGCTGATCCTCGGTGTCTTCATCGGGCGTGACGGCTTCTGGATTTTCCAGATAGTACCGGTCCATCCAAGACGCAAATGGAGAGGCTAAGTAACGGACTAAGTCGCTTGGAGAATAGACCAGGTGCCCGTCGGCCTTCTTCTTCATGTTCGCCTCATGTTGATCACATCACTACCGCAATGGGCAACGAGCAATCTCGTCCGAGCCAGCGGATGCGAGATGTATGGGATGTCGGTGCGTTTTCCCTGCCTGCCTGGCATGAAGGTGAGTCTGGGAAACCAAGGCTTCATCAAACTGGCCGGTGAGAATGGTCGTCATGTGTATCTCTTCGATCGGCCGCTCATGGCATCAAGCCGTTAGCAGGGCACGCGCCCGTATTTCCGGTCAGACTCCTGCTTGTCCAACTGCTTGCGCATGTGCCCGATATCCAGCTGCTGCTGCCGTTCACGGAAGTAGTCGTACTGCTGCTGTTGTGGCGACCGGTTGAGAGAATCCTTGGCGAGTGCTGTGACCGCTTCTTCGACACACATGCCGAGAAAGATGCCAAGTATAAAAGATCGCATGGCCGTTCTCCTCATTCTTCGCATTCCCCCCTTAGGCCAATATCCCATGAAAGCATCGTCTTACCTGCCCTCGATTCTCCATCCCTTGCCATAAGGATTAGTGGGTGAATCAGGCCGATACGGATTCCCGGCGCCGAAGGGATTGTTCAGTGAATCGGGAGAAAACGGAGACCCGTATCGGCCGAATTGGTTGCTGGTCGAGTCGGGATCGAACGGATTGGCACTCAACTTTCCGCGGTAGTTCCCTTGCTGGTCGTAGAGCCGAGGCGCGTCTGTGGCAAAGGGATTGGTCACCGATGTGTTGGTGAACGGGCTGCCGTAGGGGCTGAACGGATTGTTGATGCCGTCTGGGACAAAAGGACTCCCTTTGCCGAAGGGATTCGCAATCGAATCGGCATCGAAGGGATTCGTACTGAGGTTGCCGAGGTCTTGAGCGGAGGCCGTGGGTAGGGTCCACAGCATTGCGAGCACCACTAATGAAAGAATTGTCATGGCATACCCCCTTCAGAGAACG
>JBBILH010000144.1:0-4980 GCA_037445005.1 Nitrospira sp.
GTGCCTCGGCACACGGGAAGGCGCAGAGATAACGACGAGCCGCAAGTCAGGAGACTCAGCTGACTGAAACATCAACACCCTTCGAGTCAAAGGGAGGTTTTCATGAGTCGTGTTCGTTTGTGTTGTGTGTGTGCCGTTATTCTGTCTCTCCTCAGCGGGCTGTTTCTCCACGCCTCCGCACTCGCTCAAGACATTGCGATGGCCGGTCAGCAAGAGGTCATCGAAGCGCCCGATGTCGTCGTGAGCGCAACGAAGACCGAAATTCCAGTCACGCAAGTTACGAGTGCCGTCGAAGTGATCACGGGCGAAGACATGCAACAGCGAAAGATCAAAACGGTCTCCGAAGCGCTGCGTTGGGCGCAAGGACTCTCAGTCAACCAGAGCGGAGGGCCCGGCACGACGGTGGACGTGCGGATGCGTGGAGGAACACCGGAGCAAACGCTCGTCTTGATCGATGGCGCGATCGTCAACAGCGCGACGACCGGCGCCTACAACTTCGCCGATTTGACGAGCGACAATATCGAGCGGATCGAGATTTTACGAGGAAGTCAGAGCATGTTGTGGGGATCGGATGCGATGGGCGGTGTGATCAACATTGTCACAAAGCGGGGGCGTGACAAACCCAATGTTTCCGGCTTTGCGGAGTACGGATCATTCAATACGATTCGGGAGGGAGCAGGCGTATCCGGCAAGAAAGGACCGTTGGACTTTTCGGGATCGATCTCCCGCTGGGACACGGCCGGCTTTTCGGCGATCAATTATCGGCGTGGCGCGGCTGAGCGCGATGGCTATCACAACTGGCAAGGGTCGCTCCGGCTCGGTGCAGACCTTCCAATGGATGGCCGGCTTGAGTTTAGTTTTCGATGGCTAAGCGGTATCGTGAATTTTGACGGATTTGCGTTTAATCCCGCAACATTCGCATCGAATCCAGCCGACGCGTTCGGTGCAAAATCGAACAGCTCTCAGTATATCTTTTCCGGTAACTATCTACAGCCGATCACATCATGGTGGTCGCAACGACTGACCTTGTCACGAGCGACCGACAATCTTGTGAGTGACGGAGGAACGTTCGCGCGAAACGTCGTGACCGGAGCAACGGGGCCGATCGGGTTCCCGTTCAGGTCTCAAATCGAAACGACGAGCAACCGAATTGAATGGCAGCACAATGTGCAAGTCGGCAAGCCACTGCTGCTGACGGCTGGGTATCAGTTTCGTGAGCAAAAAGGCGATAATCGCGACCTACTCACCAACACGACGACGTTTGAGAATAAAATTGTCAGTAGCCATGCCGGATTCGGCGAAGCCCAATTGAACCTTTGGGATCGAGTCTTCGGAACGGCGGGTATTCGGCAAGACGAGTACAATGCGTTTGGAAGCGCCACGACATATCGTGTGACGGGCGGGTATTTGCTCAAGGAAACAGGAACCAAAATCCGCGGCAGCTATGCCACCGGATTTCGCGCGCCGACGATCAATCAATTGTTTTTCCCGAATTTCGGTAACCCTAACTTACGGCCGGAGCGGAGCCAGGGACTGGACGCCGCTATCGAGCAAACGTTACCGAATGACCGAGGGACCGTCAGCGTGGGGTACTTTTGGACACGATATCGGGACCTGATTCTTTCGGCTCAGGATCCCGTGGCCTGCGGTGTCGGACCGTTCGGCACGAATTTCTGCGCCGTCAACGTCGGCTTAGCGACGGCAAGAGGGTTTGAAGCGAGTGTCAAATTGAGGTTGTATCGTGACGAGCCTTGGGCCAAAAGCTTAGATCTGCTGGTTCATTATACGTACACGGATACGGAAAATTTTCAGAACGGCCAGGCCGCCCGCGTCCCCAAATGGCCGCTCAATCAATGGTCGGCCGTTTTGAGCTATGAACCGATCGAAGGCTTGCAGGCAAATGTGGAAGGGCGGTACGTTGGCCAGCGGTTCAACAATACGGGAAATGCGAATGCGATTCCGTCATTCTTGGTCTGGAATCTATCAGCCAGTTACGATGTGACGAAACAAGTTCAGGCCTACTTGCGTTTCGACAACATGTTCAACGAGAAGTACGAAGAGGTACTGTTCTTTGGCACCCCGATCCGGTCTATCTTTGGAGGGGTACGGATCAATTATGATATGAAACAGTATCCACGAGTGGTGATTGCCGGCACGTCGAGCAACGTCGGCAAGACGACGGTGACACTGGCGATTCTGGCGGCCCTGCGAGAGCGGGGCCGCCTCGTGCAGCCTTTCAAAGCGGGGCCCGACTTTATTGATCCGGGACACCATACAGCAATCGCAGGCCGTTCGTCTCGCAATTTGGACGGATGGATGTTGGGGGGCGACCTCAATCGGGAGATCTTTTCGCGGGCGGCTACCGATGCGGACCTCTCCATCATAGAAGGGATGATGGGGTTGTTCGACAGCAGCTCGCCGGTGAGCGAGATCGGCAGCACGGCGGAATTGGCCAAACAATTGGCCGCGCCGGTCTTGCTGGTGGTCGATGGGAGCGCCATGGCCCGTTCAGCCGCGGCGATGGTAGCGGGCTATGCGCGTTTCGACCCGGCGTTGCGTGTGGCGGGAGTCCTGTTCAACCGCGTCAGCAGTGAAGGTCATTACAAGCTGCTCAAGGCGGCGGTCGAGCAGGAAACGGATGTGGTTGCAGTGGGATATTTGCGACCGGATTCTGCCCTTTCGATTGGAGACCGGCATCTCGGGTTAGTCACGGCGATGGAACAGGGCGATGATGGACTGTATCGGCAATTGGCGAAGGCTGCATTGGAAACCGTCGATCTGGATCGAATCGAGGAATTGGCGAGGTCGGCCGACGAGCTTTCCGTTTCCCGTTCTCCGTTCTCCGTTCTCCGTTTGGGAGACAGAAAACGGAGGACGGATGACGGTCCTGTTCGCATCGGTGTCGCCTATGATCCGGCCTTTTGCTTCTACTATCCGGAAAATCTTGAACTGCTCGAAGCAGAGGGAGGCAAATTGGTCACATTTTCTCCGCTCCGTGACCTGGTGCTTCCCGATGATCTTGGGATTTTGTATCTAGGCGGAGGGTATCCGGAGTTGCATGCCGCGGCTTTGGCGGCCAATACTTCAATGAAACTGGCGATCAGGCGATTCGCTGAGCGGGGTGGGACCATTTATGCGGAATGCGGCGGCATGATGTATCTCACGCAGGGCATCCGGGATTTCGAGGGACGTTCGCACGAAATGGTCGGAGTGTTTCCCGCTGAAGTGGTGATGATGAAGCCTGGGCTCACACTGGGATACCGGACGGTGGAGTTATCAGAAACCTGCATCCTCGGCAGTCCCGGTGTCCAGGCACGGGGTCATGAGTTCCATTACTCGACATTGGTTGCAAGAGGGCTGCTTCGGTATGCCTGCGCGCTGAGCGATGCCGGAGGGCTTTCGAAAGGCCAGGATGGACTCATCGCAGGTAATACGCTGGCCCTCTATACCCATGTGCACTTTGCCAGTCAGCCGAGCATCGCGCCGTCATTACTCGCCGGTGCTCACAGAACCGGTTCCCGAGGTGCAACATGAAAGGACCGGTCCAGAAGACGTGCGAGGCGTGCGGGAATTCGTTCCGGTGCGGCGGATACCAATGCTGGTGCGGCAAGCTGGGGATCACGGAGCCGCAGATGGATTGGATTGCCGCACGATATAAGGATTGTCTGTGCTCCGTCTGTTTGGCAAAGGTTGCCGCCGGTGAATTGGGACCACAGCCGTTGCCGCATCATCTGCCGGCAGGCTGAATGGATGGCAGAATGAAGAAAGCCAACGGACAGTTTTCGCAGCGGGAACGGGAGGCCGTCTATCGGGTGATGTTCGAACGCCGTGATGTCCGCCGGAATTTTCTGCCGACGCCGATTCCGGATGAGGTGCTGATGCGGCTCTTGACGGCGGCGCACCATGCCGGATCGGTGGGGTTCATGCAGCCGTGGGATTTTGTGGTCATCAGGAATCGAGCGACGAAACGCGCGGTGAAGGACTTGTTTCGTGAGGCCAACAGGAAGGCATCCGCCAAGTATGCAGGCGCCAGGGGTGAGCTCTATCAACGCCTGAAACTGGAAGGTATCGAAGAAGCGCCGATCAACCTCTGTGTGACCTGTAGCCGACGGCGAGGAGGCCCGCACGTGCTCGGCCGTTCCACGGTACGCGCCACGGATCTGTACAGTACCTGCTGCGCCGTTCAAAATCTCTGGCTGGCCGCCAGGGCCGAGGGTATCGGGGTCGGCTGGGTCAGTATTTTGGATCACGAGAAGCTGAAGCGAGTGATTGGTGTGCCTCAATCGGTAACTGTCCTCGCCTATCTCTGCCTGGGCTATGTGTCCAAGTTTGAAGCGCAACCTGATTTGGAAACAGCCGGGTGGCGGAGCCGGATTCCAGTCGGCCGGTTGATCCACTATGAGTCATGGAGCAACAGGAAACAGATGAAGATTCAGGCTGAGGTTGAGGCCGAGGGCGACAGGTCTCCTCAACCTTAACCTGAACCTCAACCTTGCTTCTCAGGAGGGATCATGCGCATCACCAAGGTCTATACAAGAACGGGCGACGCAGGAAAGACTAGGCTGGCCGGCGGGCAGCAGGTCTGGAAAGACAGCCTGCGGGTAGAGGCATACGGGACAATCGACGAGCTCAATGCGTCGATCGGTGTGGCGCGAGTGATGAACGCCGACATGAAGGAGAAATCCCAGGTAGCTCAACAACTCGAAGACGAGTTGCGATGGGTGCAGAACAAGTTGTTCGATGTGGGCAGCATCCTGGCGACGGCACCGGGGCAGACGTTCAAGAATATGCCGCAAGTGGCGGCGATCGATGTCACGCGCTTGGAAAAACTGATCGATCGGTGCCAAAAAGATCTGGAACCGCTCAAAGAGTTTATCCTGCCGGGAGGCGGAAAAGTTTCAGGGTTTCTCCACCTAGCCCGGACGGTCTGCCGCCGGGCCGAGCGGCTGTGTGTGGCCCTCTCAAAAATCGAGTCGGTCG
>JBBILH010000145.1:0-2025 GCA_037445005.1 Nitrospira sp.
GGTCAAATCCAACTGCACGATCCGGCAAACGCGAGCGCCCGCCCGTTGTGCCGTATCCTCCAACCGGGCTCGATTCCGCCCGACTAAGACCAATCCTGCCCCATGTCTGGCCAGTTGAATCGCGATGGCCCGTCCGATGCCTGACGAGGCACCCGAAATTAGGATCGTTCTCCCTTCGAATACCTTTCCCGAATCACTGCTCACGCCGACACCGGTGACGTATTATCCAACTCCACAGAGTCCAAGATGGCCTTCGCATCCAAGTCGACCAGAGCCGATCCCCAGGATAAGCCAACGCCATAACCCAACAGCAGTAGGCGGAGGGGGCGATCCGCCGGTCTCATGAGCTGTCCTTGCGTCATCGTCAAAGGAATCGATGCCCCTCCCGTATTGCCGAAGTTTCGAAGGATGATAGGAACTTTTTCAAACGGAAGCGATTGTTTCACACACAGATGTTTCATGATGAATTGGTTGGATTGATGAAAGATGAAGTAGTCGATTTCGTCGGTGCCGATCGAGGCAGCCTTCAACGTCTCGTCGATCAATGCGGGAACCCGCTTGATCGTAAAATTAAAGATGAGGGCGCCGTTCATCGACACACAATGTTTACGCGTGTCCCGTCCAAAACGATCCCGGAAACCACCGGACTCGACAATCATCGAGTTGTATCCGCCGCCGTCGGAATGCAATGCATAGTGCCACGCCGGCCCAGTCGCGTCGATCGCCTCCAGTGCAGTGGCCGAACCGGCGTCACCGAACAAGAGTGACACGGAACGATCGGAGTGATCAGAAAACCGGGTCGGTGTCTCCCCGTGCAGCAACAACACCCGGCGCATACCTGTTCCCTGAAGCATCATGGCGGACAACCACATGCCATAGGGATAGCCGGAACAACCGAGCCCCACGTCGAATGCGGCACAATGATCCGCAAGGTTCAGACGGTGATGGACCACACAGGCGGTAGAGGGCAGAAAATAGTCCGGCGTCTGCGTGACCATGATCACGGCATCGATCGAATCGGGCGTCCATTCAAGCCGCTCCAAGAGACGTTTTGCCGCAGCGATACAGAGGTCGCTGCTGCAGATGGTTTCCCCGGCCACGCGGCGGCTCGATACACCGGCCATCCCGGTCACCTTGCGGATCTCCTCTTCTGTAAACGCCGACGAATCGCTCACGTTATCGAACCGCTTGGTCGGCAGACAGGTGCAGACCCCCGCAATTCTGGCCCCGGTTGTCTTGACGACCGCCATGTTACCGCCCTCCGAACGAAACCACCTGGCCTGCTGGTGCAAGAAGATCATCCGGCAGAGGCCACCACTCGGCATAAAGGTAACCAATCGTTTTTCGCAGCACCGCATAAATCCCCCTCGTCGACAACCACCATCGTTCGGGGTCGTACCTGTCTTCGGTACCTGCGATCACACCGACATGTACCCTTTGCCCAAACGCTCGTTTGAACAAGACCAAACTCTTTCTCGCATGTGCCCCAAGAGTAAAAACATTGATCCCCGCAACATTGATTTTTGAATCAGCCAGCCAACGTCTGACGGCCAAAGCAGATGTATAGGTGCGATGTCTGTCGATATTGGGAACCGTAAGAACTTGGATGGCGTGGTCATTCACGCCAAACTTCTTCAATTGTTCCGCCGCGTGTGCAGCAGCATTCTCTTGCAATGGTCCACTCTCATGCGGAGTAGGCAGGACGCCAACGGTGACCACGATGTCATATCTTCCGCGATTGAATTCCTCGGCCGCCTCCTTCATCGCCGCCGATTCCCACACCCAGCCTTCGACCACCAGTACATTGGCTTGAACGGGATCATTGATCGCAAGAAAATCGTGTACGGCTGAGCCAAACCAAACTACGGCCGCCAGAACAACGACGATCCATCCAGTCAACGCACGACGCATCGTCAATGATCGCCATTGAATGAACGATGGGCCACTATCAAACGCACGATGGTAGCGGCGTGATACTGCAAACGTGGATGATTCGCTGAAACGATGAGAGACAAGGCTTAGAGC
>JBBILH010000145.1:2035-4895 GCA_037445005.1 Nitrospira sp.
TAAGCCGAGACAAGACGTTGGGGTACTGCGCTTCAATTTAGAGATATGTCCGGTTCAGGCCATTCTTGACTGCACTGCGGGCCTGATTGTCTGCAGCCTCGGTTGGGCTCATAGATCTTCCCCTATCATCTTGAACAACCTTGCCCATGCCGCCCTTAAGGCCGGGACTATCATCACGCATGAAATCCTTTTCTATTATGCGGCAATGAACATACTTGTTTTTAGAAAAGCGTGTAGACAAAGGGAGCCAGCGCCGAACCCTGTGTAAACACGATCAGCGCGCTGAACACCATCAATACAAGAACGATCGGGAGCAACCAAAATTTCTTCCGCTCTTTCATGAACGCCCACAGTTCACCGACAAATTCACCCATTTCACACCTCCTTCATGAAAAACAGCATGTCTCAAAACTGATATTTCATATGTCCTTGAGGCCTCGGTCTTCTAAGAACACGATAGGTCGGACTATCATGAGCAAACTCCTGTCTCATGACGTCTTTGCCCATGAGGCGGAAGACAATCCCCATCGGAGTGATAAGACCGTAGAAAACACAACCGAGAAGAATCCTGGTGTTGATCCATCCGAGGGCATGCCCCACCCGCATCCATACCGTATGGACCGGCGCCAAGACTCCAGGTGATATTCCTCCGAGCAGGATGAGGACTCCACCGAGACCAATAGCCCAGAGGCGCAGCGCGTCCCCTCGCAACACGAGCGGCCAAGCTCCGATAACAGTAAACACTGCACCGACCAACAAACCAAAACTGCGTAACTCTTTCTTTCCTGTCGATGGTTTTTGAGACATGGATCTTCCTTCCTTAGTCCAAATCAAATTCCTTCTTCCAATCGGAGTCCCCTTCGAGCGGTTTTTGATCCTCTTTCTTCAGCACACAGTTCTCAAGCACCAATCGGTCCATCTCCGTGCGCATAAAGCATCGGTAGGCATCCTCCGGTGTGCAGACGATCGGCTCGCCCCGCACATTGAAGGAGGTATTCACCAACACTGCGCAACCGGTCTTCTCCTCAAAGGTCTTCAGCAGTCGGTAATATCGTGGGTTCGTCTCTTTATGCACCGTCTGGACTCTCGCCGAGTAGTCGATATGAGTGACAGCGGGGATATCCGAGCGAGGCACATTGAGGAGGTCGATCCCCCAGAGGTCTTTCCTACCTGGGTCAAACGGCAAGCGTCGCTTTTCTCGTACCGGGGCCACCAACAACATATAGGGACTGTCGCAGTCCATCTGGAAGTATTCCGAGACCTGCTCTTTCAATACCGAGGGAGCAAAGGGCCTGAACGATTCTCGGTATTTGATTTTAAGATTCATGATGGATTGCATCTTCACACTTCGGGCGTCCCCCAAGATGCTTCGTCCACCCAGCGACCTCGGCCCAAACTCCATACGCCCCTGAAGCCATCCCACGACTTTTTCTCCGGCTAGATCGTTCGCCACATAATCGAACAGTTCGTCGTCGTTGAGTCGCTCATAGACGGCCCCGATCGCCTTCAGCCTCGCCTCGATCTGGTCATTCGAGAACGCCGGTCCGAGATAACTACCGCTCATCTGATCCGTGACATTATCGGCCGTTCTTGGGTTCCCTTCATGCTGGTACCAGGCACTCAACGCTGCACCAAGCGCGCCTCCTGCATCACCGGCGGCCGGCTGAATCCAGAGTCCTTTAAATGGACCTTCCCGCAAGATCCGGCCGTTGCCGACACAATTCAACGCCACCCCACCGGCCAGACAGAGATACTCGACACCGGTTTCCCGATGCATCGTGCGGGACAGACGCAACATGACTTCTTCCGTCACTTCCTGAATGGACCGTGCCAAATCCATTTCCCGCTGCGTGAGTTTCGTTTCCGGCGTTCGGGGTGGGCCTCCGAACAATTCGTCGAATTTCCGGCTCGTCATGGTCAGGCCTGTGCAGTAATTGAAATAGTCCATATTCATACGGAAGGTGCCGTCCGGCTTTAAATCCAGGAGATGCTCATAAATAGCCTTCACGTACTTGGGCTCCCCATAGGGCGCCAGCCCCATGACCTTATACTCGCCGGAATTGACCTTGAATCCCGTGTAATAGGTGAAGGCTGAATAGAGTAACCCTAAAGAATGAGGGAAGGGAATCTCCCATAACGGTGTCAGCGCATTACCGTCTCCCAGCCATGCCGACGTGGTAGCCCATTCGCCTACCCCGTCCATGCAGAGCACGCCCGCCTTTTGATAGGGTGACGCAAAAAATGCCGATGCGGCATGGGACTCGTGGTGCTCGCCGAACAACAGCTCGGGGAGGTCGGATTTCTGTAATCCTTCTGCACAAGTCAGGAGTTCATCCTTGAGAAGGTTGCGCAGGAGCAACTTCTCCTTAAGCCAAATTGGCATCGCCGCGAGAAATGATTGGATACCTCTGGGGGCGAATCCTACGTAAGTTTCCATCAATCGTTCGAACTTCACGAGGGGCTTGTCGTAGAAGACGATATACTTCACATCCTTGATTCCAATATCTGCCTGGGAGAGGCAGTAGCGGACGGCATGGGAAGGGAAAGCGGGATCATGCTTCCGTCGCGTAAAGCGCTCTTCCTGAGCTGCGGCGAGAATCTCGCCATCCTTCACGAGACAGGCGGCACTATCATGGTAATAAGCTGAAAGTCCAAGAATATACATCGTATCAACAAGCCCCCTTTCCGGTAATCATGGCCGCTGGTGTCGCCAGCAGGATCTTGATGTCGGACCGTAGAGACATGGTTCTGGCGTACCGTAAGTCGAGGCGCACCATCTCATCGAAGGTGGTCCGACTGCGGCCGACCACCTGCCAGAGCCCGGTCATGCCCGGCTTGGCCTTCAACACGCGACCGCGAT
>JBBILH010000146.1:0-4871 GCA_037445005.1 Nitrospira sp.
AGGCGACCGTGTCGAGAATCGGCTTGACCGCAGAGGCGATCGGATCGACAATCGACTGGATCGCCGCGGCGATCGGATTGATCGTCACATCGGCCGCGTCGGCCATAGACGCGGGCGGTAGCTCTCGCGCGCGGGCGGTCGGCCTCGGAGCTCGGCCGCCCCACCATAATCCCCGCTGAGGGGGTTGGGACGGAAGGATATCTCCCTGGACCACACCCAGGCTCTCGATAGATTTCTAGCGGGCATCGAGCGTCGGGCCTTCCGGATGGCACAGATCGCGACGGGCGATACCGACGAGGCGATGGACCTCGTCCAGGACGCCATGCTCAAGCTGGTGCAGCACTACGGCTCGCGCGAGGAGGCCGAGTGGGGGCCACTGTTCCACACGATTCTCCAAAGCCGTATTCGCGACTGGTATCGTCGGACGAAGGTCCGCAATCGGTGGCGTCAGTGGTTGGGGAGAGCGTTGGATGACGACGAACAGTCCGATCCCTTAGAATCGGTGGCGGATGCCGGACAGTTATCGAGCGACGAGCAACTCGCATTGAAGCGGGCCGGCGCGGCCCTGGAACAGGCCTTGCGCACCTTGCCGCTTCGCCAGCAGCAAGCGTTTCTTCTCCGTGCCTGGGAAGAACTGAACGTTTCGGAAACCGCTCAGGCGATGGGTTGCTCGGAGGGCAGCGTGAAGACACATTACTTTCGCGCGATCAGAACGTTGCGGACCCTATTGGGAGATCATTGGTGATGACGGCTGATCTTGAACCGGGCGACGAGCGGCTGGCGGTTCGGGCCAAACAGATGCTCGACCGGAGCGTGGCGGAGTTCGACGCGACGACGACGCTGCGGCTCCAGCGCGCCCGCCTCGCCGCTCTCAAAGCCAAACCAGCGCGTCGGTGGCGGATGGCTTGGGCGAGCGGATTGGCCATGGCCGCCGTGGGAGCGCTTACGATCGCGCTCTGGATGAAGCAGCCGATTCAGGAGAATCAGCAGCCTCAGTATTTCGAGGATCTCGATCTCGTGCTCTCGGTCGAGAACGTGGAACTGGCCGAAGACCTGGAGTTTTATCATTGGCTGGCCGATGTCGATGCGACCGGGTAGAGCGGGATGGATTCTCGGATTGTCGGCGGCGGTCACGCTATCGGTTGTCGCAGCGGGAGCGGTTCCCCAAGGCGAAGTCGCCCCAGTGGATCCCGACTTCTTGGAGTTTCTCGGATCCTGGGAAACCGGCGATGACCGATGGGTCGATCCCTTTCGGGAGGATGATCTTCCTGAGTGGGATCTGCAGGAGCGCACGCGAGAGACGGTGCCGAAGGACGCCCGTGATCGACGGGGAATACCGCGAATGAAGAGCGGCCCGCCGGCCGGTTCTCCGACTCCTGGTTCTCCGAATCCACGAGAGGGCACGACCCCATGATGCGGACGATTCTCGTTGTGATCATGTTTCAGGTGGTGACGGGGGTGGTCTGGGCGGAACCGGATGGTTCAGGGATTCCATGGGATCAACTGAACCAGGATGAACAACGGATCTTGCAACGGTTCAGCCAGAACTGGGACCAATTGCCTGCAGAGCGGCAAGAACGCCTTCGAAACGGGGCCAGACGCTGGTCGAACATGAATCCCGACGAGCGCGATCAAGCTCGGCAACGGTTCCGTCAATGGCAGCAGATGCAGCCGGAGGAACAGCAACGTCTCCGGCAACGGTTCGAGCAGTTTCGACGGCTGTCTCCGGAAAGGCGGGAGGCCATTCGAGACGACCGCCAATGGTTTCGCTCGCTCCCTCCGGAAAGGCGACAGGAACTGCGAGAACAGTGGCGGAACATGTCACCGGCCGAACGGCGCGACTTCCGTCGTCAATTGAGGAAGGAGTACGGAGGAGAACTCGGCGACCGTCCGGAGCGCTCAAATGGCCCGAACGGTGAGCGCCTGCCGCACTCTCGCCCGATCCGACCCGGTCGCTGAGCCAATCCCGCTCCGGGTCAACGATCGTTCCCCTTTGCTTGACACCTCCCCGCGTATCTCCCAGAATCCCCCTTGCCGACCTGTTCCGATCGGATCGTGTATGCGACGTTCAAACATCCGCCCGCCCGAATTCAGACAAGGGACGATATCACCGGGACCTCTGCCGACTCGGATCGTGTCGAACGAGGAATTTGTCCCTCCTCCGCAAACTCCCGAGCAAGCTTGTGTGGAGTCCATTGTCACCACGCTCAGTCGGCGGACCTCCACCAGGCTCGGGATCAGTCGTCGTGACTTTCTGAAGACTTCCGGCGGCATGGCCGCTGCGTTGGTGGCGATGAATTCGGTGTTCGGCCGGTTCTTCGAAGTGTTGAACGTCGAGCTGTTCGAGTCTTCGGCGTTCGCTGAACAACAGGGGGCGCCGTATTTCGTCTTCGACGTGCAGACCCACTACGTCGGCTCGCACTACGATCCCACCGACGCGGAGGGCGGACGCAAAGGGGCGGTCTCGAAAGACACACTGCTCTGGCTTCGCCGTCGGGTGAAGGAGATGGGACTGAACCCGCTGCTCGCAGGCGATCGCGGCACGCTGGACGACCTGTCTTGGCGGAACTTCGTGAAGGAAGTCTTTCTCGACAGTGAGACCACGGTCGGATTGATCAGCACGCCGCCCGGTCCCTATCCGCAGGAAGCCGTCGTTCCGCCCGAGGAAATGGCCCATATCCGCGACGAGGTCAACCGGCTGGCCGGTTCGCAGCGCATGCTCGCGCACGGTCTGGCAACCCCTCAAATGGGCGCAGCGGATTTGGAATTCATGGCCATGCAGGCGGAGACACTCAACGTCGACGCGTGGAAATGCTACACCGGCTCGTGCCCGAAAGGTTTCGACCAGGGGTGGTGGATGGATGACGAGAAGCTCGCCTATCCCATGCTTGAGCAGGCGAGGAAGCTGGGAGTAAAGCGGGTGTGCGTTCACAAGGGGCTCCCGCTCGGTCCCGTGCCCGAGTTCAACCACCCCAAAGACCTCATCAAGGCCGCGAAGGATTTTCCCGACGTCGATTTTCTCGTATACCATTCGGGGTTGAAGAGCGTCGCCGGAGTCGACGAACACTTCGCTAAGACCGGCGAGATTCCCTGGACGACCGAATTCTGCCGAATGAAGCAGGCGCAGCCCGGCATCGCGAACATCTACATGGAATTGGGATCCACATTCGGCCAGCTTGTATCGACGCATCCGCTGGTTTGCGCGCATTTGCTCGGCCAGATCATCGCGGCGTTCGGGGTCGACCACGTGCTGTGGGGGACGGATTCCATCTGGTACGGCTCGCCGCAATGGCAGATCGAAGCCTTCCGGCGGTTCCAGATTCCGGAGCCGCTTGTGGAGCAACACAAGTTTCACCCATTGACACGCGAGGCGAAAGAGAAAATCTTTGGATTGAATGCGGCGCGCGTGTTCGGCTTGGATGTCGCGGCCAAGCGTCACGACGTGCCCAAAGATGTGCTGAGCCGGATTCGGATGAGTTATCTCGATGAGGGGCCCGAGCCGAGCCACAGACTGTACGGATGGGTGGCAAAACCGTAAGGCGTGGGGGGTAAAGCGTAGCGGGATCGCGAAGAGGGAAACGGACAAGCCTTGTAAGAAACCGGATTTGTGGAATGCCCCGATGGAACCGGCCGTAACGATCTATAGGGTCACCAATTCCTTTCCTTGGGAAGATCGACATGGTTTCGCTGATAAAATCAAACGCGCCGTCTCCAGACTGCCGGCCAATGTTGCCGAAGGCGCCGGCCGCCAAACCCGAAGGGAGTTCATCAACTACCTTCATTTGGCTCAAGGCTCGTTGAGCGAGCTGGATACTCACCTCGAACTTGCTCAAAGACTGGGCTATATTGCACGGGACACCTGGGTCACCATCGATAGACAAATTGAAAGTATCGATAAATACTCATGGGACTCTTCCGCTACCAAGAGCCTGCAAGAACCTGATTCCCCGACGATGACGAGCGCATTATTCGCCTTACGCCTGACGCTTCACCCCTTACGATCTCGGAGGTTGCTGCATGAAATCTGAAGTTCTGTATCCCGGAGCCTTTCCCATGGTGCGGATCGAACTTGCGGCGGGGGAAACCGTCAAGGCGGAATCCGGCGCGATGGTCGCCTCTTCGCCGACGATCGACATCGAAAGCAAGATGGAAGGAGGCTTTCTCGGCGCGCTGTCCCGAAAACTGCTCACCGGGGAGAAATTCTTCTTCCAGACGTTACGGGCGACACGCGGAACCGGCGAAGTCTTGCTTGCCCCGACCGTACCGGGTGAAATCGTGATCATGGAACTCGACGGCCTCAACGAGTACATGGTCCAGAAAGACGGGTTTCTCGCCGGCGCCGAGTCCGTCAAGATCGAGAGCCAGATGCAGAGCTTGAGCCGCGGACTCCTGGGCGGCGAGGGGTTCTTTATCCTCAAGATCAGCGGCAAAGGCTCCCTCATCCTGAACAGCTTCGGGGCCATCCATAAGATCGAGCTGAAACCGGATCAGGAATACATCGTGGACAATAGCCATCTGGTCGCGTGGTCGGCCACGACCTCCTACAACATCGAGCGGGCTGCATCGGGATGGGTGGCGAGCTTTACCTCCGGCGAAGGATTCGTCTGCCGATTCCGCGGTCCGGGCGTGGTTTACATCCAGAGCCGCAATCCCGGCGGGTTCGGCAATTGGATCAGGCAGTTCATTCCGGTGTCCGAATGAGCCGCGTCAACCGTCAGGCGTCATTCGTCAATCGTAAAGACTGCAGCCACAGGCAGTTCGCCCGACAGGGTTGACGCATGACGATGGACGTCTTCCCACGACCATGATCCCCAACGCCCTCTGTTTCGGTGAGGAACTTCCTGCGACCGGCGCGCCCTGCCGCGTCGAAG
>JBBILH010000147.1:0-1266 GCA_037445005.1 Nitrospira sp.
CCCGTCGGTTGCTGCTGGCGTCGGTCGTGCAACTGTACAAGGCCCTCGGCGGCGGATGGTCGCCGCCGGAATCGGCTCAACAGATGCCGGCCACGGCAGTGGCCCAAGGAGGGAACGGCTGATAGAGGAACCTATCTCTCCGAACAACAATCATGGAGAAGGAAAGAAAAGGTGCGATCGGTTGAGCAAGCGATCCGACGAAAGGAAGAAGCCATGATATGCCATCGATGCAGCGGACTGATGGTTCGTGAGGAGTTTGGCGACTTTAAATTCGGCTCAGGCGGGTATGAGCCGGTCGGTTGGCGCTGCGTGAATTGTGGAGCTGTCGTGGATCCACTCATTGCTGCACACCAGCGACGCAGCTCCCTGCTTGCAGGCCGTTCACAAACGAAATAACAGGACGGCGTCGTCATGCCGCGGCGGCATCGTTATGTGAAGAATGGACGGACTTGGGTAATTGCCCTGAGGTAGCAAACTATATGACCGACAAAGCGCGACTGACAGAGATCGCTCCCGATCACTATGTGATTTCGATCTATGTCCCGGAATTCAACCTCCGGTTCAACCACTTTTTGATCAAGGACGACGAGCCGCTGTTGTTTCACACGGGGATGAAACGGATGTTCCCCCTTGTTCGAGATGCGGTGTCGCGCGTCATCAATCCCGCGATCTTGCGATGGATTTCGTTCAGCCATTTCGAAGCGGATGAATGTGGAGCTTTGAACGGCTGGCTGACACTGGCGCCGCGTGCGGAACCGCTGTGCGGTCTGGTCGGCGCGTCGGTCAACGTAAACGATTTCGCGATTCGCCAGGCGCGCGTGCTGCAGCACGATGAAGTCTTAAAGACCGGCGCATACCGCTTCCGCTTCAGACAGACGCCGCATGTACCACACAACTGGGAAGCGGGCCTCTTGTTCGAAGAAGTCACCCGCACCTTGCTGTGCTCGGATCTATTCACCCACGGAGGAGATGTCGAGGCGATCACCGAATCGGATATTGTGGATCGTGCCAAACAGGCGTTGACGGAAGGTGAAAAGGGACCGTTCGCTCATCCCTACCCTTACACCCCGTTGACCGAACCGATCCTGCATGGCTTGGCTCAGCTTCGTCCGGCTCGATTGGCGCTCATGCACGGCTCGACGTTTATCGATGACGGCGAAGGGGCGCTACGGAACTTGGCGTCGGTGATGCGGGAGGTACTGGGAGCTAGCCATGAGAATTGAGCAAATCGTGATCGATCCGGACCCCTATGAGCCGTTTCGCCTG
>JBBILH010000147.1:1289-4843 GCA_037445005.1 Nitrospira sp.
AGTCGGTGACCTGTTGTTCATTTCCGGCCAAGCCGCGATCGACTCGCACGGACAGGTTGTGGGGGTGGGTGATTTCGATGCACAAGCTGCACAAGCCTTCCAAAACCTCGACCGCGTTCTCCGCGCGGGCGGATCGAGTCTCAAGAACGTCATCAAGGTCACTATTTATTTGACGAATATGGATTATTTTGACCAGATCGTTGAGCTGCGCGGTCGCTGGTTTACTGCGCCCTACCCCGCAGACACCATTGTTGCGGTGCGGTCGCTCTACTCTCGAGATGCGATGATCGAAATTGAAGCAGTGGCCGTCGCCGATGTCGCGGCGGAGCGAAGTTGAGAAGGGCACGGCCATGACGCCGGACCGCAACCTACGGATAGCCGACATGCAAATCATGACAAAGAGATTTCTGCTGCGCGCGACTTCGTGGAGGACGATGCTCCTGCATTTCTTGCCTATCATGCTGATCCACGGACGCTAGCGTTCTACGGGCCACAGGAAAGGCAGTCGGCCTACGGCAATGAACGAGTGGTCCGGCTCGCACAGTGTTGGAGCCGTTGCGGAAGATCGACCGACGCCTTATTGGATGGCGTCTCGTGGTTGGCGATGTACTGAATGGCGGATCACACGGCAACAGTGGGAACTGACCCGACCTGCTTTGCGAGCATTGTGCCAATTACAAGACCCGTCACATAGATGAGGTAGCCGATGAGCGACGTATTGCTTTCCTCTTTTCACTTTCTGCTGATCTTTATGCTGGTTGCCGTCCTCGCCGCGCAATACGTTCTCATTCGACCGGGAATGACCATGTCAGGCCTGCGTTTAGCCGCACACTTGGATCGAATCTATGGAATAAGCGCGGTCCTGCTGCTCGGCGTGGGGTTTGCTCGGGTCTTCTGGGGTACGAAAGGTTCGCCATTCTATCTGTCGAATCCCCTCTTCTGGACGAAGATCGGACTCTTCATGACCGTGGCAATCCTCTCGATTCCGCCGACGCTACGGCTGATCAGATGGACAAAACAAACGGAATTGCAGACAGAATTCCTACCGCCGACCGAGCAAATTTTCCGTATTCAACGATGGTTACGTGCAGAAGCGGCAGTCCTGCTTTTGATCCCGTTTCTTGCCGCTGCCATGGCGAGAGGATATGGACTGTAATGGTACGACAGATTGTCGATTTCCGAGCACACGGTCGACTAACTGATGGAGAGCCCAATCTGAAAGGAGATATATCATGCGGTTCATGGTCATTGTGAAAGCGACAAAAGATTCCGAAGCGGGTGTCATGCCGAGCACACAGCTGTTGACCGACATGGGGAAGTTCAACGAAGAGCTCGTGAACGCCGGCGTCATGTTGGCCGGCGACGGCCTTCATCCGAGTTCAAAAGGCGTCCGTGTCAAATTTTCAGGAAGCACACGCACGGTGATCGACGGCCCTTTCGCCGAAACCAAGGAACTCATCGCGGGCTATTGGCTCTGGCAGTGCAAGTCGAAAGAAGAAGCGATTGCATGGGCAAAGCGTTGTCCGAATCCTGCCGTCGACGGCAAAGAGGGCGAGCTTGAAATTCGCCAAGTGTTCGAGGCCGACGACTTCGGAGCCGAGTTCACACCGGAGCTGAGAGAGCAGGAGGAGCGCATTCGGTCGAAGGCAGCCAAGAAGAAGTAAAAGGAGGGAGCCATGCTGACAGCCATTACGATTGTAACTAGTACCGCGATCACTTCATTGTTCGGCTATGCCGACGTTGCCGATCCGGAGGGTAACGTCATGACACTGTGGGAAAAACCGAAGAAGTAAAACTCCTCCCAAGGAAAGAGAGTGGCTTATGCGATATGTCGATGGATTTGTGTTGCCGGTATCGAAGAAAAACCTGAAGGCCTATTTGGGGATGGCCAAGAAAGCCGGCAAGATCTGGAAGGAGCACGGCGCACTCGAATACCGCGAGTGTGTGGGTGACGATCTCAAGGTGAAGATGGGTCTGCCGTTTCCTCGGTTAGCCAAGCTCAAAGCCGGCGAGACAGTTGTGTTTTCATGGATCGTCTACAAGTCACGAGCCCACCGCGACCGCGTCAACGCCAAGGTGATGAAAGATCCCCGCATCAAAGGGATGTGTGATGAAAACTCAATGCCATTCGATGCGAAACGCATGGCTTACGGCGGATTCGAGGTCGTAGTTGAGACATAGGTCCTCGCAACAAGAGTGACGAGGCTACTAACAAGAGCTTCATCATTTTAAGTTGGCCGATTTTGGAGGTGTGTCATGGCTGACATTATCCATCGCGTAGGCATTAAGGCTGGTCCCGACAACGTGTATTGGGCCCTCTCGACGATCGAGGGACTTGCCGCATGGTGGACGGCGGACACGAGCGGCGTTGCCGACGTTGGGAAAACCATTTCCTTTCAGTTTCGCGACCCCAACGGAAAAACGATCGGCGGATTCGACATGGAAGTGGTGAAACAAGAGCCATTCAAGAAGGTGCAATGGAAATGTGTCAAAGGGCCTGAGGAATGGATCGGGACGGACATCGCCTTCGACTTGAAACAAGAGAACGATTTTACGATCGTGCGGTTCGCCCATCGAAACTGGAAGGAGTCCGGCGCGTTTACGGCCCATTGCAGCACAAAGTGGGCCGTTTTCTTGATGAGCCTCAAGGCACTCATCGAAACCGGCCGAGGGAAACCTGCTCCGAGAGATGTCAAAATCGACGATTGGAATTAACGCAAACACATGCTCGCGGACAAAAGGAGACAATATGGTCAGCAAAATATTCGTCAATCTGCCAGTGAAGGACCTCGACAAGTCGGTGGACTTCTTTAAAGCAATCGGCTTCTCGTTCAACCCCCAATTTACGGACAAGACCGCAGCCTGCATGGTCATGAGCGACGACATCTACGCCATGCTGCTGACCCACGATAAGGTGAAGGAATTTACGAAAAAACCGATCGCCGACGCCCACAAGACGACTGAACTGCTGACCGCCCTCGCCGTTGAAAGTAAAGCGAAGGTGAACGAGCTCGCGGACAAAGCGTTGAAGGCAGGGGCGCTGGAGGCCTACGCACCGAAGGATTACGGGTTCATGTTCACGCGGAGCTTCGAAGACCCGGACGGTCACATTTGGGAAGTGTTCTGGATGGACCCGGCACAGACTCAGGCTGGTTAGGCACAGGTGACTGTGTCCATACTCTTACCAATTCATCGAAACAACTCAAAATGCCAACAAGGAGATCACTATGCGTTTCCTATCCCTTACCGTTGCCACAGTGTGTGTCACGTTGATGGTTTCGCCGATCTTGGCCAAGGGAAAGAAGCATGAGAAACCCATGGATGAGAAAGCCATGATGGAAATGTGGCAAAAGTTGGCCACACCCGGTGAACCCCATAAGCAGTTGGAAAGTTTGGCTGGCAGTTGGACGACACAGACCAAAGAATGGATGGAGCCCGGCAAGCCGCCGATGGAATCGAGCGGCACCGCCGAAATGAAGTCGGTGTTGGGTGGACGATTTCTCCAGCAGGAATTCACCGGCAGCATGATGGGGCAACCGTACTCAGGGATCGGG
>JBBILH010000148.1:0-4683 GCA_037445005.1 Nitrospira sp.
CCAAATTGCTGCCCGATGTCGTGGCAGACTTACGCGACCGTCAAGCGGATCTCCTAACGTCAGCGGACTGTGTGATCGCCGCCGATGTGCTCGAACACATGCCGTTCCATGATCTCGATCGTGCTATGAGCAGCATGTGGTTCTATCTGAGGGAGAATGGGCGTGCGCTCGTTACGATTCCTCATCGGCGCAGCAATTTCTTGTTCATGACGCCCACCCAAGTGCCGCATGTGCTGACAGTGCCGACAGGGTTTCTCAGTCCTGGGAGTTTTTATCGGCGATTCATCAAGAGAAAGATTTGGATCGATCCTGATCACTGTTGGGAAATTGGAGATGGAAAAGTCAGCGGTACGGACGTAGAAGAAGTATTCAGGAAAGTGGGGTTTGTCATAGAGAAGTTTCAGAAGCTCCTTTACGTCGACTATTGGGTGCTGAGAAAAGCAACAGAAGCGGGACCTCGCAGTGCCTGAACCATTATCCGCCCGGCAAGATCTGCCGTTTGTGACGGTTCTTGTGCCATGCAGAAACGAGGAGCGATTCATCGGGCTATGCTTGGATTCCATTCTCGCAAATGATTACCCGAAAGATCGATTGGAAGTCCTGGTCATCGAGGGGCGGAGCACAGACGGTACACGGGCGGTTGTTGAAGAATACGCCGTGCGTTACCCCCACCTGTTTCTGATCGATAATCCCAAGAGGATCACGCCGGCTGCGCTGAATCTCGGCATTGGTCACGCGAAGGGCGAGGTCATCGTCTGGATGAGTGCGCACAACCGGTATAGCTCGAATTACATCTCTCGTTCCGTCGAGTGCTTGCAGGCCTATGATGCGGACAACGTGGGAGGAATCATCATCACCGGGCCACGAGATCGCACTCTTATGGGGCGCGCGATTGTGGCGGCGCTCAGCCACGTTTTTGGAGTCGGCACCTCCTATTTCAGAATCCGTCGCAACCAACCGACTTGGGTTGATACCGTGTTCGGTGGATGCTATAAAAAGGCGGTCTTTGACCGGATCGGCCTGTTTAACGAGGCTCTCGTTCGAGGACAAGACATGGAGTTCAACCTCCGCCTCAAGAAGGCCGGGGGGAAAACTCTGCTAGTGCCTGATATCGTCAGCCACTATGCTGCACGGTCCGACTTTTGGTCCTTTGTGAAGCACAACTGGACCAATGGGGTCTGGGCGATTCTTCCCTTTGCCTACAGCCAGGTGATGCCGGTGTCGTGGAGACACCTCGTGCCGGTGGCTTTCGTGCTCGGGGTGGTCGGTCTTGGTGTGCTGGATTTGATGTGGTGGCCGGCGGGGTGGTTATTGCTCGGCGCCGTCTGCGCCTACGCGTTCGCGAATATTGTAGCTTCTCTCGACGTGGCTGTGCGGGAGCGTGATGCTCGATTGTTGCCGATCATGCCGGTCGTATTCGCCACGCTGCATCTGAGTTATGGGACCGGGAGTCTCTGGGGAGCAGTCAAAACGGTGTCTGCGATGTGCGGATCGGCGCAAGGTGGCACCCAGTGAGGTGATCGTGCTGAAGCGGGTCTTCGATGTGACCGTTTCGACGGTCGGTCTTGTTGCCTTGACTCCTCTGTTGGTTGTCATTGCACTTGTGATCAAACTGGAAGACGCTGGGCCGGTGTTCTATCGGGGAGTCCGCGTCGGTCAATATGGCCGACGCTTCAGGATTTTCAAGTTCAGGTCCATGGTTGCCGACGCCGAAAAAATCGGGGGATCTTCCACGGCGGCGGATGACCCGCGCATTCTGAAGATCGGTCGCTTGCTCCGGCAGTACAAGCTGGACGAACTTCCGCAACTCCTGAACGTGCTGCGCGGCGAGATGAGTCTGGTTGGTCCACGGCCTGAAGTGCAACACTATGTCGATATGTATACCGAGGAGGAACGCGCCATCCTTCGGGTGAAACCTGGAATTACTGATTGGGCCTCGCTGTGGAATTCCGATGAGGGGGCAATTCTGACCGGGAGTCCCGATCCCGAGAAAACGTATTTGGAGAAAATCCGCCCGCAGAAGATCAAGCTCCAATTGGACTATGTGCGCCGGCAGTCATTCTGGACGGATCTGACCATTCTCACCCAAACCCTTACGGCCATCGTGTTCCGCGTCAAACCACGTGCGCTGAGTGTGGTGAACGAAAAGGCATAGGGATCGCATGGAGTCGAGCACCGCCGGTTTGTCGATGAAACTCTTGCAGGACCTCTACCGATCGATGTTGAGAATCCGCTTGTTCGAAGAGCAGGTCGCCGATTTGGTGGAAGGTGGAGAGATCAAGACACCGTGCCATCTGTATATCGGCCAGGAGGCGATTGCGGCAGGGGTCTGTGCCGCGCTGGAGCAAGAGGATTACGTGTGGGGCGGCCACCGCTCACATGGCCATTATCTGGCCAAGGGGGGCGACCTTCGATCCATGATGGCGGAGATCTTTGGTAAGGCGACCGGTTGTTCAAAGGGTCGGGGCGGCTCGATGCACGTCGTCGCGCCTGAGGTGGGGATCATGGGAACAGTCCCCCTGGTGGCGGCCACGATTCCGTTGGCTGCGGGCGCAGGCCTCGCGGCCAAATTACGCGGCAGCCGGCAAGTCTCCGTGGCGTTTTTCGGAGACGGTGCGACCGAGGAGGGACATTTCCATGAGTCGGTCAACTTTGCCGCCGTGTATCGGCTACCGGTGATATTCGTCTGCGAGAACAATTTCTACGCGAGCCATATGCAACTGCTGCAGCGTCGTGCCGAGGATAACATCTGGAAAACCGGCGAGGCGCACGGGATTCACGGGGTGCGGCTGGACGGAAACGATGTCGCAGCCGTCTACAGTGCGGCTTGCGAAGCTACCGAACGGGCGCGTGCCGGAGAAGGACCCGCACTACTTGAATGCCGGACGTACCGCTGGCGTGGACATGTCGGCCCCGCGTGGGATATGGATGTGGGAGTTCTGCGAAAGGACGAGCTCAAAGATTGGTTGCCTAAGGATCCGGTCGCCCGCGCCAGGGCGCAACTACTCGATCGCGGCGCCGGGCAAGAACACCTGGCGGAGGTGGAGCATGCCCTTCGAGAGGAAATCGAGGCGGCGGTGACGTTTGCTCGGCAATCTCCCCCACCCGATGTGAGCGAGCTCACGGAACACGTCTACGCATCCAGAGGTGGATCTGCATGCGAAACTTGAGCTATGCCCAAGCGATTCGCGAGGCTCACGCCCAGCTCTTGGAGAGCGATCCTCGAGTGTTCGTGCTGGGACAGGGCTTGTGGAGTCCTTGGTATGCAGGGACGAGCCTGAAGGATCTCGATAAAGAATTCGGTCGTGACCGAATCGTGGATTCCCCTGTGTCCGAGAACGCGACCACCGGCGCGGCCATCGGCGCAGCCATCGCCGGTATGCGGCCGATCGTCTTCCATCCGCGCATGGATTTCATGCTGTTGGCGGTCGATCCGATCGTCAATCAGGCGGCGAACTGGTCCTATCTCTTCGCGGGGCGGGTCAGTGCGCCGGTCGTGATTCGTTCGGTGATCAACCGGGGTGGTGAGCAGGGCGCACAACACTCCCAGGCATTGCAGGCTTTCTTTGCTCATATCCCCGGCCTGAAGGTGGTAATGCCCGGCACGCCCTATGATGCCAAGGGGCTGCTCATTGCGGCGGTGCGCGACGGGAATCCGGTGCTCTACATTGACGATCGCTGGCTCTATGAAGAGGCTGGCGAGGTTCCGGAGGAAATGTATGAAGTCTCGATCGGTAAAGGAGCGGTGCGGCGCCATGGAGCGGATGTGACCATCGTGGCGATCTCCACGATGGTTCGAGAGGCGCTCAAAGCCGGTGAGTCACTGGAGCAGCGAGGAATTCATGCCGAGGTGATCGACCTCCGTTCCGTCAAACCGTGGGACCGGGACCTCGTGTTTTCTTCGATCGGAAAGACCGGCCGGCTGGTTGTCGCGGATGCAGCTTGGAAAACGGGGGGCGTCGGCGCCGAAATCTCGGCCACCGTGGCCGGCGAGGTGTTTCGCATGCTCAAGGCTCCGATCGTGCGAGTCTGCCTGCCTGATGTGCCGGCGCCGACGAGCGCATCACTGGAACGGGTCTATTATCTGGGGTCCGACGATATTGTGTCGGCGGTGGAAAAAGTCTTGGCTTCGTAAGGAGAACCTATGGCCTATCAAGTCCCCTTCGTGGATGCGCGTGCTCATTATGCAAGATTGAAGCCGGAAATCGACGGCGCGATCATCGATTGCCTGACGAAAGGCGATCTGATTTACCGCCAGCAACTGCGCAGCTTCGAAGAACACTTAGCCGCCTTCGTGGGGGTCAGGTACGCCGTCGGAGTGAATAGTGGTTACCACGCCCTGCACTTTTCGCTCTTGGCTGCCGGTGTCGGTCCGGGCGATGAAGTCATCACGGTTGCACACACGTTTGTGGCCACGGTGTCGGCCATCGTCCATTGCGGCGCCACACCGGTCCTGGTTGAGGTGGGCAAGGATTACAACATGGATCTCGACCATGTCGAGCGGGTGATTACGCCAAAAACGAAAGCGCTCCTGCCGGTACACCTCAATGGCCGCCTGTGCGATATGGACCGCGTGATGGCATTGGCCGACCGATTTGGACTTGTGGTGATCGAGGATGCGGCCCAATCTTTGGGGGCCACCTATAAGGGGAAAGGCGCGGGGAGCTTCAGCGCAACCGGATG
>JBBILH010000149.1:0-4510 GCA_037445005.1 Nitrospira sp.
CTCCGACTTATCCGGCACTAAAGGCTGCTCTCCATCCTTATTTCTTTGCTTCCGGCAGGCTTACAGAAAATCTCTTACATCTATAGAGCCGTCAAAGATGGAGATTAATACAGCAACCGCGAGAAAAAGTCCACACCCTCTTGCCCAGCCGAATTGATTCAAGCGATTAAGTGCGCATATTCTTTCAAGTTAAGGTTCTTGTAGGTAGGAACCAGCAACTGAAGTTGCGCGATCACGTCCGCCGGTTTTCCTTCCAACGCCAGGCGCTCAAGCTTCGCTACCTCATGTTTCAGCCATAGAGAGTCCTGAGCGGAGCCTGTTCGCACGAGCTGAATGCCCTTCACAACCGACGGCTCAACCGATTCCCCGCTCTCAACTAATTCTTCGAACAGCTTCTCCCCTGGCCGAAGCCCGACAAAAGTGATGGGAATTTCCGCGTCGGGAACGAAGCCACACAGTCTGATAAGGTTTCTTGCCATATCCACCAGCTTAATCTGTTCGCCCATTTCGAGGACAAAAATCTCACCGCCCCTGGCCAGCGAGGCCGCATGCAACACGAGATGCACGGCCTCCGGGATCAGCATGAAGTAGCGGCGGATCTCCGGATGGGTGACCGTCACCGGCCCTCCCGCCTTAATCTGGTCACGGAACAGATGTATCACGCTCCCGTTACTGCCCAGAACATTTCCGAATCGTACCCCCGCGAACACCTTCTTGTCCGAAGTTCGCCGATGAACCTCCTGAACCATGTATTCCGCGACGCGCTTGCAGGCTCCCATCACACTCGACGGATTGACCGCCTTATCGGTTGAAATGAGAATGAATCGTTCCGCCCCATACCGATCCGCCGCGTCCAGCAACAACCTGGTTCCGAGCACGTTGTTCTTGACGGCTTCGCATGGGTTCGATTCCATCAAGGGGACATGCTTATGCGCCGCCGCATGAAAGATGAGTTGAGGCCTATGCGCATCCATCACCGCCGATAATCTGTTCGCATCGGTCACATCGCCCATGACCGCGTGCACCGAACATGTCCCTTTGGCGGAAGACAATTCGTGGTTCACCGCGTACAATCCGTTTTCATACCGTTCGTAGAGAATCAACGATGCCGGCTGAAACGATACGATCTGGCGGCACAATTCCGAGCCGATCGATCCCCCGGCGCCGGTCACCAAGACTCGTTTGCCGACAATGAGACTCTTGATCGGCAGGGCATCCAGTCCAACAGGCGCTCGTTCCAACAAATCTTCGATCGAGAGATTGCGAATCTGGCTGACCTCGACTCGGCCGCCGAGGATATCGCGCAGATTCGGCAAAGTTTTGATCGGAATCTTGAACGGTTCCAAAATCTTGACGACCGATCGAATCGTTTCCGGCTCCGCCCGCGGCATAGCGACCACCACCGCATGCGGTTGCTCCCGCGCAATGATCGTTCCGATTGTCTCCCGCGTGCCGAGAACCTTCACTCCGTGTATCCGTTGCCCGATTTT
Organism: Nitrospira sp.; assembly: GCA_037445005.1. GTDB lineage: Bacteria > Nitrospirota > Nitrospiria > Nitrospirales > Nitrospiraceae > Nitrospira_C. Next base: position 1,491 of record JBBILH010000149.1, read on the forward strand.
TTTACGATCGTCGTCGACGAATCCGATCGGCTCATACTCATGAAAGGGATTGTGTTTCATATCCCGAACCAACATCTCGCCCGCATCACCGGCACCGTAAATCAAAATGCGCTGATCGCGACTGACCGGTTGAACCTCCCGGGAAATCCGGCGAACGAGACGGATTCCGCCCAGAAAACAGATCAGCAGCACGGAGTCGACGAGGAAGACCGAGCGGGGGTAACCGGTCAGCCCCAGAAAGCCATGCACCAACACATAGAACCCTGCCGTGCTGGTTAACACACCGAGAATGATATTTCTGAGATCCCAGATACTCGTATACCGCCAGATGCCTTCGTAGAGTTGGTACGGGATAAAGGTCAGCGCCCGGATGGCGATGAGCCACGGGAGCATCTCGACAAACCACCGAAATTCCCGTTCGGGAATCACACCGTCGAACCGGAGCCAGAAGGCGCAATAGTTCGCAAGCACGACTAGAACGATGTGCAGGCCGACGATAAGTGGACGGCGAGGCTTCATGGTGTCGGGCGGAACACCCGGTCGACAGCGTTCAGCTTTACGCGTATGCCAACGCGTAGATGACCTTGTAATCCCTTGTCGGGGAGGACGGCAGGAGCGGAGCCGGCGCCGCATAGTCCGCCATCCCGTCCTCGATGCAGGGCGGAAACTGCACGAGCGGGCCGTAAAAGATCCTCTTCAGGAACTCCTTCCCCTTCATTGTTGCCGGTATCAGGTGCATCGCGACGGCCGCACGCTTGACGAGGGAAACCAGGAGATCCACAGGCGATCGGTCCGTCACCGGGAACCCGCCCTGCAACTCGACTCGAAACCCGCATTTGGACAGCACTTCCGCCAACTCCGTCGCCGAAAAGTACCGTGCGCTGAACGGGCTGGGGTTGAAATCCGACCATTCGGGATTCACCGTGCAGAGGATCAGCAAGCCGTCCGGCCGCAACACACGCCGGCACTCATCCAGGAATTGCTCCGGCTGCGTCAGGTAATAGATTGCCTCGTACAGGAGCACCACATCAAAGCTTGCAGCACGGAACGGGAGATCGTGCGCATCAAGCCGAAGCAGCGGGAGGCGGCTTCCGGAAGCGCGTTGGGCCTGCTTAAGCAGAGCGACGGTATAGTCTCCGCCAACGACCCGCCGCGCCCGTTTTGCGATATAGCCAAGTCCTTGCCCGGCCCCACAGGCAACCTCAAGCACATCTTTATCCCGGCAGAACCCGGCGGCATAGGCATACCGGGTATAGAGCATGGAAATCGCCTGCTTGGTGACCCGATGACCCGACGTTTCAGTGACAGTCGAGTAATCCATGTCAGCCAAGCTGCTCAATCCGCCGGCAAGCCTCCTCCAGCTCACCTTCCGTCTTCGCAAAGCAGAATCGAAGAACGTTCTCGCCGCCGGAGCCGTGGAAAAATGCTTCCCCGGGTACGCTGGCCACGCCCGTCTTGGCGAGCAAGTGCAGGGCCCTCTCTTTACTTCCTGGCCCTGGCAAGCGGGAAACATCGGCCAGAATATAATAGGCCCCCTGAGGAATGGAAGGAGAAAGACCGGCCCGCTGTAGCGCGCTGCAAATTCGATCGCGTTTCCGCTGATACTCCATGCAGAGTTCCTGGTAAAAACCGGCATGCAGCTCTTCTATTCCGATCGCCACCCCGTATTGCAGCGGTGCAGGGGCGCACACATAGACCAGGTCGTTCATGTATCCGATCATCTGTGCCCAGCGTGCATCGCTGACACAGTAACCGATCCGCCAGCCGGTAATGCTGAAGGTCTTGGAGTACCCGGAAATCGTGATCGTCCGGCCGGCCATGCCGGGAAGCGATCCGGGACTGACGTGGCGCCGCCCATCGTACAGAAAATACTCGTAGATCTCGTCGGTGAAGACGAATAAATCGTGACGGGTGGCGACATCCGCAACCCACTGCAATTCTGTCGGTGTAAAGACTTTCCCGGAGGGGTTGGCCGGGGTGTTCACCATGATCCCCTTCGTCCGAGGTGTAATGACCCGCTCCAGCTCCTCCGGAGTAAAGGTCCAGTCCGGAGCTTTCATGGTGACATAGGTGGGAACTGCCTCGACAGCTTGGAGCGTGTTCACATGATAGCCGTAATACGGTTCGAAGAGGACGACCTCATCGCCGGGACTCAGGAGCGCCAGGCAGGCGCAGTAGAATGATCCGGTCGAGCCGGCGCTCACGGTAATTTGCGTCTCCGGATCGACCATAATGCCGTTGTACTCAGCCATCTTCCGCCCGATGGCTTCTCGCAGCTTTGCGATGCCGTCGAACCTGGTATAGACATTGACGCCCGCGTCGATGGCGCCCTGAGCTCCTTTTCGCACCACGAACGGGACTTCAGTATCACACACGCCTTGGGCCAAATTGATCCCGCCCACTTTCTCACACTCGATCGACATGGCTCGGATTTCCGATTGTGCAATCAGGGCGGCCCGCTTGCCGTAGGACAGTGACACAGTGCCCTCACAAACCGGAACCATTAGGAAAAAAACTGCCGGATACTCTGAACCGCCCGCTCCACGTGCTCCGGAGTCGTTTCAGCGCTCATGGGAAGGGAAATGACTTCTCTGCACAACTGCTCCGTCCCCGGCAAGTGAGGATCGGGTAATGCCAGCCCCTTATGCTCCCACATCGGTTTCGGCCAATGAACAAGTGTCTCGATTCCGCTGGTCTTCAGATGTGTCCGGAGGCGATCGCGTTGTCTGGTCCGGATCACATAGTTCTGGAAGATATCGTGATACTGCTCGCCGCGAAAATGCGGCAAGTCAAGCTGCGGAATCCCTTCCAGCCCCTGTCGGTAGAGCGTGGCAATGTCGCGGCGGTGTTCGATCCATTTCGGAAGATGCCGGAGCTTGATATCGAGGACGGCAGCCTGTACGTTATCCAATAAAGCAGTGTATCCGTGATAGTGATATTCGCCGGTCTCACGATCCTCGCCGTTATAGCGGAGCAGACTTACCATGCGGGCGATATCGGGATCGTTCGTGGTCACGGCT
>JBBILH010000150.1:0-3540 GCA_037445005.1 Nitrospira sp.
GGAAAATGGCACGTGTTGGAAGGGGACCAGGTCAAAGAGGGAGATCTCATTCTTGAACTGGAGGACACTGACCCCAATTTCATGTCCCCGCATTTACTGGCCTTTCTGGATCAACGTAAGAAAGCGTTGGAAAAAACCCAGCTCGCAGCGCTGACGAGAATAGAGCAGCTCGACAAGCGGATTATAGAAATGCGGAACCTCGTTAAAGCCGCTGTCCCGTCCGCCGAAGCCCGCGTGGTGGAGGCCGGAAATAAAGTCCGTGAAGCACACCAGAAGGTGGAGGCCGCCAAAATCGCCGCGACGACGGCGGCGCTGAACGTCGAGCGGCACAGACAACTGTCGAAAAGAGGTTTGGTTTCTCAGCGAGAGTTGGAATTGGCGATTCAGGCGGACACGGCCAGTCAAGCCGATCTCGAAGGGGCGCGTGCGAATCTTCACGCAGCCGAAGAGGCGATGAAATCCCTCAGCTTCGGCCGCGACCAGGTCAATGCAGAGATGTTACAGCGGCTGCTCGATGCGGAAGCAGGGCGTGATGCTTCAGTGGCCGAAGCGGCCAGAGTCGGCGACCAGCTGGCCGATGTGTCACTCCGGCTCTCAAACGCCGAGCAACGCCGTCTGGCGAGTAAGATCGTGGCTCCCATCGGCGGCACCGTCGTCAAAATGGCCAAAGTCGGCGTCGGGGAGACCGTGCGCCAGGGTGATACGTTGATCAGATTGTCTCCTACCAGTACGGACAAAGCGATTGAGATGACCGCGGACGGCTTGGACGCCCCCTTACTGAATGTCGGTCGGAAGGTCAAGATTCTCTTCTATGGCATCCCCGCGATCCCTCTGCCGGCGTGGCCTGAACTGATGGCCGGCACCTATTCCGGCGTGATTAAGGTCATTGATCAAGTCGACGACGGAAAAGGGAACTATCGTTTTTGGGTTGTTCCGGATCCGGATCCAGATGAGCGTGACTGGCCGGAACAATCGCATGTGCGGCAGGGCACGAAAGTGATGGGCTGGGTCATCCTGAACCGAGTTCCACTCTGGTATGAGATGTGGCGCAGATTTAACCTGTTCCCACCCGATTATCTAGAACGTTCGCACACGCTCATCGATATACTACTGCCGAAGGCGGGACGAGGCGCAAAGTAATACTCTCTCTCATGTCGATGCCGAACTCAGCACACCTTCGGTGATGGCACAAAGCCGACGCTCGTATTTTTAGGCGGGCAACAAAGGAACCGGGCTGCCCGAATCACCGAGCGTCAGGCGTCGATCGACATAGGGAGTTAAGTCAGGATCGTTCGAGACAAAAATGACGGTCCAGGGCTCTTCTTTGGAGCAGAGTCGCCGCAGAATCGCATCCCGCAAGATGGGCTGCATGTCGTGAATCAAGCCGTCGAAGATAAGAAGCTTCGGTCGTCCTAGAATGGCGCGCGCGAGTAGAATGCGTAAGATATGTGTCGGTGCCGGAGTTTCCCCCAAGGCGCTGATGTTCGAGTTGAGTCCTAATGGAAGAGCCGCGATGACGTCCTGCAGATGAGTCAGCGAGAGCGCCCAACGGACATCTTCGTAGGAGACATAGGGACGTCTCCATACGATATTGTCCGCGATCGTTCCATCGATAAGCGATAGCTGGGCGTCAACCATGAAGCCACGGCATTGATTGACGACACCCGAGCCGAGATCGCGAAGATCGACGTCATCGTAGGAAATGATCCCGCTCGTCGGCAACTCGAGGCCGGCCAACACTCTCGCGAAGGACATCCTCGCCGTCGTCGTCCTCGCATAGATGGCGACTTTCTCGCCGGGAGCCACGTCCAAATTGAGATTGTCGAACACGAATGCGCCGTCGTGAATCAGCGCCAGTTCTTTACACGTCACCCGGATGCCGTGAGTCTTGGAGTCAGGGAAGGTCGCCGACGACGGCGGAAGGCGTCGGCGCTGATCACTCGGTAATGAGAAGAACGCATCCAATTCCACCAGAGTCGTGAAGAAGAAATACACGTGCCCCATGCTCTTGACCACCGAATCAAAGTTGACGAGGAGGCTTCCCACCACGACCTCGACCGCGACCAGTTGGCCGAGGGTCAGTTGATCGATGGACAGGAGCCAGCCGGCCAGTGCTAAGGCACCGCTATGTGCAAGGGCTTGCCCGCCCACCGAGGCGATAAATTGGCGCAGCAGGACGGAGAATCGGGCTCGTCGACGCTCGATATACTTCTTCGCAAGTTCATCGGTTTTCTCCATGAGCAACGCACGGCTGTCGGTCGCCTTGATGTGCAGCAAGTTCTGCGAGATTTCTTGGATCCAGTGCAGCATGTCGTACTTGGCATGAGACATTTCGACGGTGGCTCGCAGTCCTCCACGAGACAGGACGAAGAAAATGAGGGCTGATCCGATGAGCAGGACAAGGTTAAAAAGGATGAAGTAGGGATGGTAGAAGACCAAAATCATCATCCCGATGACCCCGCCGACGACCACGTGGATCAAATCCACGAGCAATACCGACAATGCCCGCTGCATGAACGCTGTTTCCATGAAGTAATTCGAGACTCTCGGTCGGAACCCCTGAAATCGAATAACGGGAAGTTTCTGGGCCATCGCGAAGGCGGTCCTGACAAAGAGCCGACGCTGGAGCACCTCGACCGCGTAGTATTGCAATGTTTTGAATGCGCCGACCGCCAGCAGTACGGTAACCATGATGATGGCGAGCGTGGCGATCATGACCGGTTGAATCGCAAATGAGAACGTGTTGACGAGCTCTTGAACGGTCAAGGGGATGATGAGCGAGAACAGTCCGACGACGAGCGAATACATGACCACAAGAGCGAGGATTCTGCGCTCAAGCCGCAGGAACTTTCCCAATAGCCTCAGTACTTCAAATACATTAGGGTGGTGCTTGCCAAGAGCTTCTCCCATCCGTCATCTCCCGTGATCGTTCATAGCCGTTCCCGACTGGTGGTCTCAACGATAACTCACCCGCATGGTCTCGCTCGTGCTCTTGGCCCAGGCTCCAATGGCCCACTGGTACAGCGCCCAAGCCTTGTAGTATTCGGCCTTCGCGCGAACGACCTGACTTTGCGAATCGATGGTGTTGCGTTCCCGGAGGTTGACGAACAATACGCTGCTCGTCCCAAGGCTGAAGCGGTACCGCTCACCTTCTTCTACGATTTCGACTAGACGGAGCGCTTGTGACGCCTCTTCTATCCTTTCCCTCGCGCGCTGTATCGCAGAAAAGGCATTATCGACATCGACAAGGACTTGGTTTTCCCGATACTGCTGCGCCATCACCAGCCGCTCGGCTTGGCCCTGCGCCTGAAGCACTTCACCTCGGCTGCGACGCTGCAGAAGAGGGAATCTCAGTTCGACACCGAATCGATACCCCAACCCAAGGACAAATTTCTCCGGAGCGCGAGCCGGAGCCGCTTCCAGATCCAGGCTTGGGAGGAGGTTGTTCTTCGCCAGCGCAAGATCGATGTTGTTGATCTTCGCCTCCACTTCCAGTTCCTTGACCTCCGGCCGTTCTTTCATCGCTGCGAGCTTATGCGC
>JBBILH010000150.1:3558-4494 GCA_037445005.1 Nitrospira sp.
CTTCCGGAGTCGGCATCCGTCCCTCCGTCGGAAAATCCGGGACGCGATTTATCGGCGGGATCGTCGGAGAGCCGTTTTCCCACAGAAACATGGAGAGCTTGAACTGCTCCTGCTCAAGCAGTCGTCTGGCAGCGATGGCAATTTCCCGTCGGCGGTGCACCTCATGGCCGGCTTCCGTGACATCGATCGGCGCGACTACGCCGGCCTTCGCTCGCTCTTCCACCTGTTTGTAGCGTTCTTCCGCGACGGCGAGGGCTCGCTTCTGAACGTCGAGCAATTTGGCGGCCGCCACCCAGTCCCAGAATTGATGGGCAGCCGCCAAGAAGAGACCTTGCCTGGTTTGGGCAATCTTGATTTCGGCGAGTGGGTCGGCCAGCTCCGACCGCTGTAATTCCGCCCGTTCGGGGTTGATCATCAGACCTCGCAGCAGGGGAAGGTAACCGCCCAGGATGATCTGCTGATTATCGTTGTTGAACCCCAGGTCTGGGATTCTTGCGTCACCGATCGCCTGACGAATCCCGGCGCTACCTCTAAAGCCCGATGGGTGTAGGGCTTCCACCAACGTGTCGTTATATCCGACCGTCTGTGTCCCACTGCCCGGGTCATTTCTCGGAATAAAGCGCTCAAGCTCTGTGTCGTTGACGAGAGTGGGTTCAAACGCGCCGAGCGCCTTCAACATCCTCCCACGGGCGATCGTTTTTTCAGCTCCGGCGCCTCTCAAGAGCGGATGGGTCCGATCAATCATCGAGTGGAGTTCCTCAAGACTGAACGCAATAGGCGGGAGAGATTTGGCAGCGGGCATTTCCTTGGCCTGACCTGCGTAGATGACCACCGGCACCATAAATAGCCAACTAAATACCGACCACAAGATTCTCATGGAATTCTCCTATGATTGGTTGCAAGGTAAAAGTTTGAAATTGGGAAAATCTGCGAACA
>JBBILH010000151.1:0-4473 GCA_037445005.1 Nitrospira sp.
TCTTCATCGGTGAGACTGGCTTGGTCTTTTAGCGATTGTTCCATGGTTCTGCTCCTGGTGGTCTACTTAGTTTCCAAGTACGCGTCACGTCTCTAAACTAGCAATCGTTGTGCCGGTTCATAATCACAGCCTCTTCTAGATATGCAATCCATGATCTGCAAACAAAGCCAACTCCCGCATACTGCCCTCAAAGCGTGCTTTCCAGTCTAGCTGTGAAGCGAAATGTGCAGGGTTCTCCATTGACTGCCGATAGAGTTGCACTGTCGACCGTGCCCATTTTTTCGCAGCCTCTTCGCCATCCCGAGCACACAGCATGGCTAACCGCATTTGTTCGCTCATCGTGCCGCCACTGACTGTCCGAGTGCCATCGGCTTCTCATTGGCCGACAACAGCCATCCTTGCGCGCTGTTCAAGAGGCGATCTACGAATTGTTCCGAGACTCGTGGGCAGTACAACGCCGAACCGGTGGCGTAGGTGCGTGCGCGAGATTGGTCGTCGGTTACGATGAAAAGACCACGGAACCCCAGCCATCCGAAGAGCCATTCATCATCCTGCACAACGATGGGGACGTCGGTGCAACGCAACAGGGAAGGCTCCACCACATAAGCGGCCGCGATGAGATCAAAAGGATAAAACCCGTCGCGTCCGATATCCTCACGCCAGTAGGTAAGCCATGGACGGGCCTGCTGCGCCACCCACTCGGCGGCCTCCCCCTGGCCCGCCAGGTGGGTGAGGGTCGTAGAACTCACGGTCACGCTCCGTGCGGCCTCGTAAGGAACCAGCGTCAACGGCAATCCCATGCCGACCACAAGCGTGGCGGCCTCTTCATCTTCAGCGACGTTGAAATCCCGGAACACGGGACCATGGCCGAGGAATGAGTGTGCCGTGCCTCCCTCGACCGGATGGAAGACATGGCCCTTGCGGCGGCCCATGACCGTCACGAGCCGAGTCACGTTGGCTTGTAACTGAGGTCGGTCCTTCAGTGTGATCGCGATGTTCGTCAACGGCCCAAGAGCGACGATGACAAGGGAGGTTTCTTCAAGAGCCTTACGCAAAGCTCTATGCGCCTCTTGCTGAGGGACTGTCGAAATCGATTCCTCCCGCTTCAGCGGTTCGGATGCTCCCGGGTATACCGGGATCGCATGAGATCTGCTTTTCCCGAGCAGGTGTATCAGGTCGCGAGTCGTACGATCCGTCTCACGAAGGGGTGCATTGCCGAAGACGGTGGACACACCGACGATTTCCACGGTTTCTTGTTGTGCTAGCAGCAGAATCGCAAAACAATCGTCCGGATCGGTCCGTCGGTTTTGTCCGCATGCTGCATCGGTGTCGATCCATACTTTGATCGGTGGAGTGGCGAAGGGTTTGGCAGGATGCAGTGGAAGCGGCTCGGCGGGAAGTTCCCCGGTTCTCCACGCTTTAATGGGCACCATCAGTGAAATGATGAGGCTGACGATTCCTAGAGACACCAGAATGCCGGCTGCTTGAAATCCGACCCGAAGATGCCGCCAGACGGGGCACATGTTAGATGCTCTACAGTGAGGTGGCCGTCACGAGCACAACGAAGTCACAACAATCAATCAGCTATCAGTGAGCCCTCGTTGATCCAACGCGAAGAATCCCTAGGTCTCGATATACGCCCTAGTTGGTCCAATGATATGCAATGACTGCAAACTTGTCATGACGGCTTCCTCGATATTTCCTACAGCTAGGCTATCCGGACGCGGTAACGATTAGACCGAGACAATTCGTCATGTGGCGGAACAATTGTCCACTGAGGAAGCCTCACGCTTTCACCAAAAATAAACCTATATGCTGAAACGGATGATCCAAGGAGGAATAGAGATTGCAAATTTCAAACGTATTCTTCCTGGAACAAGCAATCTGCAAACACTACCTGGGAACGTTGAACAGGAGAAGCGAGCCGCCTATTCTCAAGGAGAATCCATCCATGTCATTGCGGAAGAGCGGTCCAGCGCGTCGTGTAGGAATCACGCACTTTCCTCTGGAAGATGAGAGGGAAAGTCAGGAGAAAGTTCCATCAGCCGACTCCATGGAGGAAAAGGCGGAGAGAAGACAGAACCATCGCCTTTCGCGCCGGACCAGTCCTCAGGCGCAAAAGACCGATTCAGAAGGTTCGTTTGAAGGTAGAGGCGGTAAAGGAGGAAAGAGCCGTGGGTCACGGGCCGGCCTCCTGTCGACGAGCCGAAAAACGAAACAAGAGCGAAAGTAGAAGCGAGGACGCCTGAAATACGGTTTTCGTGATTATCAAACACCGAATCTCTTACTTTACTTGGGAATCGAAGGCGATCGCTGAATCGGAGGGCCGGCAGGAGGAATGGGTTCCGGTTTGGGAGGAGGGAGAGGAGAAGGAGGCAATGGTTCTGGTGGCGGAGCAGGGACTGGAGATGGTGGAAGCGGCTCAGGTTGCGGTGATGGGACCGGAGAAGTCGGTGGGATCGGCTGTGGCGGCAATGGGTCGACCACGCTATGCGGTTCGGGAGCAGCCGCGACTGATGGTGCAAACCAAAGAAAGACGATCAGGCCGAGGGTCCCTATCGATCTACGGATCATCTCATCATTCCGTTTCTTGGCTACGATGAACTTAAACCCATGCAACTCTGATTCCCATGCATACTATGTTTGAGATAATCGAAATGATGGACGGTACTTGAGACCGATAGATCATAGATCAATGAGGAAGGTCCTGTTGGAGATCGGCGAGATCGCCACTGGAAATGGAGGCAACATACTCCCATGTCACGCATCGCTGTACGTCGGGATCGACAACGTCTTACGTCAACCCTGGAAAGGAGAGGGCTTGTGGAAAGACAAGGACCAAATCAATGGATCGTGGTGGCGGCAGCCGGCGCGGGGGCCATGTTCATGTACCTGTTCGATCCACGAACGGGGACACGCCGCCGAGCGCTGATTCGAGATCGACTTATACGATGGGCTGGTCTTGCCCGGAAGGGAATCGCGACAACTTGGCGTGATGCGCGCAATCGTGGCCGAGGGCTCCTCGCCGAGGCCGGAGCGTTGTTCACCGACCAGTCCGTCGGCGATGACACCCTTGTCGAACGAGTGCGAGCCAAACTGGGTGGACTCGTTCGGCATCCGAGATCCATCACGGTTCAGGCTGAACGGGGCCGGGTTGTGCTCGAGGGTCCGATTCTGTCAGGTGAGGTCGATAGGTTACTTGAGAGTGTCCGCCGCATCAAAGGCGTCAAGGACGTTGAAAACCGTCTGCACGTGCACGAAGAGCCTCGTGACGTTCCAGGATTGCAAGGAGATCCCGGCCATGGTTTGAGCGGTGACCGTTTTGAATTGTGGCAAGAAAATTGGTCGCCGACGGCGCGCATGTCGGTCGGATTGGCCGGCGTGTGGCTGGCGGCCTACGGGATGACACGGCGGGATATCCCCGGAGTCACCTTCACGGGCCTTGGTGCGGCTGATCTCCTACGCGCCTTCATCAATCGGCCATGGAAATACATCACCGGAGTGACAGCCGGTCACCGAGCCGTTGACGTAAACAAGACCGTCCGCTTCGCGGCTCCGCTCAAGAACGTGTTTGCGTTCTGGACACGGTACGCGGAGTTTCCGCACTACACGACGCATGTGCGGGAAGTGCTCGAACAGGGTGAAGGTCGTTCGCGTTGGCGAGTGGCCGGGCCGGCAGGACTCGAAACGACATGGGACGTCGTCATCACTAGGCTCGTTCCTAACCGAGAGCTTGCCTGGCGAACAGAGCCGGACTCACTCGTCCAACATGCCGGGATATTGAAATTTCATGACAACGGCGACGGTACCACGGCCATGCATCTGAAGATCACCTACAATCCTGTCGCAGGCGCCATCGGTCATGGTGTGGCTCGCCTGGTTGGCAGCGATCTCAAGACGTTACTCGAAGAAGAGTTAGTCCGTATCAAGACGGTGCTCGAGGAAGCGGTGATCCCACACGACGTGCAACAGCGCCCCACACAGCCGATGTTCAAAGCCGAGCACCTGGAGCGTTATACGATTAGAAGACACACCCTTCGCTCAGTGTGTGTGAGTGCAGACTGAGGACGCGCTCAATTCATGCTCGAATATGTCAGAATCCACATGCGAGCTGCGTAAACACTCATGTTCTCCACGAGGAGAGATCTGGACCCAGTAGGTCCGGTTGGTATCTAATCTCACACGAACCTGCCCCGTACGGCTCAAGTGGTCTATGGCCAGGAATACCTGATTCCACGTGACATCCGGACAGAGATCCACGATCTCCTCCAGTGGACACTCCGTACCCAATTGTTCCAGTGTCGTTCGGATTCGATCATTCAGCATTGCCATAGTCATACGTCACCTCCGCGTCCGGACGGTTTGTCAGTAGCGCATCTTCATGAGGGCCCACGGTAGAGTAACGAGGAATCCGTATAAACTAGGGAAGGTCTGATTTATTCTCCTCGCGAGATGTGCTACGGGTAGCGCAGC
>JBBILH010000152.1:0-1020 GCA_037445005.1 Nitrospira sp.
AGCTCTGTTTGAACTGACGGTTGCATTTCTCAGATCGGCGCAACGGATCGCTCGGCTCTCGTTCTATTACACCGCGAAGAACGTTGGTCGCCTTGCGCTGATGATTTTGGGGCTGGTGGTGCTCCATGTCGACCTCTATTTTGCGATCCTGTGGGTGGCGCTGTGGCAGGCGCTCTTCATCGTCTTCATCTACGGCAGCGATATCTGTGCACGATCGATGCCCCTGGCGGTCTCCGAAGCTCTTGAGCGAGTCAAACCTCTCGTGCCGTTTGCACTGCCGTTAGTGCCGCTAGGGATATTGTTGTGGGGGTCCAGCTATCTGGACCGATACTTGATTCTTCACTTCCTGGGCCTTGACCAGGTCGGCGTTTATGCGGTTACCTATTCATTGGCTGCGACAACCTCTGTGCTCTACAGCGTCTTGGGGTTCACGCTGTACCCAGAACTGGCGAAATTGTGGAATGGAGGAGATCGGACGCGTGTCGGGGACTTGGTCAAGACAGGCATGAGCTACTATCTGCTCTTTCTCCTGCCCGTGATTGCTCTGTTGACTATTCTTGGGGAAAACATCATCACGGTGTTAGCCACGAAGGGCTACCTGTCGCCCTGGCCTGTCATGCTGATGATCGCGGTGGGAATCGGGCTGTACGGTCTTTATCAGATCAACTTGTATGTCGTGTTGCTGGAGGAAAAAACGGCCCAGAATCTACTCGTGGTCTCAGGGACAATGGTGCTGAACCTGGCCTTGAATCTGATTTTCCTGAAAATCCTGGGGCTGGCCGGAGCTGCGATGGCCATCATGGTGTCGAATGGTTTTCTGGCCAGTTGGAGCATGGTCACCAGTCGGTCGGCTACACCGGTGGAGTTTCCATGGCGGCGACTGTCCAAGATGGTGATCGCGACTCTCGTCATGTCGGGGCTCTTGCTGCCGGCTAAGCACTATCTTTCGTTGGACAGTCTTTGGACTCTACTCCCTGCCGTTGTCATGGCGGGATGCGTCTACATAGGGTGCTACTGTCT
>JBBILH010000152.1:1038-4433 GCA_037445005.1 Nitrospira sp.
GCCCGTGGTATCCGGAGAATGACCATGTTTGGGGCGTCGTCGCCTGAGAGGCAATGAGATGCGACGAGCAACCGGATTGGTTTTCGTGACCAGGTGCAAATCATGAGGCTTTGCTTCTTGGCCGCCGCGAATTCGATTCATAGTTACCGATGGGTGAAGTTCTTTGCGCAACACGGCCACGAAGTGACTTGGATTTCACTCGCCCCTTCGATTTTTGAACCGATCCCCGGCGTGCAATATACTGAATACCTCGTGTCCGGCTCCCCCCTGGCCCTGTTCCGAGCGGCATGGAAAGTTAGGCGATTGATCTGCAGGTGGCGGCCGGACATCCTGCATGTGCATTATGTCGGAACCTATGGGCTCGTGGGGATCTTGAGCGGATTCCATCCTGTCGTCATGACCGCGTGGGGGTCCGATGTTCTCTTGGGGAGGAAGTCTCTCATCAAGAAGCCGCTCGTGACGAAGATCCTCAAGACGGCGGATCTTGTGACCTGCGATGCGGATCATATGCGAGGGGCAATGACCGAGCTAGGAGTGGATCCCGGCAAGATCAGAGTCGTGTATTTCGGAATCGATACTAAGCATTTCGCCCCATGTGAAAGGAACGCCGAGAACAGAACGCGGCTCGAATTGCATGACGAACCGACGGTCATCAGTTTACTAAACCTTGAGCCAATCTATGATATCGAGACGCTCATTGGGGCAGCGGCGGCTGTGGTCAAACAAGTTCCGGATGCCAGGTTCGTGATCGTGGGGAGGGGCTCTCAGGAGCAGAGCTTGAGACAACTGGCCGACCGATTGGGAGTGTGTGATTACATCCGCTTCGTCGGCTTCGTGCCCAATCGCGAGCTGCCGGCCTATCTGTCCTCGATGGATATCTATGTCTCGACCTCATTATCGGATGCCGGTATTGCGGCCAGCACGGCCGAGGCTATGGCATGCGGCGTGCCGGTGGTCGTCACGGATACTGGGGCGAATGGCAAGTGGATTGTGAATGGAGACAGCGGGTTTCTTGTACCCAGCCGATCGCCGGACCGGCTGGCTGAGAAGATCGTGCTGCTCTTGAAAGATTCTGGCCTGCGAGCCAGACTCGGCGAAAAGGGGAGATCAGTCATTCAAGAGCGGAATGACTATGAAACAGAAATGTCGAAGATGAGCGCACTCTACGCGAGTTTACTCAACCGTGCGTAGAATTAAAAACACGCTGAAGCGATGTCCTACGCTGTATCGGACGCTTCAGAATGGCTGGTACGGAGTCAGGCGTTTCGTCGAAACGCATCTCCTGGGAACGCGATTGCAGGAATGGATCTGGCAAACACGCCATCTGTATAAGGGAAGAGACTGGGCCGCAGGGTATCTCGCCACCGCCGATCATCCTCATCGGCAGCAACTGGTCGATGCGGTAGCATCATTTGCGCCGTTCACGAGCGTTCTGGAGATTGGATGTAACTCAGGCCCGAATTTGATTCTGCTCAGCCGGCGATTCCCGAACGCGGCGTTCTTGGGAGTGGACATTAATAAAGAAGCGATCGAGGTGGGAAGAAAGTACATCGAATCCATCGGGGTCAAGAACGTTGAGTTGCGTGTTGGAAGGGCCGATCAGCTTAGAGATATCAAGGACAAGAGCATCGACGTTGTGCTGACGGACGCGGTTTTGATGTTCGTGGGACCGGACCGGATTCGCCACGTAATGGCCGAGATTCGACGCATCGCCAGAAAAGGTTTTGTGGCTCACGAATATCATGCGACGGCACCGCCTCCTGGGAACTATGATGGTGGCCGTTGGGTCTATAACTATCAAGACTTGATTGCCTCCGGCTTCCCGTCCGCGCGCTATCAGATCTCCAAGAGCGCGTTCTCCGGGGGAGGCTGGGATCAATACGGAGCGTTGATGCAGGTGAGTATGTGAAACGAGTACTGGTGATTGCCAACCTCTTTCATGCATCACCGAGAATTTCTGGGCTGGCGACCTACTTGCCTGATTTCGGCTGGCAGGCTTCGATTATCACTCCTCCGGTCGGTCCAGAGGCGGCAAGCCGTTTCGGCTTCCCCTCCCGGTTCTTGGAACGCACTGTCATCGTTGATGCTCCCTACGCCGGGGATATTTTTCATACGTGGCGGCGACTGTTTAAGAAGGCTGGGTTCAATACGAGCGAGAGTCTCACTGAGCAGTTGAAGGAACGGATCGGCATGACAGCGAAGCGGTCGATGGTCGATATCATAATGACCTGGTACCAAACCGTGTTCGCTTTTCCTGATACGGAGAGAACCTGGAAGTCGCCGGCTTTGAAGGTGGCTGCCGCACTCCTGGCTCAGAAACGTTTCGATGCGATCCTGAGCAGTTCTCCATTTCCAACCTCCCATGTTGTGGCCGCCCGCTTGAAGGAACAGACCGGGCTGCCGTGGGCGGCCGATTTTCGCGACCCTTGGACGATGAATCAGAACTATCCGTATTCCAGTTTGAGGAAAGTCGTTGAGATGGCTTACGAGAAGACAGTTATGAAGAAGGCTGACGCGTTGATCACTGTGTCGCCGTCCTGTGCGGATAAGATCGCCTCATTGCACGATCGGCCGGTATCGGTGATCACGAATGGGTTCGATCCCGACACGAGCGCCGATCTACCCGTGGCGCTCACGCAAGAGTTCACCATCACTTACACTGGAACGATCTACCCGCAGAAGCAGGATCCGCGAAAGTTTCTAGCAGCCCTGCGCCGTCTTATCAAACGAAACCACATCGATCCGAAGGATATCTGCGTCAGATTTTTCGGGAAGAAGGACAACTGGCTTAGGCACGAGGTTCATGCCCATGCATTGACAGATATTGTGGAACAGCATGCCGTGGTCCCGAGATGCGAGGCATTCTCCCGCCAACGGGAGTCTCAGTTGTTGCTCATGTTTAACTGGGAGGATCCCGAGGAAACGGGGATCTATACGTTGAAGCTGTTCGATTACCTTGCTGCGAAACGGCCCGTCCTGGCTACAGGAGGGTATCGCACCAGCGAGGTGCGGAATATTCTTGAGACCACCAAGGCCGGGAGATATGCCACCAGCACTGAGGAAATTGAGGCTTCATTGCGCAGCAGTTATAGGGAATTCAAGGAGCACGGCTCGGTTCGTTACGATGGTTGCTGGGATGAAGTGTGCAAATATAGCTACACAGAAGGGGCTCGAAGGCTCGCCGATATGTTGGCCCGATGCGCGGGGACGGCCCATTGAAATTCGATCATCGCTTTGAGACTCAGTTTGAGCTGACTCGGCAACACTACCTCAGCAAGCTGGACTTTCTGAACTGGTTCCGATACTTCCATCTAGTCAAGGATGTTCTTGCCCTGCGACCAGAGGATATTCTCGAGGTCGGGTCCGGCGACGGACTTCTCAGGAACTGTCTCAAG
>JBBILH010000153.1:0-4405 GCA_037445005.1 Nitrospira sp.
AACACGGACATGCGGGTGAACCGGATTACGGACGAGGTCTGGGAAATTCCAGCCACCGAGAAGTCCGGCATGCTGGTGCCGGAGCGGATCTATGCGACACCCGGCATTCTACAGTCGATGGATCGCGGCGTGTTCGATCAAGTGACCAACGTCGCCTGCCTGCCCGGGATCCAGCGGTATGCGCTGTGTATGCCGGACGGCCATTGGGGCTACGGTTTTCCCATCGGCGGGGTGGCCGCCTTCGATGCGCGAACCGGGGTGATCTCTCCCGGCGGGGTCGGATACGACGTCAACTGCGGAATGCGGCTGATCAGGACCGATCTCACGCTCCAGGATGTGCAACCTCGCCTGGAGCAGTTGATGACCGAATTGTTCCGTAACGTGCCGGCGGGAGTCGGTGCGGGAGGATTCGTTCGATTGGATCGGGAATCGCTCGATGCAGTGATGACGAAAGGGGCGCGGTGGTGCGTCGAGAAAGGCTACGGTTGGCACCGCGACTTGGCCCATATCGAGGAAGGCGGATGCATCAAGGGTGCGGATCCTTCCAAGGTGACGGACCGCGCCGTGGGACGCGGCATCAACCAGCTCGGGACGCTGGGGTCGGGGAATCATTATCTCGAAGTGCAAGTCGTCTCGAACGACCGGATCTTCGATCCTGCCACGGCGGCCGCGTTGGGCATCACGGGGCACGATCAGATCGTCGTCATGGTCCATTGCGGCTCGCGCGGATTCGGCCATCAAGTGGCGAGCGACTATTTGAAAGTGTTTGAAAAAGCCATGCGCCGGTACGGCATTTCGGTGAAGGATCAGCAGTTGGCTTGCGCCCCGTTTCATTCGCCGGAAGGGCAGGACTACTTCGCTGCGATGAACTGCGCGGCGAACACCGCCTTTGCAAACCGCCAGGTGATCACGCATCAGATTCGAGAGTCGTTCGCCGGAGTGTTCGGAAAGTCGGCGGAAGAGCTGGGAATGGATTTGGTCTACGATGTGGCGCACAACATTGCGAAGGTGGAACGCTACCCCGAGGGCGAGGTACTTGTTCATCGCAAGGGGTCGACCCGAGCCTTCGGGCCGAGCAGCCCCGGATTGCCGGACGCGTTTCGTCGGACAGGGCAGCCGGTGATCTGCGGCGGTTCGATGGAGACGGGGTCCTATCTGCTGGTCGGGACCGACCGGGCCGTCCGTGACACCTTCGGCTCAACCATGCATGGATCGGGGCGGACGATGTCGCGCGCACAGGCGAAAAAGTCCATTCGGGGCGAGCAGCTTCAGCAGCAGATGAAGCGGCAGGGGATTCTCGTCAAGGCGGTGTCGATGTCGGGCCTCGCGGAGGAGGCGGGCTTCGCGTACAAGAATATCTCGGACGTGGTGGAAACAGTGGACCGTGCGGGAATCACAAAAAAAGTGGCGGAACTGAGGCCGATTGGCAATATTAAAGGGTAATGCGAGGACAGCCAGAGGAGTCTCCTGTGCTCCCGAAACGCGCACGCAATAGAGGGAGCTCATCAGAGGAATCTTATCCCGTCGCCAAGAACGTTTGAAAAGGCTCCGGGTCGAGCAAGCTTTTTTATGGCGGTGCTCGTTTCATGCGCGCAGTGGGAGACTCATTGAGGCCGTTCTCTTGGTGAAGCAAGGAAGAGTTCGAACGACCCAGAAGCAGGGAAGAACTCGGAGGATCCATGGAATACCGGCAGAACAAGCGGTTTCCCGTTCGATTCCGCAGTTCCTTTACGTCGCTGAACATCGTCGGGGGAGACGGATTCTTGGTCGATCTGTCGCTGCGGGGTTGCCGAATCGAGAGTTCCACAGAGGTTCGTCCCGGCACGTCGCTGGAACTGCGAGTGCAAGCTTCGGATGATGAACCGCCGCTCAACATCCAGGAAGCGGTCGTCCGCTGGAGCCGCGCGCAGCAGTTCGGGTTGGAGTTCGTGAGATTGGTTCCGGATGAGTGGGCCCGCCTGCAACACACCGTCACGCAGCTCGAATTGCACCCCTATCAGAAGCGCGACGAGGACGACGTCCAAGCCGCCTAGCTCTTCCTCTCGATTGGTCTGTACGCCGCTGCGATTGGTTTGTAGACCAAGAATTTCTGCCGGAAATCACCGAGGAGTATCGGTCAGTTGCCGCTTCCGCAAGATCTCGGCTTCGAGAGGCACGGCTCCGCGAACCAGGTCCGTAAGGTCTTCCTTAATAAAGGAAAACAAGGATCTCTGGCAGGATGACATTCCGATGAACGAGATGGTCAGACGTATGACATGGTTCGGCTCAAGAACATCGCTTACGTAAGGGCGGGCATATTCGGCCCTCACCGCTTTCCCTTGGCGAATGCTCTCATGGCACTGATTTACCCAAGCCTGTACGATGTGCGGCGGTACGCCAAGTTCCGATGCGGTCAGACCCCGCATCTCATCGGATGTTTTTCCCAAGAACCTGGCGGCGGCAGGGTTGTCGGCCCGATGAATAATCTCGTTCCCATCGAGTTCCACAATTCCCATCATGACTGCGTTCGCATCGAAAAAACTTTTCAGGACCTTGACGCTGTCGATCAGGGCTTCCGTCCGCTCGCGAACCGCGTCCAGCAGATACAACGCGTGCCAAATCACTGCCGAGACAAGAAGCGCAGATAAGCTGATCAATGATCGATTGAAGATCCCGGCGTTCACTTCTCCTGGGGGGATAGCAATGCGCCGACAAAGCAGAGGATGGGAATTATTGCTGCCAGGATGAAAGGAAGTTTCTTGCTGCTATACAGGATGCTTAGGATCAATGGAAATAGGTACAATGTGGGAACATCGAATCCAAGCGGGTACTTTACGTCGGTGTAAAGTATGAGGCTGAACAGACTCACAATGAGAAAGAGCAGAAACGCCCGAGTGGTTTTAGGGAGCGTCCACGCGACCACGGGTTTCAACTGCTCAGGTGAGTTGCCGGAGGGCATATTGAATTTATTTTACGATGCCAGGCGGACATCTGGAAGTGAAAACAGAGTAACAGCTTTGCACGAGTTCGCACGAAGCGGACGTCTCTTGGAGTGGTTGACAGGCCGAGACGGCGGACCCTGCTTGGCGGAACCTGGATGCTAGGTGACGCCTCGGTGTCCGTAGAGCAGTGTGATGTTGATGCGGCGGCTCAGGTAATCGTCCTTGAAGGCGATCTCGTCGGTTTCGTGAAAGAGGTCTGAGTTGAAGATGATCGCGCGATTGGCTCGGTAGGGGATGCGGATCGCCTGTGCGCCGACTTCCCCGAGCCAGGCAAGGATCTTCGGTTTATTCCGGTCGCTGTTGTAGTCCTTAAAGTTCCACTCCTGCGGCGCTTCCTTGTCGTACACGACCAGCCCGCCCGTGTTCGGATCAAGGTTGGCCTCATCCGGCGTAATCCAGAAATTGACGTTTACGGCGGCGGCATCGGCGTGAATGTTGAGACCTCGTCTGGTACTGT
Source organism: Nitrospira sp. (assembly GCA_037445005.1). Classification (GTDB taxonomy): domain Bacteria; phylum Nitrospirota; class Nitrospiria; order Nitrospirales; family Nitrospiraceae; genus Nitrospira_C. The sequence goes on from JBBILH010000153.1 coordinate 3,439, forward strand.
CGTGCTTGAACGCCCAGGCTTGGGTCAGCCGGTGGTGTTTGAAGATCTTGGGGAATGTCAGGCGCAGTTCCTCCGCGATTTGAAACAGGAGCGGCGAAGCGAACCCGTCTCCTAGAAAGGCGCCGCTGTAGCCGTTTTCATAGTCTTTCTTCCAAATCGTCGCCTCCCAGCAGAACGTCCGGAGCGCTTCGAGCGCCTCCTGCTTCAGCAACCCGTCCACAAACGTAACCTCCGGCCTCTTGGCCAGGTATCCCGCTTCGATGGACGCCACGTCGAGCGCCGGATTGAGCGAGCCCTGCTCGAGCCGTGCGGGAGGAAGGCAGTACAGCATGCGATTGAACGAGGGAGCGATCGGCGCCAGCTTGGTCGGTTCGATCGGCGTATGATTGTGCGGGGCGTTTTCAGCGCCGACGGTGTCCTGAAGTCGCTGCAGTGATCCGAGATACGAACGGTATTCTTCGCCCAGCTTGTGTCGATCCAACAGGTATTGAATCTGCTCGATGTCGTGTTTCAATCGCGAGCGATGGATCGCCGGTTCGACGACCGGTTTGCCGTGATCGTGTTTCGCCCGCGCGACTTGGTGAAGACACTCGACCGCTTTCGCGTCGTCGCCCGCCCAGGACCAGGCGATGCCGAGGTTGTAGCGGGCGGTTTGGTAGCCCGGCATCAGTGTGAGAGCCTGCTGGAATGAGGTGATGGCGTCACGCAGCGTGCCTGTCTCCATCTGGGCGAGTCCGATGTTGTTTAAGGCTTCGACGTGGTCCGGCTTCAGTTCGAGGGCACGGCGGTATGAAGCAATGGCGTCGTCCACACGCCCCTGTTCCTTCAGCGCAACTCCCAGGTTGTTATGGGTTTCTGCCAGCGAGGGGTTCAGGGCCAACGCTGCCCGATAGGACGAAATGGACTCTTCCAGCCGGCCCTGTGCGCGGAGCGCGTTGCCCAAGTTGATATGCGCTTCGATGTAGCG
>JBBILH010000154.1:0-4389 GCA_037445005.1 Nitrospira sp.
GCGGATAATGATCCGGGAGTGGCGACCCTGGAGGGCCAGCAGGTTACCGCTCCGTCACTTCAACAGACGTCGTCTCCACCCTGTGCATTCAATGGAGGCTGACGATACAGCAAGCGGCGTTCATTCGCGCCCGCTTCAGCACGAAACTTAAGGATCCACGAGAGCCGGACGTCGAATTCGCTGGTCGCGACAGGAAGCCAAAAACAAAGAGACCAACCACCACCCATTTTCGTTTTTCTTGAACCTCTCTGGAGCTTCAAAGACCGCGAAAACACCCGTCTTCGTCCACCAACCCTCTCCGCTGAGAATACCTTCCCAACCGACGTTACGTCGATGTCACGCCACGAAAAACAACAGGCGTGAGAACCCAGTCCCAGACAGCCAGGCATAGTCTTTCTCATCGCGCCGTCTTCACCCAGCTTTGCTATGCAGAGCTGGGTAGGAGACACATCGCGGCTCAACGTCACACCATAAACTTCTCCAGATAAGATCATGACGCCTATGCCACATGTATTTTATAAATTAACAATTGTGTATTTATCTATTTGTCTATGAGCGGTTCATCCTTATATCGTTGATCATGTGACGCACCGATTACTCAAACCATAAGGAGGGCATCATGAATGTCGGAGGTCTATCGAAAGTTGGAGTCCTATCCGTGGTCGCTGCAGCCGTTCTGTTCGCTGTATCGAGCGTCTACGCAGCCGACCAACCGTCTATGGACGGCGGGGCCATGGCACTGAAAGCGAAACCCACCGCACAAAAGAACGTGAACGTCAAGGATCTGGACGAGGAAGTGTCGCATATGGAGGTCGTCGATTCGAAGGGGAACGCGTATCTCCTTATCCCACTCAGGACGACTGGAGGAAACAAGCCGGTCGTGGCCGAAGATGGGAAAATCATCGTGGAGTACGTGCACCCATACATGGAACCGATGAACCGCTGAGGAGCCTTGGGACTCACCTGAGGAGGCGGATCAACTTCTCCTCAGGTTCCCATAGCTGATCCGTGAGCAGTACGGCGACAGAGAGGAGGAAATGCCATGAAGCGGGAAAATCGCAAGAAGACGATGAGTGGAGTGGCGCCAGGAGATCCCGCGCTCTCGGTCCAGAAACGGATCGCCTTGCGTGCGTATGAACTGTATCTCCAACGTGGTGGAATAGACGGCCATGCGGACGATGATTGGTTACGGGCAGAGCGGGAAATACTGCCGAACCAAGATCGGTAAGACGCGAGATTGATCGTTGAATCTGGGGTTAAGGGTTACCAGGTGCAGTCTCCCAAAGGAAGGGAAACAACCATGGCATCCCGAAGGCAATTCCTAGCCGTCTCCACCGTCTTGGTCGCCGCCAGTATCGGTCTTCTCGACACAGGCCGTGTTTGGGCCTCATCCAAAGAAGATCGTGACCGATTAAGTCCGATTGACGTCATCAACATGATGAAGGACGGCAATGAGCGGTTCCGAAGGGGGCTGCGCGTCAATCGCGATTTCCTACGAGAGCAGCGGGAAGGAGCCGCCGGTCAGTTCCCGGTCGCCGTGATCTTGAGCTGCATAGACTCCCGTGCTCCTGCCGAGCTCATTATGGATTTGGGCATCGGGGATGTCTTCAACGTTCGAGTGGCCGGGAATGTCGCGAATCCCGATATTCTCGGCAGTCTCGAGTTCGCCTGCCACGTAGCCGGTGCGAAAGTCGCGCTCGTATTGGGTCACTCGTCATGCGGCGCGATCGTGGGCGCGATCGATGGCGTCGAGCTGGGTCAGCTCACGGGCCCCTCAGTCGTATCCGACCCGCAGTGGCTGAAACCCCATACGAGGGAGCTCGCCGGTCAAGCAATGTCGCCTTCGTCGAGCGAGTCGCGCGTACAAACGTCGAACGAACGATCGGTGTCATACGCAAGGAGAGCACAATTCTTCGCGAGCTCGAACGCAAAGAGGCCATTGCGATCGCCGGAGCAATGTACGATGTCAAAACCGCGACCGTCTCATTCTTGCCTCCGCACGAGGGGTAGAAGGGGTAGAGAGGAGACGATGAGCCGCCATATTCGGTGCAAGTTGATGATGGGAGACCGTAGGGCAATAGAAGCCCTTTAATGAATGATAGAGGAGGTGCGAAATGCTGAAGCGTATGCGGGCCTTTTGATGCTAGCTTGGTTGGCGGTGCCTGACTGGGCCTCAGCCGGTATGGCCCCCTTTTCTGGAAAAGGTGGGAGCGGCCACGACATCGTCAATCTCCATGGTTTTGACGGAAACCCCTTGCTCCACCACGTGGCACCGTATGCAACCACTGATTCGTATGGACTGAAGACCGGCTTCGCCTGGTTTGGAGTCGGTTTCGTGCTTGTGCTGGCCTACCAGATTTACGTTTATTTTATGCGCTGGGATAAAACTCGATCAGATGTGCATTGATTTGCAGCGGAACACTACGGATGTTCGTGCAGATGACAACGTGCAAGCCGTGCGCCCATGCACTTCAATTCTCGTACGAAGCGAGTCTTTGCACAATCGCTACGGATCATAGAAAGCCGTACGGTCATAACTTCCAATAAATCTGATCCGGTACTCTAGCTCAAGGGTTGGAACACGATTTGCTGTGGGCCATGATGAATCGGGGCAGGGCTACGTCATAGCCATAGGACACATCCATGCTTGAGCAATTTATTGACAACTTCTTGCACAATCTCTTCAAGCCCTTACTGCTGTTTTTCTATTTGGGATTCCTGATACCGCTACTCAAAGTCCCCTTTGAGTTTCCGTACGCGGTTTATAAGGGTCTCATCATTTATCTCTTAATTTCGATTGGATGGCATGGCGGAGAGGAACTCGCATCGCTCTCCGCAACAGAGCTTGGACGCGCGAGTGGATTCATGGCGTTGGGGTTCGTCACGAACTTGCTCATTGGTATCGCCGCATATTGTGTGCTCCGTTTCACGAACATTCGTCAAATCGATGCGGCGGCAGTGGCCGGGTATTACGGTTCCGATTCGGCCGGTACGTTTGTCACGTGTCTGGGCGTCTTGACGGCCTCCAATATCGCCTATGCCGCCTATATGCCGGTCATGCTCGCGGTCATGGAGATCCCGGGGTGTCTGGTCGCCCTAGGGCTGGTGGCCCGCATGCACGCCACCGGTTTGATGGATGCGTTAGGGAATATGCCGGGCGAGCCCGGATATGATCCTTCTGCGAGACGCGTGGATTGGAACGGCCAGATCGATGAACTTGACGAACTCGACGAAACTAAAAGATCCTCACGAGAGACGGCTTCCAGCCGTGCTCGGGTTGTGGAGTCGTCCAGACAGCAGGCAGCCGTCAAAGCTCCCGGTATTTTTAGCAAAAGGGTGCTCCATGAAGTGTTCCTGAACTCCGGTCTGTACTTGCTGTTCGGCGGAATTGTAATCGGATTCATTTCAGGACTACAAGGAGCGAAGGTAACGGCCGCCAACGATGTTTTCTTCGTGCAATTGTTCCCGGCGATTCTCTGTCTCTTTCTCATCGAGATGGGCATGACGGCATGCACACGCCTCCAAGATCTCCGAACCGCAGGGTGGAAGTTCATCCTATTTGGGTTTTGGGCTCCGAATGTCTTCGCGACCTTCGGCATGCTGATGGCGCACCTGTACAGTATGTTCCTGGGCCATCCGTTCGAAATCGGCACCTGTACCCTGTTTGCCGTCCTCTGCGGGTCCGCCTCGTATATCGCGGTCCCCGCCATTCAACGACTCGCCATCCCTGAGGCGAGTCCGACCCTGGGATTGGCGGCTTCTCTTGGCCTAACCTTTACCTACAACGTCACGCTCGGCATTCCATGGTACATCTTAATCGCCACGGTCATCACCACGATGATGCCGGTTCAGTAGTTCGGAGGTGAGGGTGAGTTTTCTCTCGCCGTAGGTCAGAAGGGAATGTGACCTTCTGCGCTCAACGGAAAGCTGGATAGTCCGTCGTTGTTATCCCCTTTGTATCTACTGGCGGTGCTTCCGGTATATGCTGTCCGCTTGAAATTGAAGCCTTGCCCGGCAGCACCCTCGGCGTTCAAACACCAGAGTCCAACTGTGCTCGCGGTACACGATCTACTTGGTAAATGCTCACCATTGAAGCAATCTATTTGTAGGTGGGTCGATCACGTGATAAGACCCTATCGTTTATGATGGATAGAAACGTGCGGTCAATGGAGCCCATTACGTCGTCGGCCTCGTACATCAGTGAGACGGCCCCGCGCCATGGTTAGGCAAGCATGCCTGCGTAGCCTCGGTTTTGGCGGCATCGCTGTGCAAGCGCCCTGTACGATCAGTGCGATTGCCCGGCATAGGAAACCCATGCCATGAGGACTTTGCAGAAAGGAGACGGTATGAATTGAGTTGCCACCGCGAGGTGGACTGGGGACAGTGCTC
>JBBILH010000155.1:0-4309 GCA_037445005.1 Nitrospira sp.
CGGCGCCCGCCTGCGACCCGATTACGACGTGAAGTCCGATTATTTTTCCGCCCGCTTGGCCATCACCGTCAACGAAACCACCAAGACCGCCTACGCCGTACTGCGACGAGAGTTCAACAAGGGCGAGAGCAGTGTTCCTTACCTCCGCATGTTCTAACTGCCCTCATTTTTCAAGCCGATAAACCGGTTCCTTAGAGAGAATTAACAATCCTGTAACAGGCCTGTCACGGTTGCGACACATCCTCGTTCTAGATTTCGCTGCGACAAGGGAACGGTTTCCGCTTTTACGAGAAACCGGATCAAGGGGACGGGCGAATGAGAATGGAGGGACGAATGGTTGCGATGAAGGGGTTGAACGGTTCCGTTCAGTTGTTGATTCTATGTCTGCTCGGGTTCGCCTTGCCGTGGACTGAACCCAATGCGTGGGCACAGGAAGGAGCGAAGGCACCGGTCACCATGCCGCCGGCCGGACCTCCGGAGGCGCCGAGCCCAAGCACCATTGGGCCGCGATCCCAAATTCAACAGGCCCTTCCTAGCCCTCTGGAAGATATCCTGCTCGAACGGGGCGTAATTACCACCGACGATTGGATCAGGATCAAGGCGGAAGAAGAAAAGAGGGCCGAAGTCGCCAGCGCGGAAGTCGGGATGTTGAGCAGCCCGCGTTGGTACGAGCGGATCCGCATCAGCGGCTACATTCAAAACCGCTATGCCCTTCTCGACAACCCGATGATGGACATTCCGCTCGGCGACCGCGTGGCCACCACCGATCCGAATACTTTTTACATCCGTCGAATCCGCATGGTGTTCCAAGGCCAAATATCGGACCGCCTCGCCTTCTACTTTCAGCCGGCTTATGAAGGGAATCAGCAGGCTCTCTCGAATCTCGAAATTGTGGACGCGTTCGGCGATTTCTTTATCACAAAAGATAAAGAGCACTGGATTCGGTTCGGGCAGCATCGCACACCGAACGCCTTTGACACCTACCGGTCCAGCAGCAATCGCCAAGAGTTGGACCGCCATGAGTCGATCCAAAGCGGCGCTCCCGGCGAGCGCGATCTGGGAGTCGCCTATTATTGGTCTCCGAAGATCTCGCGGCAGCGGTATGCGCAGCTGGCGACCTATCACAACGGTCCCGGCGACTACGGCGACTTCGGGATCATGGTCTGGAACGGACAAGGGCGCAACCGAGCCGAGCTCAATTCAGACAAACATGTCGGGTTGCGGCTCGCTCATCCCTTTGAATTGCCCAACGGCCGCTTACTGGAAGCCGGCATGTTCGCCTATCGCGGTATCTTTACCGTCAACCTTCCAACTACCAGCGTACACTCACGCTGTCCCGTGGATCTGCGACAAGACGGTAATGCCAATAATTGCCGGGTTCTGGATGAGCGATTGACTTGGTACGTCTGGACTCCTCCGCAACCGTGGGGTGTATTGGCCGAGTATACGCTGGGCCGTGGACCACAGCGTGATGCGCAAGGCTTTATCCGCGAGTCGGCTCTGTACGGCGGATATGTGCAGCCTTACTACACTTGGCGCTATTCGGATGTCGGCCAATTGACGGGCTATTTCCGCTGGGGGGAATACTATGGCGGCATCAAAAGCAGTCAAGGCGTGGATGGCCGGTCGAAGACGATCAACGTGGGTCTTGTCTGGGAACCCGACACCCATTGGCGCTTTGTCGCCGAGTGGATGTATAAGGAGGGACTCCATTCAACCCTCACCCAGCCCGGTGTGGCATTGGCCAGCACGGCCCCACAATCCGAGTTCAATGCAAACCTCTTTCGCATCCAGGCGCAATGGTTCTTTAATTGAGGCGGGATAGATGGCTCAGCGATCGAGAGAGGACGGGCGCAGAACCAGAGCAGTATTAATGACGACGATCTTGCCTGGGTCTGAGTAATCCCATCGCCATGTCTCGCCGATCGGGTGGACTTCCGCTTCCTTTGGGACGAAGCCGACGCTGTAACCGGCCCGTCTCATCGGAAGGAGCGGATCGTCCACCGGATCTATCTCATAAGCCGGAATGCCGAGCGCCATGGCGTCGCTCGGCGACTGGCGGTAATTCGCCAGGACGAGATAGACATCATCGCCTCGTAGAAAGATCCCGCCGGTTGTGAAGGCCAATCCCGTCATCTGATCGGAAATGCGTCGGTAGAATGTCACGAGTTCGTCCGGCTTCGCCATTGCGAGCGCCTTGACGAGCGGGGTGGCCAAGGCCCAGACCTCTTCTGAGATGAAGGCTTGCCGCTCCTCCGCCTCGCCCGAGAAGAGACGATGGACCGCATAACGGTCGTTGCGCACCCGGACGCCGGAGAGAATCCGAACCATTTGTTCCTGTGTCAGAGTGGCCGGATGGCTATGCCCTGTCCCCGCTTTGGGATCCGACCGCAATTCCACTATCATGCGATGGTCTTGATGGACGGTACGAGGAGCCGGGGCGCTGGCGCAACCGGCCAGGGTGGATGTCAGCAGCAGCAACCCTGCTAGGCCTGTTCGCAACGCTGTCATCAGCATCGATCCTCCTCCCACGGCGCCAGCGACATTACACCGTGAAGGCGGCAGGGGTAAAGCCCGGCGCTCATCAAAAAGCAAAGCGCGTCCGGATGGTCTCCGGACGCGCTTCAGTCAGACGGTGGTTTCCGTCGGTCAACGACCGTTATCTTTCACCTTGGCGGTCAAAGAAGCTCCGATCAGCAGATCCTTGTTCTTGGCCACCATGCTTTCCGTCAGAGGGAAGAATCCCGTCCGGACGGCGACTTCCTGTCCCTCGCGGCTGTTCACGAAGCGCAGGAAGCTCAGCACGGCCGGATCGGCTGCCTGCTTTGGCCCGGCTTCGACGTAGAGGTAGAGGGGATGGCTCAAGGGATAGGTACCGGCCGTGACGGTCTCCTGGGTTGGAAGCACGAAGGGGCTTCCCTCGTTTTCGGCGATCGGCACGATACGGGCCATCGAGGTCTGCATGCCGGTCCCGGCATAGCCGATGCCCAATGGATCGCGAGCGATGGCCAGGATTTCCGAAGCCGTCCCCGGCTGTTCCCGGACATCGTCCTTGAGGCGGCCGCCGAGCAGCACCGTGCGGGCAAAAAACTCTCTGGTTCCCGACTCCTTGTTCCGTCCGTACAAGTGTATGTCCTGATGGTCCCATCCCGGGGCTTGGATCACCTGTCCCCACTTGGTGACGTCCGTGGGAGCGCCCCGCTTTCGGCTGGTGCCGAATATGGCATCCACCTGGGCCAACGTCAGTCCTTCGACCGGATTCTGCCCATGCACGAAGACCGTCACGGCTCCCATGGCGACCGGCATGCCAAGCGGTGCGAATCCATGATGAGACCGGAAGGCGGCCGTTTCACTCTCCGTCAATTCACGGGAACTTGCTAACAGTTGGGCCTTACCGCCCCCTTGATGTCCCTCTCGAGCCTTGTCGCCGCGACGCTGCAGGGAGAGCCCCATTGAGAACTCCCGGATTGCGGCGCTTGAGCCGGTGCCTTCCACAGTGAAGGTCACACCGGGATGAAGACGCATGAATTCAGCCGCGAGTTTGGTCATCATGGGTTTCATGGTTTCGGACCCGGTGATCGTCACCGATCCTGTCAAATTCGGAGGAGCTTCGTACGATTCAATCGCGTGAGCGACGGACGGCCTAGGATTGAGTAACACCGGATCGGCGGCCTGCGCCGTCGCAACAAAGAGGCCAGCCGCGGAAAGCGACAGCACGGCAAGTTGACGACTCATCCGAAGGATAGAAGTGAATGTGCCCATGAATACCTCCTCTGATGGTTGATATCTGGAGAAACCATATAAAACCCGCATTGCGGCAGCATGACGGGACTGTTACAGAGTTGTTAACTTTCGATGGGCTCGGTGTAACCGCGAACCGGACCGGCCGTCGATCAAAAGTTTACTCATAGTTAACACGGTTGTAATGATCTTGGGAAGCCTGGGTTATAGATTGCGACGCTGTGGCCTCGATAGTCTGCGCGTTGTGACGAAGGAGAAGTCTATGAAGCGAAGTTCGGTGCGGTGGAGTGCCGCTGGTCTGATTCTGTCATGCTTGTTGGCATGGCCGTTGGCTGACACCCATTCGGAATCCACTGCCTTGGTCAAGGTCGATGGATCCAGCACGGTCTTTCCCATCACCGAAGCTGTGGCGGAAGAGTTTCAAAAAGAGACGAGAGGTTCGATCAGAGTCACGGTTGGCATTTCAGGGACAGGCGGCGGGTTCAAGAAGTTCTGCCGGGGCGAAACGGACGTGCAGGATGCATCACGTCCAATCTCTGCCGGTGAAATGGAAGCCTGCCGTGCCGGC
>JBBILH010000156.1:0-2929 GCA_037445005.1 Nitrospira sp.
GCTGCGCTACCCGTAGCACATCTCGCGAGGAGAATAAATCAGACCTTCCTTAAGTTCTAGCTTCTACAGATGACCGGCTCTCCTACCGAGATTGTCTCCCAACTGGCTGCATCCGGTGCTCGTCGTCTCTATGTGGATGGTGGCATCACCATTGAGGTCTTCTTGCGCGCCGGCCTGATCCACCGGCTCATCATCAGTCGTCTGCCCCGTGCTCATCGGCGGGGGAATCCCTCTCTTCGGCTCCTTGCCGGGTGACATCCGTCTACGCCATATTGCGACACGCACCTATCCCGGCGGCATGGTCCAAAGCAAGTACCATCTCGCGTAGCGTCAACCCTCCTTTTCTATGAGATCGATCGCAGCGTCGGCTTCGAGGGCAAATCGGCCGCGGCCTCGCGGGACAATTCGCACCTCGGGACACTTTTGCTCGAGCCGACGGCGCAGGAGAATCAACCGGCTCTCCAGATTGTCTTTGTAGTCGGGCAGTCCCAGCCAGACGTCCATCCGCAACTCCCGATTGGTGAACTCGACGCGACCGGTCTCACGGTACTGCGTGAGCAGGCGCCAGAGAATTTTAGCCGGGACGTTCTTGATGAGGTAGTCGCCGTCCACGAAGATGCAGTCGTCCTTCTGAAAGTAGGTGAAGCGCCGTGTCGTGAGTACACGAGACGTGGGAGTCGGAGAGGCCTTGACGACCGGCTCGGCCGTGGCCTCGTCCTGGTCGCGGCTGAGCAGCTCGATCGTGCTGGCGAGTTGGAAGCCGATTACGGTGAGCAGCGTATTCTCACGTGGCAAAAACGCCAACGGATCCTTGCTGTCGATCGCCAGCACACCCACCAAGCGTCCGCGTGTGATCAACGGCACGGCGATCTGGCTGGCCGCGTCCGGGAGGCCGGGCAGGTGGATTTCACGTGCGATGGCCTCGGCCTGTCCCAGGGCCTCCACCCGGTCCCGCACCGCACGGGCATACCGCAGGCTGTGATCCATAGCCGACAAATAGAGGGTTCGTTGTGCTCGGGCCACCATGCCGATCAATCCTTCACCCATCCCGACTTCCGATCCGACGCCGTTCTCTACATACCCGTGGCTTGCGATCGTGAGCAGCTTGTTGTTACGTTCATCGGTCAGCAGGATCATCGAATGGTGAAAGCCGAAGTGCTCATCCAGGAGCTGGAGCGAGCCGTGCAGCGCGTCCTCTAACGTCTGTGCGGTATTCAGCCGTTCGGCGATCAGTCGCAGCGAGAGCAATTCCAGGTCGACGAACAAGCGGCTAGAACGTTCAGACGGCGCAGCGACCGGCAGGTGCGAGAAACCCTCCAAACGTTCGACGCCATGTACCTCATAGACATCGGCTGCCAGTAGGCGAAAGACGTGGCTCATACCGGAGTAGGACGCGACGGCCTGGAGTTGGAGCGACATGGATTCGAACAGCGGCCCACTGGATTCCGAGTGATCGTAGCGGAGCGTGAAGCGATAGGCATTCAACGTGCGTGGGTCCAAGACGACCGCACAGGCAAACGGGTTCTCGCGGACATTGCGATGGGTCTTGTTGAAAAACTGGAACGAGATGGCCACATGCCTCGCATCCACATAGTAGACCTGGCTGATAAAGGTGATATTCGGCGTGCCGTCGATCGCACAGGTACTCAAGGCCGCGGGGACCATCCCTTGAAAACATGCCCACAGATCCTCGAGCTGCAGCGATGTGTTGTTCACTGTCCAATCTTCCTCCCAGCGCCCGATCCAGGGGTTTGATCAAAGACCTCACTCACTGCGAACTCCACAGCCACGGTCGGCTCGACGATCCACGCTTCGGGCAATTCGGGGGGCACCCCGACAGCTTTCAGCTCGGCCATGAAATCGTGATGCCACTGTCGAGAGCGATCGCGCCCGGCCTGCGTCATCCGCGTGATGGCCGTGACCCGGCCCTTCAGTTGGCAGGTGATGTGATCGGTCGGGCGCGTACAGGTGACGGCGATCATCCCGTTCGCTCGGAGATTGTCGATCGTCTCGCCCGCGAAGGTCTCGGACAGAAAAATCGTCGCGGCGTGGCGATCCGGCGAGACTTGGATGCCCCAGGCGCGCGTGCATTCCGGCATGAGCGAGGCATTGCGCGTGCCGACCATCACCGAGACGCCGGTTTCGAGAAGGTGAACGATCGAATCGGGAATCATGATGTCGGTGGTTAGGAAAAAATTAGGAAGACCTTAGCATAGTCTTAGGAACCGTGTCGTTGCCATCCGTGCTAGGGTTGCCGAGAGATACGCGCTTCGGATTTCCAACGAATAAACCAGGTGGAGGGTACCATGCGAGATGTATTCTATGGGGTTCTGACGGGTTTGGTGGTGGCGGCGACGTCAGTGCCGGTTTCGGCAGGCACGAGCACACGTGCGGTGGACGTGCGGACAGGAAAGACGTCAGTGGAGTTTGTGGCCCACGACTACGGCTTCAGCGGTCCCGACCGTCTCCCTGCCGGTCTGACGACCGTCCGGGTCTTGAATGGAGGTCAGGATCTTCACCACATTCAATTCTTGAAGTTGCTTCATGGCAAAACCGCGGCCGATTTCCGTGCGGCTGTTGCGGCCGATCCCGCTCGGCTCCCGGAATGGGTGCACTATGCCGGAGGGCCGAATGCCCATCTTCCGGGAGACTTGGCCTCCGCGACGCTGAACTTGACGGAAGGAGACTATGTCCTCACCTGTTGGATCCCGGACAAGAACGGGGTGCCGCATGTCGCGCTTGGCATGCAGAAGGCACTGTCCATCCAAGGTGGGAAGGCTGTGAAGGTTTCGTCGCCCGCGCCCTCACTCGTCATCAAGCTAGTGGACTATCAGTTTAGTTTCTCGAAATCAATGAAAGCCGGTCTGCAGACGATCGAAGTCGTGAACCATGGGAAGCAGCCGCATGAGGTCGTCGTCGTGAAGCTCTC
>JBBILH010000156.1:2941-4222 GCA_037445005.1 Nitrospira sp.
TGATCACGTCGTTTGAGCCGGGCTCGTCCAGTCCGCCTCGTGGGGAATTAGTGGGAGGGATTACCGCGATTGAGAAAGGTGACCGCATGTACTTTACGGGGCTGTTTGAACGAGGACGGTACGGGCTCATCTGCTTCGCTGCTGATACGAGCGACGGACGGCCGCATTTCCTCCATGGCATGACCAGCGAATTCACGGTGGACTGAGACAGAGAAAAAGCGGAGACCTCTGCTGTGAGGCGATGAAGCCCTCAAAGGATGCGGCGCTGCCGCGAGGCAGCGGGAAAGTAGGGGGGTACCGGGTTACAAAAAGTGTTCGATGACCGAAAGGTCGTCGGGCTCTTTTCTTTTGTTACCCCAGTAGCGGGACCCATTTCTTTGAGTTTACGGTCGGTATTTCTCTCCTCAAGGGAACGGGCTATACTTTCAGTAATTTCAGTCAAAGAGGTGAGGATCCATGCCGTTCTTGTTCTGTACATGACTCGCTGCAGTTTGATTGCATCGATTGCAGGAGGATTGCGGGCATCCGCCAGGCGGCGGCAGACGGCCGCATCGAGCTGGCGACTACGGCTTTGGTGGACACGCTTGAGTCGTATGTCGAGCTGGTGCTGAATGCACTTGGCCATCCAGAGGCCTTGGTGACGGATCTCAGTACGATCAGCGACTTTGGGTAGATGTCGATGAACGCTCCGTCGAAAGTGTCACGTTAGGTAAGGCTGACTACATTTAGGAAGTCGCGCAACGCCTTCGGGATCAGGCGCAAGTGCAACGGCCACGAAGGTGATCCCGCAATCCGTGACAAAATTCTCCCGAAGATTGAACACGCGGTGTCTCAGCGAAACCATGGGTTCTAACGACATTTTCTTCTTCAGCGGGGATTGATACGAGTCGGAGTTCCTCGTAGACTTACGACCCAGTGGGCTGGTTCCCCACGCCACCTTGCTCTGGCAGCCAGTAGCGAACATAATAGTTCGGCCCATCGGACGATGTAACACCGTACAGTATGAGGCGTGTAAGTGGGTTACATCTTCGAATGGGACCCAGTAAAAGCGGAACCGAATGTTCGCAAACATGGCGTGACCTTTGATGAAGCTACAACAGTCTTTGGCGATCCGCTGAACCTTTTGATGGCAGATCCTGACCACTCACTTGACGAAGAACGATTTGTGTTGCTTGGGATGTCCAATCGACGGAAGCTTCTGGTGGTAGCGTTTGTCGAACGCCCACCTAGGAGCCTGTCCGACATTGATCTGAGCACGCCCGAATCATGACCGAGGAAGCA
>JBBILH010000157.1:0-3014 GCA_037445005.1 Nitrospira sp.
AAATAAGATTCCTTTTGAACGTTGCTCCCCCTGAAGATGCGACGAAAGGTCTCAAAGGGGGAATATTTCCCGAGCAAATCCCAATTCACTTCATCCGCGTGCAGTGACGAGCGGTTTACCAATCGGAAGTACCGCATGTCCAAGTCCTCGAACAGGCCCTCCCGCCAGAATTGTTGCAACATCGGCTTGTAATTCCGGAGCGCGCTCAGATTGGGAATGATCGACTCGTAGGTCACGATGAAATTGCCGGAATGTATCGTGCCATCGATAGCCGCTTTGATGCACTGTTCGAAATAGGCGATGAGATACCGGGCGTAACCGCCAAAGATCTCATCACCACCTTGCCCCCCCAGCACTACCTTCCGGTGTCGTGAAGCGAGCCGAGACACCATGAACTGTGGGAATGACCCGGGCCCAGCGACAGGGAAATCCAGATGGTACAAAACCTGCTCGATGTGATGAACAAAGTCTTCCTCCGTGATGTCGACCTCATGGAGCACAAATCCCCTCCGGTGAGCCAGATCGCGAGCGTACCGGCTCTCGTCGTAAGTCTCGCTGAAGGAAAACTTTCCTGTAAAGCCGACAAATTGCTTTCCCGTGCGCTCAGCCGCTAAGGAAGTCACAATGCTCGAATCGAAACCGCCACTGACGTAGGCGCCAACGGGAACGTCGCTTCGCAGGTGCAATCCGACCGATTCTTGCAGCAACGACCTGATGCGATCTTCAAAGTACTTCCCCGTGTGATCGAAATCGAGGTTGTAGTAAACCTCCCAATACCGTCGTGTTTCCACGGTTCCGTTTCTCACAAGAAGAAGGTGCCCGGGCGGCAGCTCGCGGATTCCCCTGAAGAGGGTTTTCCCGTCCACGCAGAATTGAAACGTCAAATAATCTCTGAGACCCTCAACGTCTGTTTCGATTTCCGGGACAAAGGGAAGCAGGGCTTTAGCCTCTGAGGCAAAATACAGCACGCCGTCAACGACAGTGTAATAGAACGGCTTGATCCCAAATGGATCCCTGGCACACAGCAAGGTGTGTTGCGCGTCATCCCACAAGGCGAAGGCAAACATGCCGCGAAACTGGTTGAGGCAATCGGGGCCCCATTTTCGATACGCGTGAAGAATCGCTTCGGTATCGGAATGTGTCGAGAATAGGTTGGCGCCCAATTCATCCCGCAACTCAAGGTAATTGTAAATCTCTCCGTTGTAAGTTACCCAATTGCCGACCTGATCGGTCATCGGTTGTTGTCCGGTTTCCAAATCGATAATGCTCAGACGACGATGCGCAAATCCCACCATGCCTCGAGGGTGAGCCCACACACCTTGGCCATCAGGCCCACGATGCTTTTGAATGTGATTCATCACCTCGAGCGCGCGTGCGAGGTATGGAACACGCTCCAGGTCCAAGCTGACAACACCTGCAATGCCGCACATATTCTGAATTCCTTGGCGACAAACAGTAGTTACAATTCTGTGCGAGTCAAAACGTCAACGATCTGCTTTGCAGTATCACCACTCCCGTAAAGATGAGGGTGCGGAGCACTGCACCCTTCCATCTTCCGAACCGCCTGACCGATGGCTGCGGGATTCGTCCCGCACACAATATTCCAGCCGGCCGTGACCGTTTCCACCCACTCGGTTTCAGTGCGCAAGGTCACACAGGGCACACCGAGATAATAGGCCTCCTTCTGTACGCCTCCCGAGTCTGTCAGGACGCACGCTGCATGCCCCTGGAGTTTGACCATATCCAGATAGCTCAACGGCTCCACGCACTGCACGTTCGAGGCAGGATCAATTCCGAATTCTTCTATCTTCTTCTTGGTGCGGGGATGAAGCGGAAGAATCACCGGGCGATCCATCGCGTTCAACCCCTCAAGAATTCCTGCCAGCCGTTCCTTCTGGTCGGTATTCTCAGCCCGGTGGACTGTCGCCAGGTAGTAGCCTTTGCTCTTCAGGCCCAGATGTTCGAGCACATGAGACCGCTTCTCGGCGCGTCCCCGATGCAGGAGCAGCGCATCATACATGATATCGCCCACGATGTGAACACCCGACCGAATGCCTTCTTTCGCCAAGTGGTCACGCGCGATTGCCGCCGGTGCAAAAAGCCAAGTAGAGAGATGATCCGTCAAAACGCGGTTGATCTCTTCCGGCATCGCCCGATTGAAACTTCGTAATCCCGCTTCGATGTGCGCCACAGGGATGTGAAGCTTCGCCGCCGCCAGCGCTCCGGCCAGCGTGGAATTCGTATCCCCGTACACGATCACGGCATCGGGCCGTTCTTTGCCGAGCACGGCTTCGATCGCCTGCAGCATGGCGCCGGTCTGGGCACCGTGTGTACCGCTGCCGATGCCTAAATGATAATCCGGCGCAGGTATCCCAAGATCGGCAAAGAATACGTCGGACATCCCATAGTCATAATGCTGTCCGGTGTGAACCAGGATCTCACGGTGGCGCAGTCGAAGGGCAAGACACAGGGGACTGGCCTTAATAAATTGCGGGCGCGCCCCCACTATCGATAGCATTCTCATATGAACCCAATACCCCCCCCTCGCAATAGCAAATGCCTTTGCGAGCAGAGCCGATACGCACACTATATGATCAGACCACTGCCAAACTTAGCGAACCCGTTGTAGCCAGAAGCTATGGCTGAGATAACGGTGGCATTGGGGATCATAGTGGGGAAAAGCTTCCTGAAATTGCCGTGCCCTGTCCATCATAAGAAAGCTCATGGCAAGGCGTATCTCATACGCGCTATTGAAGCAAAGAAACGCCTGGAGCAAGTAGGACTCGGTCCAAAACATCCGAAACTTTGGATTGGTATAGTAGACTTCAGCGTACTCGTACGGCATGGGTATGTCATGAAAATGAATCAGCACGCCTCTGGTAAGCCGGGGCAGGACGTCGAGGATCAGAAAGTTGACATCGCCACCGATTCGGACTGTGTGGCCGGAATCGATGAACAATACGTCATTTGCCTCCAACTGCCGAAACAACTCAAAATCGACAAGCTCGACTCTT
>JBBILH010000157.1:3049-4199 GCA_037445005.1 Nitrospira sp.
TTGCAATCTCACTCCCAGGAAATGGATCAATCACCGTGTATTGCGCGGCAGGACGTCGATCATTCGCATTAGCCCGCAAGGCGGCTGCAATCACCTTCGTCGAACTACCCGAGCCAATTTCAACCACTCGTCGAGCCTTGAACTTGCGCAGCATACTATGCGTCACCGCAGCACAGCCATAGCTAAAACCGGAATTGTTGGTGAAGAACTGACTGGAATCACCCGTTTGGGTGTGTGGCCACCGACATTCCTGCCCGAATTCTTTCCCCAATTGAGCTAGGAGTTCAAGTTGCTTGGTTTCGTCGAATTCCACTCCGGAGAGTGCGCTCCTACTCCCCCACACACCTCGCGTTTTCAGGTCCTCAAGATCGGGAACTGGGGAGTAAAAATGCACCTTCAGCGGGAGGCATCCCAACCGTAAGCACCTATCAGTGCCAAAACCGGTCTCAGCCATGAGGCGGACGAACGGAGCAAACACCGGGAGCAAGCTCTTCAATATTCTTTCGGCATACCAATGCCACCGTTCTTTCGCAAAGTTACATGCTGACCTGAGTCGGCTTCGCAAATGGCGCTTCATGTACTCCGACCTTTCTGCACAGTTTCGCGTACATTTTGACGATCCGACTAGCTATTACATCCATCCCGTAATTGTCACGCGCATAGGCATGAAGGTACTGCCGGTCGAAATTCGCAAGACGATCCACCATCGTTAAGAACCCTTCGGTCAACCCCTCCCGAGAATTTTCTACGAGCTCGCCCAAGCTCCTATCACGGATGGTCTCCTCCGGGCCCCCACATCGTGTGCTGAGAACCGGACACCCGCAAGCAAGCGCCTCAATCACGATAATGGAGAAGGTTTCGGTTTCGCTGGAAATCACCAGAAAGTGATGATGCCTGAGGTGGGTCGCTACCATCTGTCTAGACGACGTCGGATAAAAGGTAATCGCTTTCTCTAAACCATGCGACTGGACATACTCACGCACTTCGTTTTCCAGCGGCCCCGCACCGACCATGGACAAAACCAATCGGGGCTCGCGTTGTCGAGCTGCGGCAAATGCCTGAACTAGTCGGAATGGCTGCTTAACTTGATGATAACCGCCGACCCAAAGCGCTCTGATCATGCCGTCTTCGGGGGGCCTTTCGTCTGTGG
>JBBILH010000158.1:0-4184 GCA_037445005.1 Nitrospira sp.
TGTTGGCCTTCTCCACGGCAAACGAGATTCCGCACTACCCCAAAGACCCGACGTTTCAGCAGACTCATCTGGCCGATACCCACCTGAATCCGCTCATCTCCGCCACGGTCGAGGCGACGGAAGAAGCGATCCTCAACGCCCTCACCATGGCCACGACCGTCGTCGGTCGCGACGGCCGTCGAGTCGAGGCCATTGATCTCCAGCGGCTGAAGTCTTTGCTCCTCACGGCCAACCCGTGAGAAGAACAGCGGGGCGTCGCGCGCTTGCAATTCGCTCTCGCGGCTCGTTATTCTTCCTGCCGGCCGTTGAACAAAGGAGCCTGTGTCGATGAAAAACGAGTATCAGATCGGAGGCGGCTTACGGCTGCTGACGGCAGTGGAAAAGACCGACGCCTTCGGCGACTTCCTCAAGAGCCGCATGGTCCGGGCGCTGGAATCAGAAGACCCCACGGAATTACACTACCTGCTGGCACAGCTCGACGACTACTACAACTACATGTGGCGCTATTACAGGAAATTGGCCAAGGACCGGTCTGAACGAATGAACCCCGGCGTGTAGAATCGCGCCGCCCCACGACCATGACCCACGCCACCGACACCAAGCCGGCCGCCACGTTTCATGTCGCCTCAGCGTTGTCCCGGAGCGCCGATACCGAAGCTGCCCTGCGCGACGTGACCGACGCCATTCGCGCGGAGATCGGCGGCAACCAGGTGACCGTCGCCTTCGTCTTCTTTTCCATGCATCATGCCGCGAAGGCCGATTTGATCGTCGCAATGGTCGCGGACGCCTTAGGAGACGCCGTCTGCCTTGGTTGTTCCGGAGAAGGCATCATCGCCGGCAGGCAGGAACTCGAAACCGGGCCGTCGCTCACCCTCTGGGCGGCAAGCCTGCCCCGGGTTCGTGCCGTTCCCTTGCGTCTGTCATTTTCCCAATCTCAGGACCAGATCCGCATGACGGATTGGCCCGCTCCGAGCGCCGCGCCTTCCACGTTCGTTCTGCTGGCCGATCCGTTCACGACACCGATGCCGGACGTCTTGTCGGTCATGGCCGATCGTTATCCGTACGGCTTGGCCGTGGGGGGATTGGCCGGTGGGGGCCGAGGCGCCGGTGAAAATCGACTGATCGGCAACGGCACGCTGTTCGACGGAGGCTTGGTCGGTGTGCAGCTGACGGGTCCCTTGGAAGTGAGAACCGTCATTTCCCAAGGCTGCCGCCCGATCGGTGATCCGTTCGTCGTCACCAAAGCCGAGCACAATATGATCTACGAGCTCGGCGGGAAGCCGGCGTTGTCGAGGCTGCAGGCGGTGTTCGAATCGCTGGACCCGTCACAGCGGCGGCATGCGCACCGCGCCCTCCACGTCGGCATCGTAATCGATGAGTACCGGAGCCGGTTCGAGCGCGGCGATTTTCTCGTAAGGAATCTCGTCGGCGCAGATCAGGAAACCGGAGCAATCGCCGTCGGTGACGTCGTGCAGGAGGGCCAGACCGTCCAATTTCATCTCCGAGACGCGAAGTCCGCCGGAGATGATTTGCACCTGCTGCTGGCCACAGACCGTGCGAAACATCCCCGACCGCCGTTGGGTGCGCTCCTCTTCAGTTGTTGCGGACGGGGCGAGGGACTGTTCGGCAGACCTCATCACGACAGCTCTGTTCTTCAACAACGGTTCGGACCGATTCCGGTCGCCGGCTTTTTCGCTCAGGGAGAAATCGGACCCGTCGGGGGGAAAAACTTTCTCCACGGCTACACGGCGAGCGTGGCGATCTTCTCGGAACCGGACGGCCGCTCGGATATGCCATGACCTTGCGCTCACTTCTTGCCACCTCGTCACAGAAGGACGTCATATGCCCTTTGAAGAATCGACTCCGGAAGGCCAATCCGTTACCACCTCCTCGGGGCTCCAATATGTCGACTTAGTCATAGGCTCCGGAGACACGGCCCTTGCGGGACAATCCGTTACCGTCCATTACACAGGCCGGCTGGAAAACGGAAACACATTCGACAGCTCCGTAGACCGCGGCCAGCCGTTTTCTTTCCCTCTCGGCGCGGGCCGCGTGATTAAAGGGTGGGACGAAGGGGTGCAGGGGATGAAAGTCGGAGGGAAACGCCGATTGACGATCCCCGCGAGTCTCGGATACGGCGCGCGAGGCGCCGGCGGCGTGATTCCGCCGAATGCCACGTTGATCTTCGACGTCGAGTTGCTCGGAGTATAACGATTGCTGGCACGTAACAAGCGAGCACGCTGACAGGAGAACCCATTCTGGTCAGCCGGCTTCCTGTCGGCATGCCGGCCGGATAAATATGCGACAGACTCCGCTCATCGAACAGCATCGACAAGCAGGAGCGAAGCTCGTCGACTTCGCCGGCTGGGAGATGCCGATCCAATACACCGGCGTCGTGGATGAGTATCAAACGGTCCGGACCAAGGCCGGCCTCTTCGACGTAAGCCACATGGGACGGATCAGCGTCACAGGGCCGGGCTCCTTGGCCTTCCTTCAATACGTCACCACCAACGACGTCGCGAAACTCTCCGTCGGCCAGTCGCAGTATTCGATGGTGTGTGGGCCGGACGGCGGCATTAAAGACGACGTGTTCATCTACCATGTGCGGCCTTATGAGTTCCTCGTTTGTGTCAACGCCTCCAACCGTGAGAAACTCGTCGCGTGGCTCCAGGGGAAGGCGGCGCACACTCAAGGTTGTCGGTTGCGTGATCGCTCGATGGAAATGGCTCAGATCGCAATTCAGGGCCCCGCCTCGCGAGAGATTCTGGTCTCAGCCGGAATTTCGGCCGTCCATGATTTAAGAGTGCGCCACTGTATCGACGCCGCGTGCTTCGGCGGATCGGCCCTCATCGCACGAACCGGCTACACGGGAGAACTGGGCTACGAACTCTATCTGCCGGTAGAAGCTTGCTCGACTGCATGGACGGCTTTGCTGGAGGCAGGCCGCAGGCAGGGGATCAAGCCGGCCGGCCTCGGCGCGCGAGATCTCCTTCGTTTGGAAATGGCCTACCTGCTCTACGGCAACGATATGGACGAATCGACGACGCCGCTGGAAGCCGGAGCCGACTGGGTCGTCAGCTTCGACAAGGGGGAGTTCATCGGCCGCTCGGCCATGATGGCCCAACGAACCAGCGGCCTCGCAAGGCGATTCATCGCGTTCGAATTGTTGGAGAAAGGTGTCCCGCGCCACGGATTCAAGATTCTCGATCCGGCGACCTCCCAACCGATCGGCGAAGTCAGCAGCGGCAACTTGTCTCCCCTTCTGCAAAAAGGCATCGGCCTGGGCTACGTCCCGCCTTCGTTCGCCGCCTCAGGCACTTCCATTGCGATCGACATCCGCGGGAAGGTCTTTCCCGCGACCGTCGTGAAACCTCCGTTCTATCGAAAACCCAAGAGCTAATGGCGTATGGCGAACCGCACAAACGGGATAGCCGAGAATTCATCTTCGCTTGTGCTGTACGCCATAAGCTATTAGCCATCAGCTCTCCATGACTAAGAATATCTACAGCGGCAAAGTACTCACGCTGAATATCGATACCGTCGCCCTGCCCAACGGCATCACGGTCGATCTTGAAATCGTCCGCCATCCCGGCGCGGCGGCGGTGGTTCCCTTAAAGAACGCCGACACCGTCGTCCTGATCCGTCAGTATCGGTACGCGGCAGGCGGTTTTATTTATGAGATTCCGGCGGGAAAACTCAATGCGGGGGAGAATCCAAAACTCTGCGCGGCGCGGGAGTTAGAGGAGGAGATCGGATACCGAGCCGGAACGCTCGAGTTGCTCGCCAGTATCTTGACCGCGCCGGGATTCACCGATGAGGTGATTCATATCTACAAGGCCACCGGACTCACGAAGAGCCGGCAGAACCTGGATCGGGATGAAGTGCTGGAGGTCGTCGAGGTCTCCCTTTTCGAGGCGATTGAGATGATCCGGACCGGAGCGATCAGAGATGCCAAAACGATGGTCGGTTTGCAGTCGGTGTTTCTCGGGAAAGGGAACCGGTAGGAGGGACGCCCAAGGAACCTCCCGCCTTGGCGGGAGGCCCCTCAAGCCAGCTTGCCTCGCCAAGAAAGGGATTAGTGACCCTTCTTCTCTTCCTTCTTCTTACCCTCGTCGCCGAACACAACGACGTGGCCCTTCTTTTCTTCCTTCTTTTTGCCCTCATCGCCGAACACGACGACGTGG
>JBBILH010000159.1:0-4074 GCA_037445005.1 Nitrospira sp.
CCTCCATTGATGGCTGAAGAGTACACCATCAAATGCTGGGACTAAACACCTAGGGAAGGTCTGATTAATTCCGTTTTGTTGCCAACGAACTCTCAACATACCTGATATTCGACTGGCCCGTGATCGAAATTCAGAATAAATCAGACCTTCCCTAGTTCTTTCCCGGTACCGCTTTCCCCATAGACGAGTACGTTCGAATCTGTCGGTGCCACGCGCTTGATAAGTTTCACGACCTCGCGCATGGCTGCGCTGTTCCCAACCAATGGACCATTTTCTTCTGATTGTTGGATTGGTGTTCGTCCGAGAGGAGTGTCGGCGAGGTATGGTGCGACACTGCCGCCATTCTGTGCGCGGACGTCGAATGCCCGCTGCACGACCTGCACCAGTTCATCACTGGTGAAAGGCTTCGTGATGTAATCAAACGCACCGTACCGCATCGCTGTCACCGCAGTTTCAACCGTCGCGTGTGCCGTCAACAGGACGACCTGTATCGTAGGGTCCTTTCGTTTGGCGGCGGTCAAGACTTCGATCCCATCAAATTTGGGCATTCGAAGGTCGGTCAATATGAGGCGAGGGCGTTCACGTTCGATCAGCTTGATCGCCTCAGCCGGGTCCGAGGACACCACGCAGTCAAACGGGATACGGGTCAGGATTCTACGGCAGTTTTCCACCGCTTCTTTTTCGTCGTCAACTATGAGAATTTTGCCTGAGATTCCCATACCTCCTCTTCCTGCCCCTGCTGGAAGCACCCTACTGCGGGTAACAAAACGGAGAAGAGCGCTCCTGCCCCCCTGCTCATCACTTCGATCTTTCCACGATGATCCGAAACGATCCCATAGGTGAGGAACAGTCCAAGGCCCGTCCCTTGGCCGGGAGGTTTGGTACTAAAAAACGGATCGAAGACCCGGTCAATGATTTCATTCGGAATGCCGGGACCGTTATCGGACACCGTTATCTGAACCCCGGGTCTGCCGTCCATCTGCGTAGGCCGGGTTTGAACCGAGACTATGCCGCCAGCACCCAGTGGACTCACCGCATCTATGCCATTGTTGATCAGGTTCAGAATCACCGTTTCCAGTCGATCGCGGTCACCCATTACGGGAGGAAGCGATGGCGCGATGATCCTTTCAAGTCTCACAGAGAGAGCCGATACCCGTTCGCCCGCAATCGCGACACACGAGCGCACAACACAATTGATATCAACCGCCTTAAGAGTCGAAACCGTCCCGCGCGAGAAGGTCAGAATGCTCCTCGTCACCCGCAAAATGCGTTCGGCCTGCACTCGGACTGCCAGGAGATCGCTCCGCACCTCGGCCGGCATCGGTAAACAAGAGGCATCGGCCTCCATACATTCGATCCGATTCAAGATAATCCCAAGAGGATTGTTGATCTCGTGCGCGATCCCGCTTGCGACTTTGCCCAACGAGGCAAGCCGTTCGGCCAACTCCAAGCTTCGCATGTGCCTCGTAATTTCCTGTGTCTTTTCTTCCACGCGGCGAGCCAGGTCCTGATTGAGTCCTTCGAGCTCGGCACGCGATACCTTCAACCGATCGGCCATCCGGTGAACCGCAGCGGCCAGTTCTTCAAATTCATCACCCGTATGGATATGAAGCGGACGATCATACGTCCCCTGACTGATCGCTTCGACACCCGTTTGCAAGATCTGAATAGGACGGGCGATACGCGTGGCGACATACCGCCCGATGGCCCATAGGAGCCCAAGCATGATGAGCCCAATGATCGCAAGATTTCGGAGTTGGTCACGGATCGGCGCATAACTCTCCGCAGGCTGTTGCCGGACAAACACGTGCCACGGATTATCCGGCAATCGAAGCTGAGAAACCGGAGCATACCCCACAACCGTATCCATGCCACCATGTCCATCATCTTCTGCAATCCCCCAACCAGGCTCTGAAGAAACAATCATCGTCATCAGCTGACCCGGAATCCGGTGCGCTTGCCTAGGCAGGATCGGACAGACCAGAGGATTTCCCGCGTCGTCATACAACATGGCATGACCAGTCTGTCCAATATGAATTTCCTTGATCATGGCAAAGAGGGTGTCGAATCGGTAAGATGCCTTGACTGCTCCAATGACCACGCGTTGACGGTCGTCAAGTATCGGTACCGCAATATCGATCGTCTCCTCTGGAGTCTGAAACGACCCTTCATGAGCCGGAATCATCCCGCTGATATGCACTTGATCGCCGTTACCCATTTGGACCGCCTTCCACCACAATTCGTCCCCATAGTAGTAGCGGCCGGGATCGGAGCTGGACGCAACCAGAGCTCCATATTGATCCACGATGAGTAGACCGACAACCTTATCTCCTCCACGAACCTTCATCTCAAGAAGGAAACGGGACAGCTCGGCGTCCATAAGATGTCCTGCGCTCTCCACTCCCTTTCCCCACAACTGCATGCGTTCCGAGATGAGATGTTGCGCTCTATCGTGATCTTTTGGATACGATCGATTCACCGCCTCGACCGGTTGACGAACCCGTAAGGGTGCTGACCCTAGCAATCTCACACGTTGCACCTCGGCCTGGACCAGCATCGTTACCCGATCAGCCGCTTGGATGGCTACCGCCTGGAGATTTCCTCCGATCACATCGCGAAGAGACTGCATGCCCGAAACATAGGCAAGGACGAGTCCAATCAAGAGCGGGATACAGCCCACCAGCACAATGGCCAATACGATTCTTCCGCGAATGGTCCGTATTTTCATCGTCCGTTCCTGCTTAACTGTTACAGTTTACGCATCGGTAGTGGAGAAACGCCAGATGCCGGACACGATGCAAGTAGATTCAGACCACCAGAGGGACCGTCTAGAATTAAGGGCACAACGCAACCGATAGTCGTCTTAGGATCAATTCCCATCCTGGCGGTCTCCCTCCTGTCATCCTCCCCCCAACACCACATAAAACGTCAGATCCACATCGACTCGGCGCACCTTGATTGAAACCTCTTGGCCAGGGCTGGTCCGCTCGATGAGATAATTCTTCAGCTGAGCTCCATCGAGAATCTCCGTACCATCGATTGCCAGCAGAATATCGTGTTTCTGAATGCCGGCAGCCTTGGCCGGTTCGGTGACATCCTTTACGGCTACGCGCAACTTCGTTCCATCCTTCACCGATGTCAGATGGACGCCCAGTTTTGAAAATGTGAGCGACTTACCTGAGAGTGCCGCGTTGACGATACGCTCTGCAAGAACCCCCGGAATGGCAAAGGCCATTCGGCTACAATACGTCTGGTTTTCTTCCTTGTCGGTCTGAATCACAGCGTGGAGAATCCCTACGACTTCCCCCCGGCCATTGAACAATCCCCCGCCTGAGTTTCCACTACAGGCCGACAGGTCGGCCTGTAGGAGGCGGGTATCGACGGTTTGCAGAAAGGTGTTGGCATTTCCAAGCCGCCCGAAGGCCATCGTCGGCCCCCAGCCAAGCGGATAGCCGACGGTGAACACTTCCATGCCCGGCACCGTATCTCCTGTGGCGAAGGATGTCCCCCTCACCAGTTTCCCCCGATGAGGTTCGCTGATACGATAGACGACGACATCCATAAATGCACTATCACCGACGAGATCCGCCGGAAGCTCGTGAAGGTCGTTCGTCAGCAGGCGAATTTGTCTTTGAATAGTGGTTCCCGTGGTGGGGTCGTGCTTTTCCACCGCATGCCTGGCGGTGACCACGTAGCCATCTCGCAGGTGGAATCCGGTTCCTCGTACGGCGACCTTCCCATACTTCTCCGGCACTCGCTGATCTTGCGCATCGACCAGAATCCCCACGGTCACTTGTCTCGCTTGAAGAAGCGCGTCTTGACTGAACGGCGCTGTCTCAGCCTGGACCGACAAGGGGAGCATCGTTGTGACAGCCCATACACCAACGGAAAATCGGCACACGCAGCGAGCCAGTGCCCATTGAAGCTTGCTCATTCGTCGCTCCTTTCAACAACAGGTCGGACATGGTCACCACATAATATAATTCGGGTGTCATTCTTTCTGAAAGCGCACCAGGATGGCTAACAGTGTGTTGACAAACTCTCTTGTCTTCGGCGAGCCGTGTGGTACAACGG
>JBBILH010000160.1:0-4010 GCA_037445005.1 Nitrospira sp.
AGCACGATGCTACGGTCTTCGAAAACGAAAGAGCCCATCGCCACACGACGCGTACCACCACCAGCCGATGCGAGTCGGGCACAGGGAGGCGTACAATCTCCGGCAGTAACTGAGTCTGCTCAGAAGTTCATGTGGCCCGAAGACCGGCGCGAGCGAATCGCAGCGAAGGCCTATGAGCTCTGGGAACAACGCGGATGCCGCCATGGCTATGACCTGGAAGATTGGTTTGACGCGGAAGCTCTGGTCATCCAGTCGCTGCAAGAAACCGCCAAGTAACGGTCGTCGGCGCAGATCCCGTCGGTCTGAGGAGGCCCCGGCTTCGTGCGGGGGCGATCGAGATTTTCGATGGCCAGATGCGGTTCATCTTCCGGGCGCCTGGATGCTGCGAACCCGATGGAGGCCCTGATCCCGTTCTGCATGCGTCCACGCCGCCAAGGTGACGGTCGATGCCGTCGCAGCCCCGCCCCCCCATCAGAACGTAAGCACTTTGTCGGCTTCACAGACCCACTGCGCTAATTGGCTCATCGTGCTGACTTCCACGCGCTCCACGAGGGGCAGCTTCTCTAGCCCGCGCGCCTCCACACACGTCCCGCAGGCTTTGACTTCGCCCTGTTTGCTGATCACCGCTTTGAGCATCCGTTCGATGTTGTAGTACCCCTGGGGCGTGGTCTGATTCGGCAAAGCAGCGGTCACCGCGTCAGCCATCAGAAACACCCGCACCTCCGCATCCGCGTGCTCCTGCTGCAATTTCATCGCGAGCCGCAGCGCGTTGTACGTCTTCTCCGATCCGTACGGGGCGTCATTAAGAATCAAAAGAATCTTCATGGGTCACCTCATGTGATTGAAGATGGCGAGAAACCGAGGCGAGAGGCGAGAACGATCACGCAAGGGCTCGGACGATGGCCTCAGCCATGTCGGTCGTCGACGCAGCCCCGCCCATGTCATACGTGCGGACCACGCCTTCGCGAATGACCCTGGCGACTGCGGCCTCGATCTCGGCGGCCTTTTGCGTCTCACCAAGCCACTCAAGCATCATCTTCGCGGCCAGGATGGTCGCGATGGGATTCACCTTGTTCAATCCCGCGTACTTCGGGGCCGACCCGTGCGTCGGCTCGAAGACCGCCAGCTTCTCCCCGATGTTGCCGGAGCAGGCGAATCCCAACCCTCCCACCATCTGGGCGCAGAGGTCCGAGATGATGTCGCCGTAAAGGTTGGGCGCCACGACCACATCAAAGTTGAAGGGATTCTTCAGGAGCCACATGCAGATCGCGTCAACGTTCGCATGGTCGAACGGGATCTCGGGGTACTCTTTCGCGACCAACTGTGCGGCATCGAGGAACAGCCCGTCGGTCGCGCGGACGACGTTCGCCTTGTCGACGGCCGTCACCTTTTTGCGCTTGTGTGCGCGCGCGTACGCGAAGGCGGCGCGCGCGATCCGCTCCGATCCTTTTTTCGTGTTGATCTTGCAGGAGATCGCGTAGGCATCTCCCGACAGATCCTGAAAGGGAGCAAAGTTCTTCGAAAGCTTCGCCAGCACAGCCGAGAGTTCGTCCGGCACGGGGGAGAATTCCACGCCCGCGTAAAGATCCTCCGTGTTCTCGCGAAAGACCGTCACGTCGATCCCTTCCTTGTAGTTTCCTGGATTGCCGGGATAGGCCTTGCAGGGGCGAAGGCACACGTAGAGGTCAAACAGCTGCCGCATCCTGACGATCGGCGAGCGATAGACAAGGCCCTTCCCCTTCAGTCCTGGAGCGAGCTCCGCCTCTGCTGCTCCGGCGGGCTTGGAGGTAATGGCCCCGAACAGCGCCGCATCGACATTCTTGAGCAGCTCAATGGTGCGTGCCGGAAGGGCATCGCCTTCCGCGCGCCAACAGTCCCAGCCGATATCGCCGTGCCGGTACTCCGCCTGAAATCCGACGGCATCCAAGACGCGGCGCGCGGCATCGCAGACTTCTTTCCCGATGCCGTCTCCCGGAAGCCAGCCGATGCGGTAGGTCCGCTTCGGGGGCTCAGCGGAACCTTGCCTGAGACGGTCGCGCGTGTAAGGAATAAGCCCCCCTGCCTCCATGATCGCGTTCTGCGCTTCGGGAAGCGGTTGGGTGGCGTACTCCAGTCCCGTCGAGACATTCACCACCTTGATATCGAGGATGTCGAGCTCATCGCCGTCATTCGCCTCAATCGTGGGACAAATTACAACCTCAAGGCCGAGATTGATGGCGTTCTTCAGGAAGATTCTCGCCACGCTCTTTGCAACGACGGTCAGGTTGTGCCCCTTGAGACAGGAGACCGCCTGTTCGCGCGAGGAGCCGCAACCGAAATTGTTCCCCGCAAGAATCACGGCACGCTCTTTCGGGATTGCGCCGCCCGTCAGCCGCGAGTTGAACTCGGTCTCGTCAGCGAACGCATGCTGCGGCGTTTCGGTCGGAAGGATCGTTGCCATGAAACGCCCGGGATAAATGACGTCCGTTGAGACATTATCTCCGAGCTTCAGCACCACTCGTTTCGTACTCATCGGATCTTCCTTCCCGGCTTCGTGATGACGCCCGTGACAGCGCTGGCGGCAGCGACCGCCGGGGAGCAGAGATACACTTCGGAATTCGGATTTCCCATCCGGCCTTTGAAGTTCCGATTGGTCGTTGAGAGCGCGACCTCCCCGTCGCCCAAGGCGCCCTGATGGACTCCGAGGCAGGGGCCGCACCCCGCGTTCATCACGACAGCCCCGGCTTTTGCAAGAATGCCGAGATACCCTCGGTCCATCGCCTCCTGATAGACTTGTGCCGACGCGGGAAACACGAGCATCCGTACGCCATCGGCCACCCGCTTGCCGCACAGGATCGACGCAGCGACCGCGATGTCGTCCAACCGCCCGTTCGTGCAGGAGCCAAGCACGATCTGATGGATCGGCTTCCCCTCGATTTCACCGATGTCTTTCACGGCATCGACGGAGTGCGGGCAACTGACCTGGAACGTCAGTTCCGACAGATCGATCTCGATCGTGCGAGCATAGGCCGTATCCGGGTCCGGGGAAAGGAGCTCGATCCGCTCATCCACCTGGGCGGTCTCGCGAAGATAGGCGATCGTCTCCTGATCCGGCGGAACTAACCCAGCCGTGGCTCCGGCTTCGGCCGCCATATTGCACAAGACCATGCGGCCTGAGGTCGGCATCGCCCGTATGGCCTCCCCGTGGAACTCCAGCGCCTTAAAATTGGCCCCCTCGGCGGTCAGCAGTTTGATGATATAAAGGATAAGGTCCTTGGGCGACACATCGTCGAGGAAGGCGCCGCGGACGTCCACCTTGATGGTCGAGGGCACCTCGACAGCAAGCGCCACGCCCAACACCCAGAGGCTTGCCATTTCGGTCGCGCCGATCCCCCAGGCGAAGGCTCCGAGGGCTCCGTGCGTGGTCGTGTGGCTGTCGGTGCCGGCAACGACATATCCCGGGCGCACATAACCTGATTCCGCAAGAACCTGATGGCAGATGCCGCCACGGTCACCGCGGATATCGTGAAACTTTTGGATTCCCGTCGCCTTGATGAATTCGCGGACCCTCTTCTGATTGGTCGCGGTCTTCGCGCTCTCGGCGGGAACTCGGTGGTCGAAGATGATGGCGATCCGTTCAGGATCCCATACCTTGGCCTCCTTCCCTGTTCCCTTCCAGATCTCGTGGAACTGGTTGATGACGAGCGCCGCATTCTCATGCGACATCGCCAGATCGACTTGGGGTTCGACGACATCCCCGGGCTGTACGTATGCACGCCCGGACGCGCGAGCAAGAATTTTCTCCGCGAGCGTCATTCCCATGGGTCTCACCTCCTTTCCCCGTACTTGTCTTCGACGATCTCCCGCGGAAGGAACCGTCGCTCCATTGCACGGTACTCCGGAAGCCCGACGAAGTCCGTGTACTCTCCAAAGGCCGTCAGCCGCTCCGTTTCCCCGGGAAGCAGCCCCGTGGGAGATTCCTTGAGTGCGCGGAAGAACGCGGACAGCGCCTTGTGCATCACGAGGACGGA
>JBBILH010000161.1:0-3984 GCA_037445005.1 Nitrospira sp.
CATCCAGGCGAGTCTCGGCCGATTTCCCATGCTCCATTTTGAACGTCGCCTTTCGCTCGACCGGCATGACGTACTGGTAATACACCACGCGCGGGCAATAGTCATACTGCTTCAGGTCGTTCACTCGAAGCATCAGTTTGGGGTGATTCAGGTTCGGTGTCGGCATCTTCGTTTTCCACGCGCAAGCCGAGCCGGATATCTTTCTCACACACAGGCTGCAGAAGGATCTTTCCCGGCCGGGTGCCCAACATGTCGCGCAGCCGAAGAAACAATTCCTCCCGCATATTACGCGTCAGAGTTCCAGAAAAGGCGCTGAACTGAATGCGCTCTAAGCCATAGTCTTTGCACACGTCGGCGATCTTGGCCCGAATCCCATCATCCGGAATATCGTACAAGACATACGTGGTAACCTCCTCCATGAAGTCGGCCTACCATTTGAATGCGAACGGCTTATACTCGCCTTCTCGGCGTAGGAACGTGCAGAGGCTGCGTGCCTGCATCTGGATGATCGACTTGATCTGGTACTTCTTGCCTTTGACCGTCTCGGTCGATTCGAGTCGTTCGAGAATCTTGGCCGCATAGCGAGCGCGCGTCTCTTCGTCCAGCATCCCGGCTTTTAGCGTGACGGCTTCGCCGAGGTTGATATGAGCGATTACCGTGCGATCCACCACCGGCTGCCGGAATTCCTCGACCAGATCCAGCACTAAGGACGGCTTGCCGGGACGATCGACGTGCAAAAAGCCGGCAAAGGGTTCCAGTCCGGCATTGAGCACCGCGCCCCAGACTTGCGAATAGAGGATGCCGTAGCCGTAGTTCAGTAAACTGTTCACTGCATCGGGCGCGCCGCGATGCTCACGCCCCATGAATTCCGCGCGCTGGCCGATGATCTCCCTGACCCCGTCCCAATAGAGCCGTCCCCCGGCGCCTTCATAGCCCATCAATGAGTCGCGCACGTCGTCGACCCGCGGGCCGGCCGCCCGCTGCACCGCCGGCCGCAACTCGGCAATCTGATCACTGAGCCGATCGACGCGCGCGAACCGGTCCGGATCGGCCTGCTTCAGATATTTGCCGAAATAGCGGAGCAGCCGTTCCTGGTTCGTGAGCTTGCCGACGACAACCAGCTTGGCAAACTCGACGCCTCGTTCATCGGCGATCGCCGCCAACTGCTCCCGCCGCGAGATCACCGTGGCCGTCAGCATGGGGGACGACAGCATCGCATAGGGTTTTCCCCCGTTGGTAAGGAAGCTCAAGCGAATGCCGCGCTGGCACAGTTCTTCGATCAGATCTGAGGAGAGCGACACCCCACGCGAAGCCACCACGACCTCGCTCAACCGAAACAACGGAAACTCATAAACGACCGTCTTTCCTTGGCGTACCAAGAGTCGCTCGCTCTTCTTCGACAGAAACATCCCGAAGCCGGACAGCATCACCTGGGACGTGTCGCCGGTTTTGACCATCCGGATGCCCTCATCGATGATCTGTTCCTCCCCATCCGGCGGCTCGACCTCAATCGGCACCACCACCGCTTCCGGCTCGCCGGTGAAGAGATTGATCTGGGCGGGCGGGAGATCGCGGGTAGCGGCCGCCGCGACGTCGGGATGAATGCGGGGGAGCGGATCGGGCTCTAACGCAAAGGCACTCATGCGCGGTCTCCTCTGTCAGGGGAGGGAAGCAGGGAAAACCGTCCCAACCGTGCAGGCCGATACACCTCGAAGTCTCGGCGGTCCAGCGTGAACACGCGGCGCAGTGTTTCCCGTTCGGCGATGTGGACCAGCGATGCGTCAGCAAGGTCCATGGGAAGATCTCGGTACTTGCGCATCAGCTCCCGTATCCGAGGCAAATCAGCCTCATCCAACGTCAGCAGCCGCAGGGCCCCCGTCTCCACCATCTCCCAGAGCGCTTCTTGCGCGTCCCACGAGAAGCGCAAAAGATACATGGCCTCAGTGAAGACGGGCCAAACAGTGACGAGCGGATCGCGGATTGATCGGAGTGTCTTTCTGCAGAGGGCATGATGGGGATCACTTCGATCCAACAGGGCGATCAGAGGGCCGGCATCAACGAGAACGGCGGGCATGGGCCGTTTCTCGCACAAGGGTGGCGAACCGTTCTCCGGTTTTCTCGGAGAGCCTGGCCCCTCCGCTGTCCACGCAGCCGATCAGATGGGCGATTAAGTCGTATGGCTGTTTCTGCTCTCCGGTTTTGGTCTGCTGCGTGAGAACCGCAATTGCTTCACGGACCACCTCAGACTTCGTCTGTCCCCTTTGTTTGGCCAAGCGCGCGATGGCGCGATCTGTCTTCGGGTCCAGCCGCACACTCATCGGCATAACCGGCACCTCCTTCTGTGTAGGACGCCAGTGTACTACAGGTGAATGGGCGCCACAAGCAAGCTTGCGGAACGGGCCAAGAGGACCCGGCACGAATGCGCTGCGGCGTCTCCGTTGTAGTAGGTCCAAGCGCACATAAGCATGGACGAGGATATTGGTGGCAACGAGCCGCTCACCGGCGGTCATACAGTTCCTTGCGGCGGCGGTCCGCCTCTCGCCCCGCCTCGGTGTCGAGCAACTCGGTCAATCGGCATGCCGTGCATCGATTTTTAACCTCCGCGACAGTTCGAGCACGAGTAATGCCGCACCGTCGAAGGCGAGCAGATGCGCATTGGCACTCTAAAGTTCAAGACCTCTCTGTGATGAATAAACACAGTTGAGAGTCCATGGATCAGCAGATGTGTTGAGTTTAGCTCTTATGTGTGCGAAAGATTTTTCTCTTAGCTGTACCAAGAGTGCGTCTGCTTCGAGCCACAATCCTTGTCTGCGTCTAGATTCGTATTCAGATGACAAAGAGGAGGGTAACGCTTCGATTGTGCCGTCCGTGCTTTCTATGACCTGCTCAACCCAATCTTGATGAGCACCGGCAAGCAGGCGCTTCTCATAAGCTACGATGTCTGGATGGTTGAAGCCTTCCTCGTACGCCCGTGCGTCCTCATTCCGATAGCCTTCGCTGTAGACGCGGTCAGCGGCCCCTATAAGGTCGTCCTCACTGATCGGATTAGCAAGAGATCGAAGCTCGTTGAGCGATCGCTGCACTAAGCATAGAGGCTCGTGGGAAGTACCTTTACACTCGCAATAGAGTTGGTAACGGTTCACTTGTTCAGTAAAGACGACGACGGATGAAGGTGCTCGTATTCCCGCCCGGTTGACACGGCCCATGCGCTGAACAAGGGCGTCGATAGGGGCAGGTTCTAGAAATGTCTGATGAAAGTCCAAGTCAAGGCTGACCTCAACGACCTGCGTAGCCACAAGCACTTTGGGCAGTGAACTGGAGAGGAGTTCGGTTTCGATACGGTTCCGATCTTCCTGATTGAATCGACTATGGAGAAGGGAGACGTTGTTTCCAAAGCGGTTCCGCAAATTGTCAAAGATCGTCTGAGCAGTACGCACGTGGTTGCATACGACAAGCGTTGAGGGACTAGACTCCACAGCATCGATGACGCTTTCCAAATTTCCCGCCAACGATCCATTGCGAATCTCCAGCGTATGACGTTTCTTATCGAGAATTTCCTTGTCTCCCTCTTGATGTTTTGATGGCACGATCAGGGGGATCTGCCCTAATGCCTTGCGAGTTAAGTCCTGCAGAAACGAGGGGAACGTAGCGGACAGAAACAGGCACCGCGCACCCCAATTGGTAACAAGTCTGGCTGTAGCAAGGGTGAGTCCCACAATGCGAGGGTCGTAAGCGTGTACTTCATCGAAAATGAAACAGGCATGTGGAAACTCTGCGAGCATCGCTTCCCAGCCCTTTCCTCGAAGCATGTAGCGGAGAATCTGGTGTGGCGTACACACTCTGATCGGGAACCATATTTCACGGGCCAGGCCAGTCAACGCTTTTGCGGTAACCTGACGGTCAAGCTTTGAGCAATGGTCCCCGCTAGCCTCTAACATGGAGTAGAGTGCAGCAGTAGCCCTGGAATGAAGAAGCCCGACGTTG
>JBBILH010000162.1:0-3704 GCA_037445005.1 Nitrospira sp.
CGGGTACTCGATAAGCGGGTTCCCGACTTGATGCCGTTGCCAAAGGGAACCAACCCTTCTCCCATTCCTGCCACGCCGAGCTCCGTTTGTCCGGCGGACGCACCGATGAAAACCTTCAATGTGGTGGCATTGGATCGTCCAATGAAGCTTAATCCGAAGGCACCGGACGTCATTGAAGTGGACTTTGAGCGAAAGATCGAAATGACCATGCCAGAAGGCAAGATCTTTGCCCTTGAAGGTGAAGCGACAACGGTTTCCAGCGGTGCAACTCCACATCCGCTGACGCTTCGGGTCAATCTGGGCGACTGTATCAAAGTGAATCTGACCAATAAGATGAAGGCGAGTCGGGCCTCGTTCTTTGCGCCGGGTCTGGCCTTTGATCCGAAAGACAGTCAAGGTCTGAACGTCGGCAACAATGGCGGCGACCAGACAATTGGGCCTGGGGAAAAGCGTTCGTACACCTACTATGCCCATCCGTTGAACAAGGAGACAACCTCATTGGTGTGGGATGGCGGAAACATTGTCGTGAATCCACGGAATGGGTTGTACGGTGCGATCATCGTCGGTCCACGGGGATCTCAATATCGGGACCCGGTGAGCGGCGCGGATATCTCACAGAAGAACTCCTGGCGAGCGGACGTGATCGTGGATACGACGTTGCCCGAGAACGTGGGGAAACGGAACTACCGTGATGTGGCCCTCTTCTTTCAGGACGAGGACAACATCATCGGGACGGCATTTATGCCGTATGTGCAGAATGTGGCGGGGTTGACGTCGGTGAACTACCGCGCGGAGCCGTACTCGTTCCGTGAGCAACAGGGTTGCTCATTGGGCAAGATCTTCCAACCCTGCGTCGTCGACAAGCCGGAAGATCCGGTGACACCGCTGATCGAGGCCCATGCGGGTGATCCAATCAGGATTCACCTGATCGGGGCCAACAGTGAGCAAAACGGGATGTTCGGTATCGAGGGGCACGAGTGGCCGATCGAACCATATATGCCGGGAGCTGACATGATCAGCGTGGTGGAGTATGCAGGATCTGAAACCCTTGATGTCTTTCTGCGTGGCGGGGCGGGTGGTCCGTATCGCCAGGTGGGTGACTTCGTGTGGTCCAATCAGCGGCTGCCCTATACCCAGTCCGGCCAGTGGGGGTATCTCCGGGTGTTGCCAGCCAGCGATACACGAATCCAACCGCTTGGCCCTGCTGGAATGGGAGCCAGGCGGGCTGAGACGCCGCCGCAACCTCGCGCTACTTCGACTGCGATGAAATAGCGGAGCGAAGAGAGCATCGTACCGGTGGGGGAAGCGCCTGTTTCATGCGGTTCCCCCACTTGTGTTTCTGCTGACTGCGTCCCTTGTGAAAGAGGAAGCTCGGACAGAGGTCGATAGAAAAGAGCAGAGCGGTACGGGGAAATCGGATCGATGCAGGCGGAGAGTACATCGCCAGGGGTTGCCGCCGTCATGCGATGTGCATTGGTAATGGGGTTGTGCAGTCTGGTGTGGCTAATGGCTGTCTCGGCAATGGCTGACCACGACAGTTCCAAGCAGCCTCCGCTGTGGACTCCACTGGATGAAGCGGAACGGTTGGGAGCTATGGAGGTGCCAGGTGGAATGGTCTTGGTCCCGGCAGGATCATTTCTCATGGGGAGTGATCCTCAAAAAGACCGCGATGCCGGTCCGCAAGAATTGCCACAGCGCTTGGTCTACCTTGATGCCTTCTGGATCGATCAGTTTGAGGTTTCAAACGTCGAGTATCTCAGATTTGTGCTAGGGACAGGAGCGGACTGGCCGAAGTTCTGGCGTGAGAAACCGTTTCCGGAAAAAACCGCACTCCATCCGGTCATTAACGTGAGCTGGCACGAAGCCGACGCGTTTTGTCGATGGGCCGGCAAACGGCTTCCTACAGAAGCCGAATGGGAGAAGGCGGCACGCGGAATAGACGGTCGGATTTTTCCGTGGGGCAACGACCCGGCCGGTTGGATCAGGAGCAATATCGCACATCCAGGGTCGAAGCGAGGATTTAAGTACCCACCGCTCGCCAATGTCAATCGCTATGAGAAGGGCGCAAGCCCCTATGGCGTCTATCAAATGGCCGGCAATGTCAGCGAATGGGTGTCGGATTGGTTTGACCCAGAGTACTATCGGCGCGGTCAAGACGTGAATCCGCAAGGGCCCAAGAGCGGAGAACTCAAGGTTTTTCGTGGAGGGTCTTGGAATGAAGATCCGGAGGTTGCTCGTTCTGCCGGCCGCAATGCCGGTTCGCCCGATCGGACGAGCTATTTGACGGGCTTTCGATGCGCGCAATCAGGGACGGGACGATTGGTCGTCCTTCCGTGATAGCCGACTCAGGTTGCTTTTTCCTAGCTGGCTTTTTTAGAATCAAGAAACCCTTAGGCCAACTTGTCCGGAGAATTCATACCTGTGTTCCCCATTGCCACCCACAGCTCTCATACCAGCCGGAGGTGGTGTTCCCTGGCTCTCTTTTCACTGACCTGCATCAGCTTGAGCGGCATTCCGCACTGTCTCGAGACCGCCTCGGGGGAGAAACTGGAAGCCTTGCCTATACAAAAGGCTGCGCCCGCGGCTGTCGTGATTGAATCCGCCGGCAGTGAGGGTGAGTTGCGGCGTCTCATGAGGCTTAAGAACGGTGTGAGTGAACTCCAGGTGAGCACCGGGCGTTTTTCGGAAGTGCCGATGGGTAGTTACGGTTTCATCGCACCGAGCCGCCTCGGACTTGCTTTGGTTATGGAAAGTCCGGACCTTGTCTTGGAGCGAGCACCCTCAGCCGCAAATGATTACGAAATCCATAAACTTTCCGATGGCAGTGGATTGCTGGTTGGATTCGTGAGAAAGGAGATCGTCCCGGAAATTATTCCTAACGACCGGCCAAAGAACGTGCGAATTTCGTTCTACTCCAATCCCAGGCAGCAGGCACCTATCATTGTCGCTCTCCCCATCATCAAACTGATGGTCGACCGAATTCCGGTGCGGATCGAACCCCAGAAACCCGATAGCGCAGTGATGCTGGAAATGGATTTGAAGAGTACTGCCAACCGGAAGTCACCGATCGGACAATAGTAGTAGAGAAAGAGAAGTGCTGGGTATAGAATCCTTGACACTCCATATCAAGTTCAGTATCTTGCCCGTGATTAAGAGCGAACATGTTTCTCAACGAGGTTGTGACTACGACACTGTCTTATTCCTTCAAATTTTCTTAAATTGTGGAGTGCGGAGTGGACTGAGTGGCGGTCTCACTCTTCTACATCAATAACAGCAAGGAGGTCGGTCCATGCTTCGTTTCTATCCACCATCCACAAGAGTCCTTAGTAGACTCGCGGGGATCGCGTTGTGGGTTATGCCTGCGCTGGTGACAGCGGAGAGCCCCTCCCACGTTGCGATGACCCACCAACTGCCTTCCTGGGCGGAACAACTCAAGGGGCAGACGATTGTCGAAGACGCAATGTCAGGGAAGGCTGATCGATCTGCGAGGGTCGAGCAGCAACACCAGCGCATCATGGAGCAGTTGTCCAAGGATCCGCAGGTGCAGGCGGTGAACACCGGCATGTACAATACTTCCTCCATGATGCACCAGTACGGGGCCGGAGGACAGGACATGTTGCTCATGTCCGATCCACGGGTCGAACCGGTGGCCATGACCGGAGGAGGCAAGTGTCCGGCGACCGCACCGGTGAAACAGTACAATG
>JBBILH010000162.1:3751-3980 GCA_037445005.1 Nitrospira sp.
ATTTTTATCCGGGGTACATGTACGTGCTGGACGAAAATATCGACAAGGTGAGGGCTGAGGAAACCAAGAACCGGGAAGGGCGTGAGAAAGAGGGTTTCGATTCAGGAGCTGTGATTCCAGGCGTACAAGCGCAGTGGATTCAACCACTGACGATTCGTGCGAATCAGGGAGATTGCCTCAAGATCAAACTCAGCAACAAATTAGAAGGCGGTGAGGACGTCAGTTTGCA
>JBBILH010000163.1:0-3969 GCA_037445005.1 Nitrospira sp.
ATCCTTTTCTTTTCAAGTCACGGGTGAAACATCCCTGTTCATGATGCGCCGCTTTATCGCCGCATCCAGGCAAACAATTTGATCAACAGATTCTTGGTTCGTTGTGTGAAATGCGCCTTGCGCCAGAGATTCACCACCTTCTTGTTCACTTCAGCTTGGGTGGGATAGGGATGGATAGTTGCCGCGATCGTCTTAGCCCCGGCTCCCGCCTTCATGGCGACGGCAAATTCGCTGATCATGTCGCCGGCACGGCCGGCCACGATCGTCGCGCCCAGGATTTTATCCATCCCCCTTTCGATGTGAACCCGCGCAAAGCCTTCGTCTTCTCCGTCCAGGATCGCCCGATCGACCTCGTCCAGTTTGTAGGTATAGGTTTCCACCTCAAAGCCCTTCTCGTGTGCCTCTTGCTCGTACATCCCGACATGGGCGACTTCCGGTTCGGTGAACGTACACCAGGGCATGATCAGCGAATCGACATTGGCATAGCCAAGGCCGAAGGGATGTGGGAACAGCGCATTCTGAATCACGATCTGTGCCATGGCATCGGCCGCGTGGGTAAACTTGTAGTGTGAACAGACATCGCCCGCCGCAAAAATCTTGGGGTTCGTCGTCTGCAATCGGGCATTCACCTTGATCCCGTTCTTGTCGTAGTCGACTCCCGCCGCCTCCAATCCGATCCTTTCGACGTTCGGTGTGCGCCCGACGGCGACAAGGAGTTCATCCACCGTCACATCGTACTGACTGCCGTGCGAATCGACCGTCAGACGCTTGCCGCCCTCGGTCTTCTGCACCTGTAAGTCCTTTCCGCAACAGAGCAGCTTCACGCCATCGCGCACTATCTGCTGCTCGACGATGTCCGCCGCATCGCGGTCCTCGCTCGGCATGATGCCGTGCGTTGCTTCGACGAGATAGACTTGGCTCCCAAAGCGGGCGAAAGACTGCGCCAGTTCACATCCGATGGGACCGGCCCCAATGACGGCGATTCGCTGCGGCAACTCCGTCAATGAAAAGACAGTTTCGTTCGTCAGGTACCCTGCTTCGATCAACCCGGGCGTCGGAGGAGCCGAGGCTCGCGCACCGGTGCAGACGGCGGCTTTCGCAAAGGTCAAGGTTCGATCGCCGGCCGGTCCCTCAACGTGGATACGATCGTTTCCGACGAAATGGCCGCTGCCGATGTAGATGTCCACG
The DNA here is from genome assembly GCA_037445005.1 of Nitrospira sp. GTDB lineage: Bacteria > Nitrospirota > Nitrospiria > Nitrospirales > Nitrospiraceae > Nitrospira_C. The sequence goes on from JBBILH010000163.1 coordinate 1,189, forward strand.
CCCAATTTGGCATAGCGATGCGCGGAATCGTTGTGGCTGATCCGCGCGCGTAATTTTCTCATGCGCGCCATGACGGCGCCGAAATCGTACGTCACGCCGGCGGGAATCTCGAGGCCGAACTCCTTGGCGCGCCGGAGATCGGCCCAGGCCCTGGCAGCTCGGATCACGCCTTTCGACGGCACGCATCCCACATTCAGGCAGTCCCCTCCCATCAGATGCTTTTCGATCAACGCGACTTTGGCTCCGAGATTTGCCGCAACGACCGCCGTGATGAGTCCCGCCGTACCGGCTCCGATGACCACAATGTTGTAACGGCCGGTCGGCTCCGGGTTGACCCAATCGGGAGGATGCACATTGGCGACGAGTTGCTGGTTGTAGACGTCGTTTGGGAGCACCAAGGACTGCTCGTGCTCACTCATTTCTTTGATCCGTGGCTGAGGCTTCATCATCGCGCAGCGCCCTTTCTTGTCAATCGCCAATTGAAGATGTTTTCACGACGGCTGGTTTGGATACAACCTTCTTATAGATAACCGGTACCAAAGCGAGGAGGCCCAATAGCACGAAGGCTCCGATCACATTCGGCGACGCAATTTCTTTGAGGGAGTTGATGGTGCCGAGTTGGCGTCCCGCATAGGCGTACACGAACGACCCAGGAATGATGCCGAGCGCCGTGGCTCCGATGTACGTTCCCGCGCTCACGCGGGTCAGGCCGGAGACCAGATTGACCACGAAGAACGGAAAGAGCGGAATCAGTCGCAACGTCAGCAGGTAGCTGAAGGCGTTCTTGGCGAAGCCTTCTTGGAACGGTCTCAGCGACGTCCCGAACTTCTGCTCCACGGTGTCCCGCAACACATACCGTGCGGTGAAAAACGCCAGGGTTGCGCCGGTCGTTGCCCCGAGATTCACGAATATCGTTCCCAGGACGGCACCGAACGTGAAGCCTCCGGCGAGCGTGAGAATGACCGCACCCGGCAAGGACAAGCCGGTGACGATCGCATAAGCTGCAATGAAGACACCAACCGCCGCGACATAGTTGGCGTCCGTAAACGCCAAGAGATGATCTCGATTGTCCTTGAGGGCGTCCAACGATAAGAACCGCCCAAGATCGAAATAGAAGAAGGCTCCGATCGCCAGCCCGATTACCAGCGCGATGATCACCTTGCCCGAACGATGCATCTTCGTGGACGTAGTGGATGGCGTATCCTGGTGCAAAGGAGGGATCGGATCGTTTGTCTCAATCTGAGGCTGAGGTCCGTCTGCGCACTGTGTTTCCATCGATTGGGCTCCCTTCGTGTGGCTGGGTGAAACCAGGTAGAGATTCGGCCGCGCTTCAGGTACTCTAGAAGTATCTCCTCTCAACATGATTCTACGATAACCCACTCGCGGTTGAGATTCTGTGAGCCAATTCACATTGTGATGAGTTATGCAACAAACAGAAGAAAAACCCAATAAAACTCCATGATTGTGTTGTTATGGCACCCATGTGTAAGTTGGATTACAGTTCCTTCTTGAAAAGACAATGCGACAAAAGGACCTTTGCTGTCGACGGGTATGAGGAGATGTATTGCCTCATGCTGCAGAAATCTTTAGACTGTCGCTCTCAACAGGCGGTTGATCACATGGAACAGTCGTCCTCATCCACGAATAAGCTGTGGTACCTCAAACACATTCGCTTGTTCGACGGCATCTCTCCGTCTGATATGCAGGAGATGGAGAAGATTACACGTATGGAGGAAGTCAAGAAACGGCAGCCCCTCTACCTTCCCGGTGATCCGAGCAGCAGTGTGTATTTGCTGAAAAAAGGGCGCGTCAAAATTGCCAATAGTGCGCCCAGCGGGAAGGAAGTCACGTTTGAAATCCTAGAACCGGGAGAAGTCTTCGGCGAGTTGGAGGTACTGGAAGACACTCCGCGATCGACATCTGCCGAGGCGCTCGATGACACGCTCATCTGCGTGATTCCACGGAAAGACTTCGACCAGTATCTCGCGATGCATCCCAACGTGACGGTGAAGCTCACCAAGCTCATTGGTCTGCGGCTGAGGAAAATCCAGAGCCGCGTTGAAGATCTCGTGTTTCGCGACGTGCCGGCAAGACTGGCCCATCTCCTGTTGGAGTTGAGCAAGACCGATGGCGTCACAGACAAGCAGGGGATTCGCCTCAAGGCCAAGTTGACACATCAAGAAATGGCCAACCTGATCGGATGCAGCCGCGAAACGGTGAGCACCATCATGGGACAATTCCGAGACGACGGCCTGATCCAAATGGATGGTCGCACCATCACCATCTTGAACGAGAAAGGGTTGTCTCGATTGCTTGGTTAATCCGCCAATCCTCTCGATGGTTCGTTGTACGGCGCAACCGTTATCTTTCATCGTCACTCTTCATAAAGCATGCTGGCTAAGCACGGGCTGGCCGTTCGACATGGCCGCCGAACTGGTACCGCATCGCGGAGAGCACCTTCTCGGCAAAGCTATGATCCTGGCGTGAGCGGAATCGCGTGTAGAGCGATGCCGAAAGAACATCCGCTCGCACCCCCTCTTCGATCGCCGCCATCACGGTCCAGCGCCCTTCACCGGAATCTTGCACCGCCCCGGTAAAATTCGACAGGTCTGGATTCTCCACCAGCGCCGACGCGGTCAAGTCGAGCAACCACGATCCCACCACGCTGCCACGACGCCAGACTTCGGCGATCTCCGGCAGATTCAAGTCGTACCGCATGTCCTTGGGAGGAACGACGCACGCAGGCGGTCAACGTGCGGAGGTTCATGGACCCGGTGGAGG
>JBBILH010000164.1:0-3907 GCA_037445005.1 Nitrospira sp.
AAGCATGAAGATTTCACGTGGCAGTCGATTGCGCTTCGGCGAGCCGCGCGCTGGAACTCGTGCTTACTTGGCAATCGCCTGAGGCATCGATGTCCCGCTGGTTCTCGGCAGCCGTTCGACACACTGTTCGTGCGGGACAGGTGGGTTCAAGGGAAGACCGTTGAGGCGGGGAGATGTCTTGTGCGGTGGGCAACCTCACCATTCCGGAGATCGTTTGATCGGGACGCGGTTGCCAGGTCAGCTGATTCCTCGCTACAGTCGATCCGCAACCCTGCGCCTCATCGCAGGCCCGCAACGAGACTCCTTTTCAGAAACGTCGCTCGCGACCCTGACGAGTTCCCACTACACCGTCTCGCCACAATCCGACCGCATGGGATACCGCCTGATCGGGCCGAAGATCGCCTGCAACGGACCGGCGCATTTCATTTCCGACTGCACCACGATGGGAGCGCTGCAGGTCCCACCGGACGGCCAGCCAATCCTCCTGATGGCCGACCGACAGACCACCGGCGGATATCCCAAGGTCGCCGTCGTCATCTCAGCTGAGCTTCCCCTCGCGGCACAACTGGCTCCCGGCGATACCATCACATTCGTCACATGCACCCTGGTCGAGGCCCGGGCGGTATTGCAACAGCATCATGTCCTGCTTGACGCAGCTCTCCCGCCACAATCCGGCTCATAAGGCTGATCCCCATCGCTGTCGAGATTCTGAAGCCATATCGCGTTGCGTTCACATGGCGACCTGAGAAGAGAAGCATCAGACCTTCTATACAGAAGGATGCGCGAACCAACTTTGGACGGCGTGATGGAGCTCCGAGAAGTCGAACGGTTTGAGCACGTAGGCCTGGGCACCCAGGCTAATGGCACGAACCGCGAGGTCTTTCGATTGCGCTGCCGTCACCACGACGATCGGAATCTGTTGGTTCCATCGCCTCACCTGGCGCAAGACCTCGAGCCCATCCAACTGTGGAAGGCCAATGTCCAAAAGGACTCCGGCAAACCGACTTGCCTGCATGGCTCTCAGGGCCTGCAGCCCGTCGACCGCCATTTCAGTCTCGTATCCTTCGGCGGCCAAGCGATCAGCCAAGAGTTGCCGAATGTCCGGGTCATCATCCACGATCAGCAACCGATTCGAGGCCGGTGTGTCGTGCGTCGGTGCCAAAGGGACGGCTGGAATCAGTGGAAGCGTCACGGAAAACTCGGAGCCTTGACCCAATTCGCTGCGCACATCGATTCGACCATGATGAAGTTCGACGAGCGTCTTCACGATGGAGAGACCAAGGCCAAGCCCTTGCCCTTTAGTCCCTTGCTGTCGCCCTTGGGCTGTCCGGTAAAACGGATCAAAGATCTTTTCCAATACCTCTTGAGGAATCCCGGGTCCTGTGTCACGGACGTGTATTATCGCGAAAGCCGTATCGCAGGTGGACACCACCACTTCAATGTGACCCTCGGCCGGTGTGAATTTGACGGCGTTGTGCACCAAGTTGGTGAGGATTTGGATCAACCGATCCCGGTCGACCCAGACGATGAGCGTCGAAGGCGGATAATGGCTGGTCAGACTCTGTCGTTTTTCCCTCGCCAACGGACGAAGCTGTTCGATGACTTCCGCCACACACCGTTCCAAATCCACTTCCGCAGGAGAGAGGGCGAGCTGACCCGTTTCAATGCGGGTTCGGTCAAGGAGGTCCGTGATCATGCGAATCAGTCGTTCGAGATTGTCAAAGATGCGTCCCAGGTAGCGTTGCTGTTTGGTGTTCAGCGGCCCCGTCAGTCCGTCGAGCAAATTCTCCACGTAGCCCTTCACCGACGTCAGCGGTGTCCGCAACTCATGCGAGACGTGCGAGAGGAAGCTCGATCTGACCTGGTCCGCCCGTTCCAACTCCGCCGTGCGTTCCCGGACTTTGGCTTCCAAGCCGGTGTTCAGTTCTTCGATCTGTGCGTAAGCCGAGGCATTGTCCAGGGCGATCGCCACCTGATTGGAGACCGTCTCCATCAATTCCAGGTCGTCGGTCGTCAGGCTGTTCGGCGTGGTGCGGTCGACCGTCAGAGTCCCAAGCAGACGGTCCTTCGCTTTCAGCGGCACCCAGATCACCGAGCTCGTCCCCGTCCATGCCGCCAACTGTTGATTCATCGGATGCAGCCGATCCCAGACCGTCGTGATATCTTGAATCAGCACCGGCTTGCCGGCGCTCAGCGCCGAAGCCGGAAACCCGTTGGGATCGGACACCGGGATTTCTCGCCGACGTACGAACTCCGCGATGTCATCGGACACTCCGACGATCCTGCCGCTGTGAAGAACCTGGCGCACTGGGTCGTAAAATGAAATCAACGCCCGATCGTAGTTGAGGTCATGGATGAGCGCCTCCAAGACAGTCTGCACCAACGCTTCGCGGTCGAGCGTGGATCCGAACGAGAGGCCTGCTCGGTGGAGCGCGGTGAGCTGACTCACCTTGCGTCGGAGTTCGACACGAGTCTGTTCCTGCTCGAGGTAGGCATCCTTTAGTTCTGCGTACCGTTCTTCGACAAACTGCGTTTGCTCGTTGATTAATGACTCGCGTTTGCGGCTCGCGGCCCGCTGGCGAGATTCGGACAACATGCCCGCCACCAGGGTGGGGATGAGCACTATCATTAAGGCCTCGACTCCAGACACCATCGGATAGTAATAACGGAGGTAGAGCCAGGCCACGACCCCCGGGACGAACGTCCACACAGACCAACAGGTTTGTCGCGGCTCAGGCTGCCAGTGGACCTCCCATTCACACCAGGGATCGCCATTGACGATACAGGTCCGATCCGTCACGTGGGCGGGCGGGCCTCCGTGGATGAGCGGTGGAGCCGCCACCATTCGCCCCTTGGTCGACGAACAGACCTGATGGGCGAAGGCTTTGAGATACGGGCCGAATTGTTTCAGGGTATGCTCCGTAAAGCGAAGCCGATAGATCATCGAGCAATCCGTGACCTCGGCGATCTCGCACTCGACGGTTCCCTGCGTATATCGCTGGGCCCAATACAATGCGAGTTTGGAGAATTGCGCCAGCGTAAAGGGGCGTCCCAGGACTCGAAAGACCGGTGAAATGACTGTGGTCAGGCCGGTATTGTAATGAAACTGTGGATCGCCCGAGAGCTGCTTGCAGAATTCTCGCAGGTAACTCAAGAATTCATAGGAATAGCTGTTCCATTCTTTTCGTAACAGTGCAGGGGTGACATGATAAGAATGATCTGCAATACGGCCGTTGAGCAGCCGGCATAACCGTTCGACACTCTGGACGACCGCCGCCGATCCGCCTGTTTTTTCTACGCAGTTTTCGAGATGTTGAATCGCGGACACGACGAGCGTTCCGCTCACATCCGCAATCTTTCTCCCCTGCTCATCCTTTCCGAAAGGCCGGAACTTCATCAGCGGGCGATCGAGGATCGTATGCTCCTGAGACAGCAACTCTTTCTGCTCTTCGCCGTCCGACACGACGCTACCGACAGTAAGAGGGCTCGCCGATACATCAGGCATTAATACTGACCTCAAGATAAGAGGGGTACATCTTCCACGGCGCCCATGGCTCCCGCTCCATCGCGTGCTCGAGAGCGTGAAGCCGGTCCGTAAATATCTGAAAGACTTTCTTCGCCTCCTCCATCCGCTCGTCCTCTAGCGCCAGTTGGGTCAGATCACTCAACAGCGGCGTGCGCACGATATTCAGAACATAGTTGGTATTGACCAATCGTTGATACACATCTTCGGGAACCCGACGGTTGTCGCGATAGACCCGCACCGGATGTGTGTGTGCCCACAGCTGATAGTTCCAACAGTGCGTGCCGACCTGATCATGATGCACGCATTCCATATACATACATTTGGCGACCAGATTGGCGAGCGACGCGCAGCCCAGCTTGGCCGAAGGGAGACCGACGCCGT
>JBBILH010000165.1:0-3894 GCA_037445005.1 Nitrospira sp.
TCGGGGAACGTGCGGATCGACGCCGGCAGGTATTCGTACACGCCGGTGGTGTCACGCGCGACTTTCGTGCCGATCCAGGGGAGCAGCTTGAAGGAATACCAGTCGTAGAGCGCGCGTAGCCAGCCGAAGACGGGCCGGGAGAATTCCAGGCAGACGAAGGTGCCGCCCGGCTTCATGACCCTCCGGATCTCACCGACGGCCTGAGTCAAATTACCGACATTGCGCATGCAGAACCCGGTCGTGACGGCATCGAAGGTATTCTCGGGAAATCCCAATTGCTCCGCGTTCGCCTGCAGGCAGGCAATCTTCCCGGTCAGCCCCTTGCCGCTGACCTTCTTAAGACCTTCGGCCAACATCGCATGGTTGAGGTCGGAGGCGATCACGCGGCCGCCGGCTCCCATGCGGGGTTCGACGAGAAGCGCCAGGTCGGCCGTGCCGGCTCCGACATCGAGCGCCCTGCCCTGTTCGACCCGCGGAATCAACGAGGCGGTCAGCTTCTTCCAGCGGTAATGAAGTCCGAAGCTCAGCAGCGTGTTGTTGAGGTCATAGACACCGGCGATTGCCGTAAACATGCGCTGTACGGCCTGTTCGCGGGCCGACCCGCTCCAGGTCGACACGGAACGGGCCTCTGGTACTTGCTGCCCTCGCGTCATTGACTCCTCCGCTACCATAGCGGAATGGGGTAGCACTGCGTTTCTTGCTTTGTCAAGGAGCCGAGGCCGGATGATATAATCCCGTCGCTGACGAGGGCTGAAGACGGAAAGGAAACGCGGTACGGAGCCTATGGGCCACTCCATCGTCATCAAGGGCGCGCGGGAGCACAATCTTAAGAACATCGACGTCGAGATCCCGCGGGACAAGCTGGTCGTCATCACGGGCTTGAGCGGGTCCGGCAAGTCGTCGCTCGCCTTCGACACGATCTATGCCGAGGGGCAGCGCCGCTACGTCGAGTCGCTGTCGGCCTATGCCCGTCAGTTTTTGGAGCAGATGGGCAAGCCCGACGTCGATTCCATCGAAGGCCTGTCGCCGGCCATTTCTATCGAGCAGAAAAGCACCAGCCACAACCCCCGATCCACGGTCGGCACCGTCACCGAAATCTACGACTATCTCCGGTTGCTCTTCGCCAGGGTCGGCCGGCCGTTCTGTTTTCAGTGCGGCGAAGAAATCACGGCCCAGACGGTTCAGCAGATGGTCGACGCCATTGCCTCGTTGCCGGAAGGGGAGAAATTCCAGATCCTAGCGCCGATCGTGCGCGGCCGGAAGGGCGAGTATCGGAAAGAACTCCTGGAAATGCGCCGAGCCGGCTACGTCCGCGCCCGCATCGACGGCAGGCTCGTCGATCTCGGCGAGGACATCTCGCTCGACAAGCAAAAAAAACATACGATCGAAATTATTGTCGACCGACTGGTCATGAAGCCCGGCGATGCCCTGATGCGCCGGTTGGCCGATTCGGTCGAAACCTCATTGAAGTTATCCGGCGGATTGGTCGGCGTCCTGAAGGAAGACGGCAAGACGCTGCTCTACAGTGAAAAACTCGCCTGCATCCGCTGCGGCGTCAGTTATCCGGAAATCACGCCCCGCGTCTTTTCCTTCAACAGCCCCCACGGGGCCTGTCCCGCCTGCGACGGCATCGGGTATGCGATGACTCCGGGTTGTCCTGAGGAGGAAGATTTCACCTTATTGGAAGTCTGCGACATCTGTAGAGGTGCGAGACTGAGGCCTGAAAGTCTTGCGGTCAAGATCGCCAAACAGTCGATTGCCGAAGTAACGCACCTGTCGGTGCGGGCCGCCGCGGAGTTCTTCGGCGCATTGAAGTTCACCGAACGCGAGATGGTGATCGCCCATCGGATCATGAAAGAGATCAGGGAGCGACTGGGGTTTCTGGTCAACGTGGGGCTCGACTATCTGACGCTGGACCGGGCGGCGGCGACCCTGTCCGGCGGAGAGGGACAGCGTATCAGGCTCGCGACACAGATCGGTTCCGGCCTCGTCGGCGTGCTCTATATCCTCGACGAACCTTCGATCGGGCTCCATCAACGCGACAATCGCCGGCTCTTGCAAACCCTCCTCAGGCTTCGCGACTTGGGCAACACCGTCGTGGTGGTCGAGCACGATGCGGAAACGATGATGGCGGCGGATCACATTCTCGACATGGGGCCGGGCGCCGGCTCGCACGGCGGGTATGTCATCGCCCAGGGCACTCCGCAGCAAGTCATGGCCGACCCCAAGTCGCTGACGGGGCAATATTTACGCGGCGTCCAGACTGTTGCGGTGCCGCAGCGGCAGCGCAAGCCGAAGGGGTTTCTGTCTGTCGTCGGGGCGCAGAAACACAATCTCAAGAACGTGACGGCGAAAATTCCGCTCGGCCTGCTCACCTGCGTGACCGGCGTGTCCGGCTCGGGCAAAAGCACGCTCGTGCTGGAAGTGCTGTTTCACTCGCTCTCGCAGCTGTTCGCGAGGAAGTTTCGAGTGCCGAGTTCCGAGTTTCGAGATAAACGCGAAACGCGAAACCCGAAACCCGCGACTCGCCGAGAGATGGCTCAATTGGATGGGTGTAAAGAGATGCTGGGCGTCGATGCGCTTGATAAGGTGATCGACATCGATCAATCGCCGATCGGCCGGACGCCGCGATCGAATCCCGCGACGTACACGGGACTTTTCGGCTACATCCGCGACCTCTATTCGAATCTGCCGGAGTCGCGCGTCCGGGGATACAAGCCGGGCCGCTACAGTTTCAACGTCAAAGGCGGCCGGTGCGAGGCCTGCCAGGGCGATGGGCTCATCAAGATCGAGATGCATTTTCTGCCGGACGTCTACGTGACCTGCGAAGTCTGCAAGGGGCAGCGCTACAACCGTGAGACGCTGGAGATTCTCCACAAAGGGAAGAGCATCGCCAGCGTGCTGAACATGACCGTGGACGACGCGCTGGAGTTCTTCGAGCATATTCCCTTGATTAAAGCCAAGCTGCAGACGTTGCACGATGTCGGATTGCACTACGTGAAGCTCGGCCAGTCGGCGACGACGCTGTCTGGCGGCGAGGCGCAGCGGGTGAAGCTGTCGCGGGAACTGTCGAAGCGGGCGACCGGCCGGACGATGTACATTCTGGACGAGCCGACGACCGGACTCCATTTCGCCGACGTGCAGCGGCTGCTCGACGTGTTGGATCGGTTGGTCGAAGCCGGCAACACGGTGCTCGTGATCGAGCACAATCTCGACGTGATCAAGAACGCGGATTGGATCATCGATCTGGGACCAGAGGGCGGGGATCGAGGCGGTGAAATCGTGGCGGAGGGGCCGCCGAAGGAGATTGCGAAGGTAAAGCGGTCGTACACGGGGCAGGTGCTAAGAGAAGCAGGATTGTGAAGGAGGAGAAGTAGAGTGACGAAAGGTGGAGCTTTTGGGAGTCGCCATTATGCGTTGAGCCAAGTCTGCAGTCGGCTCCTTACTGTTGGCCGCGTGCGACTCTAAAGCGCGATGCAACATCGCAAGCCGTCGCACCGCGGCGCCTTCTTCGGCCATATCTGGTCATGCCCGCCGTGGCGACATCCCGAAAGCTCCATCCCTTCCACTCCCGCTAGTAAGGGGAAGAGGGAAGTGGTGGCTGATGGTGCCGATGGCCATCAGCGGGCCTATCGTGAAGTCGAGCAACCAGAAATCAAGGATGGCGGCATCCCGCATTGTGTGGGTGACGAAGAGCGGTAAGCGGTCGACGAAGGGCGAGCAGCTTCGGTTTCGCCGTAATGCGATGAAGCAAGAAGGGGTGACGAAGGGTGGATCTTTCGCGAGTCGCCATCATGCGTTGAAACGTAGGGATAGGATGCCCGCACGCTCCGGTGCCTCAGGTCGACCGTACAGTGCTTCACCGCTGCTCGGCTGTGCAACTTGTTCCATTCG
>JBBILH010000166.1:0-3889 GCA_037445005.1 Nitrospira sp.
GCCAGTTTGTCAACACACTGCTAGACACTTTCAGCAGCCACTGGATCTTACATGGCTGAAGTCGCATGGGGTTACAAAAGGGGCCCCGCAAAGCATTGTGCAGATCAGCACTGCCGCGTTTGAAAAGGTTTTTGCCAATGGACAGTAACGCTGCATTGATTTCTATACAGCCGGAGTTCGCGACGAAGATTCTGACGGGAGAAAAGAAGTTGGAATTCAGACGCCGATGGACTCCCAGAGCGGTGAAGACTCTCGTTATCTACGCCACGGCTCCAGTCCAACGAATTGTGGGATTTGCAACAGTGGCGGCAGTTACTCAGGGCACACCAACTCAGCTATGGCAGTTAACAAGACGGTATGATGGAGGGATTACCAAGCCGAGGTTATTTGCATATTTGAAGAATAGTCCAACGGCGGTCGCAATTGAACTGAGGAAAATCACGCGCTTGCCTGGTGGGATTGATCCGTGGCGTTGCCTCGGCCCCGACTTCCGCCCACCTCAGTCTTTCAAACACCTCAGCCAAAATGAACTCGCCCTTATCACCTCTGCTCGGAGCCGATAGAGTGAGTGTGATCTTTGTGGGCGGGGTACATGGCGTGGGAAAGGGAACACAATGTCAGTCGTTTTCACAACGCACTGGTATCCCATGGTTTTCTGCAAGCACGATCATCAAAACGGAAAAGCAATCAGCGATTGCGGATGACACGAAAGCGGTGGCAGACTCAAGTGGAAACCAAACTCTATTACTTCGTGGCGTTCGCCGGGTGCTAGCTACCGATACGACCATCCTTTTAGATGGGCACTTTACAATTCTTAACGCTAGCGGCTCCATCGTGCGTATAGATGTTGAGGTATTTGGCCAACTCCCGCTGCAAGGAATTGTCGTCCTTAAAGATAGTCCATCCCAAATTTGCGATCGATTACGTCAGCGAGACAAACGTGAGTGGGACATAGGAGAAGTCGGTTTGCATCAGGAGGCGGAAATTGGTCATGCCCAGATGGTTGCAACAAGGCTGAGCATCCCCATGCTCCTTGTAGACGCGTTTGATATGGGCAGCTTCATCAAAGCAGTCGGAGCGATGCTAAGCTAGAGCGATCTTTGACCGGACGACTTCGATCGCCCGCATTGTTCCGTATGAAGAAGAGGCTCTTCCTTGGTCGTGCGAAAGCCAGCACATAGGAAGAGGGTAGGGAGTAATTTTCCCCATTGCCTTGTGAGTCAGACTTCGAAAACTGGTCTACCTCTTTAATCTGACGCCGACCCTCACCCGACGGGCCGCCGTGATTCCCGTGGTCAAGCTCGTGAACGGCAGGCTGTTGCTCCTTGTTGGGTGGGTTTGCTGAAATTGATGCATGCCGACATTGCGCCGCCGTTTTACTGTTTGATTGAAGCGCTGCATTTGAATGCCGACTCCCGAATCATTCATGCACTGGTGCTGAAAGTCGATGCATTACAGCCGCACAGCGTTCTTGTGGCGGCGGCCAGAAGCATTGCTCAGCTTTACGTTTATGTGTTAAAGTAAAGGCATATGGAGGAGGTGTTCCATGGCTGTTCAGAAGCTCAGCAGTAAGAATCAAATTGTCATTCCGAAAGAAGCCAGACGAGCGATGGGCGTCAAGGGTGGCGATGAATTGCTGGTGGTCGTGAAGGAAGATCTGACACTAATAATGCCGAAGCCGAAACGGTATGCAAAGGCTTTACAGGGACTCGCGAAAGGTACCTATCCTGCCGACTATCTGAAGCGAGAGCGCCGGTCGTGGTAGGGACTTCCTTGTCTCAGGGCTTGCCTGCCCACCGCCAGCGCATCGGTCTCGACACCAATGTCTTCATTTACTTTCTGGAAAATCATCCGCGATATGGAGCCTGGTGTGCATCCCTGTTCGAGTTGATTGAACGAGGGCAGAATGCCGCGGTCACTTCAACAGTCACGTTACTTGAGCTGTTGGTTCAACCCTATCGCGATCAAAAAGATGAACTGGCGCAAAAGATTTTTGCCCTGACCAGCACCTATCCGAAGCTCGAGTGGGTCTCGTTGACGATGAATTTGGCCGATCGAGCCGCGGAGTTGCGTGCCCGCTACCGCCTCAGCACGCCCGATGCCATACAGCTGGCGACGGCCATCGGCCACAAAGCCGTGCGGTTCTACGGGAATGATCGTGGTCTACGCCGAGTCAAGGAGATTGAGTGCGTCATTGTGGATGATTTGGTTTAGCCTCACCGCTTTTCTCCGTGATGTCGTCGGACACTTGTATTGTGCATAGAGGCAGGGGTTTAGTCTGGTATCGCAACAACGAGGAGAAGGTCGACCACGCTCAAGTGAAATATCTACGTGGTCAGGTTACTTTTGGTCTGCCGTAACTTAATGTCCGAGGCGCGCGCTGGGGAGTAATCCTCGACAAAGTGTAAAAGGATGCGCTATACAATGAGCATGCTGGCAAAACGATCTATCAAAATTCACTCTTCAAGAGAGCGGTATGTGACCGATCGAAAGGGCAAGAGAACGGGGGTGGTGCTCTCCATCAAGCGATACTCGCGCTTGATAGAAGACCTTCACGACTTTGCCGTGGTGGCTGAGCGCCGTGATGAAAAGCCGATGACCGCCGATGATCTGAAGAAGCGGCTTCACAAGCGTGGCCTCCTATAGCCTCAGCTACAGACCTTCCGTCGAAAAAGACCTCCGGTCAATCCCTCGCCCTCTTGTCGCTCGGATCATTGCGCGGATCGAACGCCTTCCGTCTGATCCGTTTCCACCGCGATCAGTAAAGGTTGTACCGTTTGCGAGTTGGAGAGTACCGTGTGGTGTATGAAGTCGATTCGGAAACGCGACACATTCTCGTGCCTATGTTCGAAATCGGCCAGATGTGTATCGAAGACTTCCTTAACTGAGGGTACACATCAGCAGCTTTCTTTTTCTTCCAACCCGGGACCATCAGCGGCAGATCGGAGTCACAGTTCGTGGATGACAATGTTTCGGTGGACACGGCGAGCTCTACGGGAAATACGGGCCTGATTGCGCAGTGGCAGGGCATCCCGCTCTATGCGCGCATTGTGATTGCCCTGGTGCTCGGTGTCATCGTGGGGCTGATGTTGGGGAGCGAGGCGGCTGTTTGGGCGGTGCCTGGCAAACTCGTGTTGCGTCTCCTCGGTGCGCTGGCGCCGCCGCTGATTCTCGCCGCAATTGTGCACACGTTCATGACGACGCACCTCAGCGGTCCACTCGCGGCGCGGCTACCACGATTATTGCTGCTGAACACCTTGGTTGCCATCCTCGTTGGTCTCGCTGTCGCCAACGTGATCCAACCTGGTCAGGGCGCAGGGCTCACGCCGCCACCTCCACAAAGCGAAACCACACAGAGCGCGAATCCGCTTGCCACGTTCCTCGAGAATGTCCCTAAGAGTCTGCTCGGACCGCTCAGTGATGATGGAAAGGTCATCGGCGTCATCGTTATCGCTGTGGCATTTGGCATGGCCTTACGCAAAGAACGTGAACGGCCCCTTGGAACAGTAGGGCACCTCGTCGAGCTCTTCCTTGAATCGTTGATCAAAATTTTGCACTGGATCCTCGCGATCGTGCCGTTTGCCGTCTTCGGCATTGTCGCGAGCATCGTGGGGACGGAAGGCGTTGCTCCCTTCAAGGCACTCGGCATCTTTGTGCTGAGCGTGTTGCTCGCACTCGCCATCCAGGCGGGGTATTACTTGATCCGTATCCGTTTTGGGTCGTGGGTGCGTCCGATGGATCTGATTCGCGGCGGACGCGATGCACTGGTGATGGCATTCTCCACGGCCAGCTCGACGGCCACCATGCCGGTGACCTATGCCGTACTTAAAGATGGTGTGGGATTGCGCGAACAGTCCGCCAGCATGGGGGCGCTGGTCGGTGCGAATTT
>JBBILH010000167.1:0-3692 GCA_037445005.1 Nitrospira sp.
TTTCAGGTTGACGATAGATACCCTCTTCGTCAGGGCCGCGATGGATCAGACGCTGAAGCATCGGGTGGAGTGCCGCACCGTCATCTCGACCGATGATTCCGCATATTCCACACATCCTCTACTTCTCCTTCTCATTCTCAAGCACAACTCGATCTCGCCGTTCGTATTCTTCTCGTTCCCGTTCATGGCGCGGCGAAACCGATGGCGGCGGCACATCCACTGGTTCATACCGTATGAATTTAGACTCCGAGACCGAATCCAGCAGTTCACGAATCCCGAGAGTTGTCATCGCCCCCAACACATAGATAAATAGAATCATTCCCCACCTAAGCAGCCTCCGTCGCAGTCTCCATTTCCTAAGCCGGTGATGAGTTGCGTTCCCACTCATCGGTTACTCTCCGGACGCTGACCGACGATTTCAAACGATGGAGCGCACACGAGGCGGCCGCTCGTTGCGTAATACAGGGTCTGAGAAAGTGGCCACAGCAGGGTGCGGGTGACGGCCCATTTCAACCGGCTGAACCAAGGATGCACGGGCGAAAGAGGCCCTCGGCTCGGTCTGGAATTACGCTGGCTGACGACCTGGAGGCCAATGCCTTCCATCAGCGCCTTCAAGGCTTTGGGCGTATACAGATACCAGTGGAACGCTTGATCGTATTGCGAACCGATCCAGCGGGCGGGCACCCGCATCGGTAGATGAAACCGTCCGTTGGTGGCTCGCACAATCATCAGCCCTTTTGGTGCAAGGAGGTTGGCGGCTCGTCGAAGCATGGTGAACGGATCAGCCACGGTTTCCAGCACGTTGATCAGGCTGATCGCATCGAATTGCCGCTCCCATTCACGTCTCTCGAGCGTATGCGGCGGCAATATCGTCAATCCTTTCTGAGCGGCGCGAATCGCAGCTTGCTTGGACAACTCGATTCCCGAACAGTCCCATCCAGCCTGTCGACAGAGCGTCAAGAATTCCCCATCACCGCATCCGACATCGAGCAAGGATCCCGGTGCCGACCGATACACAGACAGGTGCTTCAGGACGCTCTGGAACACAGGCTGCCGATCGTCGGAGGCCTCGGCGGCTCCGTAGTCGCCGTCATAGGCTTCACGAAAATAGTCCTCTACCGATTCGCGGGTCGGGCGAGGATGCAGAAATACCAGGTCACAGGTCGGGCAGCGAACATATCGTCGCGTGGGGGTCACAAACACTTCAGCTACCGGCTCAGCAGTTCCGCAGGGACACCCGATATCGGTTTCTCGACTGGCGATTTCTGTGGTCATGCCGCTTCTTTCTGTACTTGTCCTTGAGTGACCTGGGGCAAACGACGCAATCCCGGCATCGCTTCTTCAATGACCCTCACCGTATCTTGAACCATTTTCCCCGCCGTAAAACGTGCAGCAACTTCTTGTTGCCCCGCCTTTCCCAAACGTGCAGCCAAATACGGATCACGAAGCATGGTCCGAATAGCCGCTTCCAATGCCTGGGGATTCCGAGGCGGTACGAGCAAGCCTGACTTACCATCTTCAATGATCTCGGGCACACCATTCACAGCGGTGGCGACGACAGGACGGGACATGGCAAGTGCTTCGAGAATCACAAAAGGAAATCCTTCAGAAAGAGAAGGCAACACGACCACATCGGCCGCCGCATACCAGTCGACCACGTCGTTCCGTGCACCGACAAAACGACAGGCCTGCTCAATGCCCTTCTCTCTCGCCAGGTCCCGAAGCACTTCTCGAGATCCACCGTCTCCGACGAAGAGGCAGACGAGTGACGGCCACTCTGCAAGCAGCCCTGGCAGGGCTTCAATCAAAAACTGATGCCCCTTTTCTTTCGTAAGTCTTGCAACGGTAAGGAGCACAGGACCTTCATCCACGCACCATTCTTTCCTCACCTTGTCTCGGTTTCCAGATGCAGTGAACCAATGAGAGTCCACGCCATTCCAGATCGTCGACGTCAATGGAGCGGCAACAGGACAGTCGGTCAGCACATCCCGCGTCAGTGCATCCGACACACAAATAATTCGATCGGCCAGTGGAAGGGTAAGGCGCAGCAGACTTCCGTATATCCAGCGTTTCATGAGGCTCACGTCATAATCTCTTATGGAATTGTGGACGGTCGAGACCACACAGGGAACGCCGGCTAACCAGGCAGCAAGACGCCCGTACACATTCGCCCGAGCCCCGTGGGTCTGAAGAATCATGACGTTGTTCCGCTTTAACACCCACATCAACCGCATCAGGGCGAATGGGTTGAAGAGCGGCGCCAGATGCACCACATCGGTCGGGATCCCATTTGCCGCCATTTTTCCGACGAACGGCCCTGGCTCCGGACAGATCAAGTGCGGAGCAAATTGGGTGCGATCCAACTTCTCGAAGAGCAATTCCAGATACCGTTCCCCACCCCCGTAGCCGGCTGACCCGGCGAGTTCTGCCAACACGACCGGCTTCATGGTTTCCTTCCTACAATCAGAAGACTCCCGCGTAAATGCGGGACGAGATAAAACGGCCATTTGGCCCAGTCGATGCCGTGCTGGCTCACAGACTGCCGACATTGCTGCGTATCCTCCCCAAGAAAGAACCGAGACTCGGCGATGTCGAACCCGGTTTGGCGCAGCATCTCGGCCAGCTCATGCATCGCGTATTCTCGGGCATGGGGTCTCCACTCATCATCCGGATTGTTGTACCCCGGTGGAGCGAGCCTGTCGTTCAGCGTCCGACCGATCAGAAGCTTGAAGACGTTCCCGATCCTTGTCACGTTCGGGGTCGTGAGTACCACATGGCCACCCGATCGTAATATGCGAAAGGCTTCGGCGAGTAAATGGAACGGCGAAGTCAAATGCTCAATGATCTCCAGCGCGAACACGAGCTGGACCGAGTTATCTGGAAGAGGCACTTTCTCGGAATACCCTTTACCCTGAAACTGCCCCCCGGCCGGATCGAGATTGACGGTATGAATGGCTGCCTGCACATCTCGCTGCATGAAGTGAACGAACTCGTCTGAGACCATCAGGCCAGCACCATGCAATTGTGCTGATGCCGTGTAATCGAGACGGCGCAGGAGTCGCAGCAAACTTCCAGGAAACGGCCCAAAATCGACGATGGTCTGCCTCTCAGACGGTAGCCTGTGCAAACCGCTTCTCAGGGCCACGTGCAACCGATCGCGACATTTCAGCGCATGGTGCATGGGAATGGTAAAGCGTGTGTCACCTTGTCCAAACGCCTCGTAGGAAGACGGCTGGTACATGCTCAAGAGCTCAAGAAAGCGATGTCTGGTCAGTTCGTATGCCATCACACGCTCGTTGTCTGTGGAGATGTTTGTTTAGGCACGAAGAACGATCGAACTGCCTGCCAGTGCGGCACCAGCGCCACCGAAAGCACCATGAAACATGGTAAGACGGGCAAGGCATAGCGACCAGCTTCCACGGTGAATGGCACATAGCCCGCCGTAAGCCCTATGGGAAAGAGATAGAGCGGCAGAAGATCCCTCCAGCGTTGTCGATGAACCCAGGCGCTCCACATAGCGACGATCAGGAAGCCCGGCACCACGAGCAGTCGTTTGAGCAGACTGTAGGCCGCCACTGCCCATCCTCGCTCTGCCGCATCCTTCTGCAACCCATGCGTCAGCCCCTCCTCCTCATTGACTAGCAGTGTGTTGACAAACTGGCTTTTGTGAGGCGCTCCTGCGGCGTGGCGGC
>JBBILH010000168.1:0-3498 GCA_037445005.1 Nitrospira sp.
CCCAATCGTTTGTTCAACCAGCGTTGTGGCGCTCCTCGTGAATAATGCGGGCTAACATCTTCCTCGTCCGGGCGGCGGAGAACTTCGATCTAGCTACCGGCGCCCAGTGGGAGGTGGGGCTCAAGCAGAGCCTCTGGACAACCGAGCGGAATGGACTGTCGCCTACTTCGATATTGTCCGCAAGAATATCCTGACGCAAACGTCGTTGCTCGCGGCTGAGAATGTCGGACGCCAAACCTCGAAGGGCTTCGAGTTGAGCACCGCCGTGCGTCCGACTGATGCGTGGCGGATCCAGGGGAATCTGACGTTTCTCTCGGCGGAGTTTGAGGATTTCTCGGAACAGTCCGGCGGCAACCTGATCTCGCACGATGGCAATCGACCGCCGAACGTGCCGCAGACAGTTGCCAATGTGTGGAGCCAATACCGCATGCCGTTCATCATCCCGTTCGACTTGGGTGCGGCGTTTCGCTATGTGGGTCCGCGCTTCGCGGACAATGCCAACGCGGTGCGTTTGCACAGCTACACCACGGCGGATGTGTGGGTCTCCATTCCCTATAAGAATTTCGCCCTCACCATTCGTGGGCGGAATCTGGCGGACAAGACCTATGCGATCTGGGCGGATCCGTTTTATCCGAGCCAGGTGCTGCTCGGCGCGCCACGGACGATGGAGGTCATGCTCACCGCTCGCTTCTAAGCCGATGACGCAGAAGGGAATGATACGGACGCTGCATCGCCGGCTCGGCCTGGTGTTGGGACCGGCGGTGCTGCTCTGGTTTCTCTCAGGAGCAGTCCTCCTATGGGTGCCCTATCCGAGTTTGACAGAAGGGGAGTGGTTCTCCGCGGCCGGAGCGTTATCCATGCGGGAGTGCTGTGTCTCTTTTCCATCCCTCATCAAAAAATTGGAGAGGCCTGATAGGATCGAATCTCTCAGGCTTCGGATGGTCGGTGACAGGCCTGTCGTGGTTGCGCAGAGTCTCAATGGATCATTGGCGGCAGTATCTGCCGACCGAGGTGACGTACTCGCCCCGTTTACCCAGGAAGGGATCGAGCGCATCGTGCAGCCGGTTGCCGCGGGGCGAATGATCGAAGCGGCTGAGCTGATCGACTACGATGTCTGGACCGTGCATCAGCGATTCGATCCCTATCGCCCACTATGGAAAGTGCAGCTGTCCGGAGAACGCCGTGCTGTCCTGTATGTCTCAAGCGTGACCGGCGATGTCGTACAAGATACAACAGCGGATGAGCGGCGATGGAATCTTATCGGAGCAGTTGTTCATTGGTGGTATTGGCCATGGCTCCGTCGCCATTGGGAATGGTGGGACCAAGTCGTCTGGTGGGTGAGTGCGATAGGAACCGTGACGGTGGTGGCCGGAGGTCTGATTCTTGGTCGAGAGTGGGCGAAACACGGTTGGTCTGGACTTTTGACCGGCCGAGGGAAGGTTCATCGAGTGCTGGGTGTGATCGCTGGTATTGCCGCTTACTGTTTGATGGCAAGCGGGTGGCTGTCGATGGATCATGGCCGCTGGTTTTCAGATGGGAAGGTCAACGCAGAAGATCGTGAGCGATTCATGGGCGGACGGCTCACAGTGCGCGACATGGAGGCGATGCCGGATATCTCGACGACGATGGCGAGCGGGCCGGTCAAAGAGATTCGACTGACTAAGCTGGCCGGTGTTATCCACGTCATTGCCCGCATGTCTCCGGTGAAACAGGCCGTTCTCACAGCGCCGTCTCAAGCGGAAGCTCCATCGGATACAGTTTCGGATGAAGTGGTGACGGCAGCGGCCAGGTCCCTACTCGGTGATGACGCGCTGACTATTTCGAAGCGTGGCGAAAACGCTTCCCCTAGTTGTTCGGCGACTGACAATGATACCGAGTTGCCATTTCTGCAGGTGGAGACGAGCGGCCATGAATCAAGAGGACTGTTGATTGATGGGCGAATCGGTGCCGCCATGGAACGGTTGGATTCCAGTCGCCGACTGTATCACCAGCTCTTCGATAGCCTGCATCGCTGGGATGTGTTGTGGCTTTCGCAGCATTGCGATTTACGTCGGATATTGATGTCTCTCTGGTGTGTGTGTGGAGCGGGATTGGCTGGATCTGGAATATGGGTCGGTCTTCGACGCTCACATGGGGAAGCACTGCTTCGATGAACCGAGATGCTGCGATGACCGATTCTGAAACCAGAATACAGAGCTGGGGGTACTCCATTGCACTGCACGGGGCTCTGTGGGGGCTCGGTGTATGGGTCGTCTCACAACAAGCGATCGTCCCGCCGTCAACGTTTCAGTGGGAGGTTTCACTGGTGAGCCCATCCCGGGAGTCACGCGGGCATATCCCATCGAGCGGTGCATCGTCACAGCGTGACGACCATATAGGTTCAGTAATGACGAAACCGGTAGGAACGTCTGCTGCTGCTCTGTCTGCCCGGCCAAAGATTCAGGCGGAGCCAGCCATCAGGAAGGCGGTTCGCTCCAAAGCACGAGCTGAAAGCCAATCGGTGGTGGCAGTGGCTGTGCCGACTCCAGACGAAGCCGATGATTCCACTGCCTTGCCATCAAGTGACATAGCAGCGACTCCTCAGAGTCTTGTGGAATCTCAGAATGCTGTCGATAACGCGACGCAGGGGCCTTCAGCTTCCGACGTTCAATCGGTTGTCACGGCTGAGCACCCTGCCGAAGGATCATCAGATCCGCCGACCGACGTTGCCTTGGCATCCGCAAATGCCACGCAAGCACACTCGGTTGAGACCTCCTCGGATTTTGGCTGGCTGATGCAGATGATCTGGAGTCGCGTGACGGAGCTGAAGCACTATCCTCCCGAGGCTCGGATGAATCGTTTGGAGGGACGCGTAGTCGTGCGAGTCGTGATTGATGAACACGGCCGGCTGCTTGATGCGACGATCGCAACAGGCTCTGGACACGAGGTCTTGGACCATGCCGCGTTGGACGTCATCAGGCGGTCTTGCCCGCTGTCGTTACCGCAGGCGCTGGGCCGGCATCAGATCGTCTTGCGGGTGCCGATTCAGTATCGACTGGACTCATAGCCATGAGGATGTGAAGCATGCCATTTTACGAGTATGTGGCTGAGTATTGTGTGCAGTCGCTCTTCTGTTCGAAACGATTTGTGTTCCGTCAGCGGATGGACGAACTGCCGATGACGGCCTGCCCGCAATGCGGGTCGCCCTTGAGCCGGATCCTGTCCTCGTTCTCTGCGGGAATTGATCTGTGTGCCAACGCGGAGGCGCGGGCAAAGATCGATGCCGGATCAGATGCGCCGCCGGCCACATTAAAGAATATGTTTGGGGGAGGGCTCGGCGATCTCGGTTGTGGTCATCGCCATCCCGATGGGACAGGAGGCACGGAGTTTTGTGACCATCGTTGCAACAATACGAACGCTCTTCGTGGTGTGAAAGGGTAGAAGATCAGGAAACTGGCTTGGGAGTGATGACGGCGGCGAGTTCATGCAGCAACTGTTCGGTCTCGCTCCATCCGAGGC
>JBBILH010000169.1:0-3359 GCA_037445005.1 Nitrospira sp.
GTGACGGAGGAACAGAAGAAAGAAATCGATCCCTTGGTCCATAAGCAGGACCACTAATTAGATGTGCTGGCCGTGAAGGCTGAGTCTTGAATTGATGGCAGGGAGCTGTTTTTACGGAACACTCAGAACTTCCCGCTCAGCCTTGGGGGCGAGGAGGAGGCCGAATGATGCAAGAAGTTAAAAACCCGAAATGGCATCGTTGGAACTCGATACTGAACGTCGTGCTGGTCGTTGCGGTCCTGCTCGTCGCGGCGCGGATCGCCTGGGGGCTCGACACGCAGGATATTGTCGTCGATTGGACGCCCGAAGGCAAGCGGCTCGCGATGCAGCGGGTGGCCGAATGGAAGGCAAAAGAAGAAATGGTGCTCGTTCCCGCCGGCCCGTTCCTGATGGGCAGCGACAAGAAAGTCGACCGCAATGCGTACAAGGCGGAAATCCCCCAGCGTTCGGTGTATCTCGACAGCTACGAGATCGACAAGTACGAGGTGACGGCGCTCCAGTATTTGAAGTTCGTCTTGGCCACCGGACGCCTCCCGCAATTGGATTGGCGCTACGACGGCGGGAACTTTCAGGAAGCGATGGCCCATCATCCCGTCATGCACGTGAGCTGGCATGACGCCGATGCCTATTGCACCTGGGCCGGCAAGCGGCTCCCGACGGAAGCGGAGTGGGAGAAGGCCGCGCGTGGCGACGACGGACGCATCAATCCCTGGGGCAATCAGATCGCAGGACTAAGCCGGGCCAATTTCGGCCGTTCGGGCATCTCCGGACCCGTGCGGGACCGCCCCGAACGGCTCCTGCTCTATCCGCCGCTGATTTCCGTCGACAAGTACGACAATGCCGTCAGCCCTTACGGGGTCCATCAACAGATCGGCAACGTAGCCGAATGGGTCGCCGATTGGTACGACGCCGACTACTACAAGGTCGCTCCGGACCGTAATCCCAAAGGCCCCGATCAGGGGAAACACCGGGCGTTTCGCGGAGCGAGCTGGATCGACAGCAGCACGACCGCCCGCGCCGCCCAACGCAACGGCGCCGATCCTGCGACGAAAATGAACTGGCTGGGATTCAGATGCGCCAAGTCGGTGCAACCTGCCGTCGTGATGGGGCAAGCGGACGGACAAGAACAGAAACTCCAGCGCGTCGTGAACTAACTTATGGGTACAGCGGGTAACTTTTTACGCAAATTTCATCAGCTGATGTCTCGGGCCGGCGAGCGCAAATCAGCGCAACCGTTGAAGGACGA
Organism: Nitrospira sp.; assembly: GCA_037445005.1. Taxonomy (GTDB): domain Bacteria; phylum Nitrospirota; class Nitrospiria; order Nitrospirales; family Nitrospiraceae; genus Nitrospira_C. The sequence continues at coordinate 1,247 of JBBILH010000169.1, forward strand.
GGAGCGTCCTTCGATCATCGCCGAAGGGAGGCATCATGCGGATTCGGAGGGTAGGGCGGAGCATTGGAGTATGGTCTGTCGCAATTGCGATCGCCGTGGGGCTCGGTGCCTCTGGTGTGTCGCCGGCTTCGGGTGAAGAATCCGGCAACATGGTCGTCTTCAAGGGCGGCTATATGAACCTCAACCGTGATCGCGGCGGGCAGATTTTTACAGACACGAACGGTGTGACGGGTGTAAACGGCGGGAACAGTGGGTGGTACGCCGGAGCCTGGCTGGACTTGGGCCTGTCCAAAGATGCCTGGGGCCTGATGCAGGGAATCACAGGGATCGGAGAAATCGGCCTCCAGTTCAACAATATTTCGTCGAACCGAGTGAACAACACGGCGGGGAGCTTGGCAACCCATGCTCTTACCGGGACGACCGGTCTTGACCCACAGCAGGTACAGCTCACAATGGTGACGATAAACGTGGCGCCGAAGCTTAAGTTCATGGACGGGAGCGCGTTTCGGCCTTGGATTATCCCCATAGGACTGGATATCCATGTAATCAGCCCGCCGTCCAACCATTCGGGTTACTTGGACATCGGCGTGCAGTTCGGCGCCGGGTTCGAATACCAAGTCTGGAAGGCCTTCAAGCTCGGCGTGGATGCGCGCTATCACCTGGCGGCCGATTTGACCCATACCGATAACAGCTATTTCCAAGCCGGGCCGTACGTGGGGATCACGTTCTAAGAGACGAGACCGTCTCTGGAATCGCTTTGAAAGCGGTGAAGCGCCGACGGGTGCGACCGTCGGCGCTTCGTCTCATGGGCCTAGACGCACAACACGGAATCTCCGGCTGACCCTATCGCTTCGGATAACGATCGCACAGGGTTCATCGTTGCCGGATCTGCACCCATAACGCGGCGGATTTCGGTTTTCCCGTTTTCTGATCATCGCCATATCCATTCCGTTGATTGTCGTCTCTCGCGTGGAGCAAGAGCCGCGGTCGGTCGGATCGGAGCCATGATGTTCCTTTCACTCGTGTTTTCTCCCTTGCTCAAGAGAATCGGGAACGACTCCGAGATCACGCTGCCCCTGCGCTTGAAATTCCCGCTCGCGACCGGCGTGAAAACCTTTTCCGAGGAATAGTCCGATCGATAGGGAGGTGCGCATGCCGCAGATGACGAGCCTTGCGGTCAGGATTGAAGACGGTCTGGGAGAGGCCGTTGAGCGGGTAGATCAACAACTCCTCCACCGCGCGTATTGGGAGCAGAACGAGTTCGCCCTTCTCGAACGGTTTCTCCCGCCGGCGGTGATCGAGCTCTGTCTCTTCGAAGTCGAACGGCTTCAATCCGAAGTCCACCGGAATTATGTGCCCGGCCACAAACGGGGGGGCAGCGTCGGTTTCTACAGCATTCGGGAAAAAGCGCCGGCAATTCTGTCGCTGTATCAGTCGCCGGCGCTCCGGACGTTCCTCAGCAGGCTGGTCGAGGCCCCGCTGAAGCTCTGTCCGGAGGACGATCCGCATTCCTGCGCCTTGTACTACTACACGAAGCCGGGCGATCACATCGGTTTTCACTACGACACCTCCTATTACAAGGGAGCGCGGTACACGGTGCTCGTCGGAGTCGTGGAGCAATCCGATCACTGCCGGCTTGTGGCGCGGGTTCACCACGAGGGTGCCGGTCGCGAAATTCGCGAGACCCGTATTCCCATGGAGCCGGGAACGATGGTCGTCTTCAACGGCGACAAGCTCTGGCATGCCGTCACACCGCTTGGTCCGGGAGAACGACGGGTGGTCCTGACCCTCCAGTACGTGACGGATCAGCGGATGGGGCCGTTGAAGAAACTGTTCTCGAACATGAAGGACGCATTTGCGTACTTCGGTCCGGCGGTGTTGATGCGCCGGCCCAGGGCAAAGAAGACGACGCTGCGCCATCGTGTTTCACCGCAATCCGATTCGATGACCGATCATCCGTCTCTACGATCCATGGCAGGAGCCGGCGGTGCGTCTCACCATCTCGATACCTGAAGCACAGACCGTCGAAGCCCCGGCCGTCCTGAGGCTGATACGGTTGGCGCCGGATTGTGAACTTCAGTTCCTCCACATACTCTACCGACGCCTGTCTGTG
>JBBILH010000170.1:0-3291 GCA_037445005.1 Nitrospira sp.
ACATCTAGCCGGTGAGCGATACGATGTGTTTAGTGCTGGCACTCATCCGGTCGGCGTCAATCCGGGGTCGATTGAGGCGATGGCGGAAGTCGGCATCGATATTTCCAACCACCATTCGAAGAAAGCAACGGAATTTGCGGAGCAGCCTTTCGACTTCGTGATCACCGTTTGCGACAGAGCCAAAGAGTCATGTCCGACATGGTCAGGAGCCAAGTCTCTGCTTCACTGGAGTTTCGGTTCACGATCCCATTGAGCGCCGGCGGGAGTTCTCCAGAGTGCGTGACGAAATCGGTAAACAAATTAAGGTGTTTCTCTCATCTCCTAACGCATGATCACCTTCCCCGTCTTGCTCCAGTAGTAATACAACGATAGATTGGGATAGATGGCGTCCTGTGTATTTTGTCCCGCGACGGTGAATAGACAGCCGACGGCGCCGACGAGATGCTCGCCGAGCCGGTACTGGATGGTCGGTTGGACGCCCAGCGAATTGAATCCGTGTCGTCCGCCGTTGTTGATCTGATGGCCGTCGGCTCTCCAGGGGAGACCGTGAAACCCGACCAGTTCGATGTTATATCCGAACCCCCGCTTGTCATCGAGAATATGTTCAAGAATCAATCGAGTATTCATGATATCTGCCGCATAGGTATTCGCGCCGGCATCGCTTCCCGGAAGGTGGTAGGAATAAAACACTCCGGCGCTGATTCGAAACGGTTCCATGTTCTTTCTCATAAGAACGCCTTCAGTCCATGTGAGGGCGCCGAAGCGTGAGGCCGGCAGCCGGCCGAGCGGCGCGAAACCGCCCGGTGGGCTCTCGGTGCCGGTGATCCAACGGCTCGTAGGCAGTACGAGCATATTGAACGTGGTGATTGACGGTCGCCAGCCGTCGGGATCCTGGATAATCGGGCGGTACTTCAGATAGACCTGGGTATCGCCGAGGCCGGCATCGGTGGTCCAGGGGCCGCCCCGTCCACGGTTGAACTGATCAGAACTGTTCGACCACCAACCATTACCGGAAAGACCAAGATTCAGTTCGAGATGATCCGTGAATCCATAGGCCATCGTGACGACAGGCGCCACTTGATAGGTGTGCGAGGACGCGGCCGACCGATTGTCCGTAAGCTGGTTGCCGAAGCGTTTCTCGCTTACTTGTGAAAAGATGAACGGGTGGGCGGTGAACTGGCCTTGGGGATGGACGTCCACGCCGCTGGTAAACATCGGACCATTCGACAACGGATTCCAACTATTTCGATACTTCTTGATCTCTTCTTCGGTTGGGACCAAGTCCCAGGCGATTGTGACTATAGGAGTCAACAAGGATACCGGGAGAAAAGCAGAGAGTAGGGCAAGGAGGACAATCAGCAGGAACTGACATTCCGAGCTGTTCTGTCCCTCAATGACCACGGCGTCGCGCATTGATGCCTCCACGATATAAATAGATCGACATAAGTAGATATGGCAAATCGTCGTAAGTCGTGTGTAGGATCGATGTATTTCATGTTGGGAGGGTTTAGAGAAGTCTGGAAAGAGTAACGTAGGCAAGACAGGCCAACAGCGCCGCTGCTGGAATCGTCACCGCCCAGGCGAGGACCATGTCACGCACCGTGATCCACTGAATCGTCTCTCGACCTTTGAGCAGACCGATCCCCACGATGGCCGAGCTGCTGACGTGGGTGGTCGAGACCGGCAATCCCAGCCAGCCGGAAATCAGCACCAGAGTGGACGTTGTCAAGTTGGCGGAGAGCCCTTCGGTATGGTCCATGCGCGTCACTTTTTCGGCCAGGACTTCCGTGACGCGGCGACCCCCGAAGTAACTGCCTAGTCCCATGGCGATTGCCACTGCCGCGAAAGCGAGGATGCGCATCGTCTGGTTGGGCCATGTGACAACGGCGCTTCCGAGTAGGAGCATGGCCGCGATCTTCGGGGCGTCGTTTGTGCCCCTCGCGAGGGACGCGATCCCGCTCGACAGCCAGTGGATGGAGTCCAATCCGATCGTGGCGCCGGATAATCCAGCCCGATCGCATTGCGAAGGGACTGCGGCCACAGGCGTTCCTACCCCTGCGGCCTGAAACAACGTGTGGGTTCCGCCCTGTGCATCGATCGTCACAAGCGCCCGGTACTGAGGCATGATGCAGACGCACAGGCCTTCCCATCGCCTGGCGACCAATCTGATGAGCGGATGAATCAGGAAGGACACCGCAAGTGACAGAATGGGGCTCAGTAACAACGGAAGCGCGAGCTTCTGGGCCACCGTCGGCCAGATCAATCCCTCACTTCCGAAGGCCAGCAGACCGGCGCCGACCAGCGCGCCGGTCAACGCATGGGTTGTGGAGACCGGGAGTCCGGTCCGAGATGCGAACAGCACCCAGACCATCGCTCCTCCCAAGACGGCGAGTGCGAGCGCTGGAGGGATGACCACGCCAGGCTGAACGAAGCCTGTGCTGAAAGTCTTCACCATCGCAGCGGCGACAAAGGCCGCTGCCGCCGCGCCCATCATGGTCCAGAGGGTCCCCCAAGCGATAGCGCGGTGATAATTCGTCACGCCGCTTCCGACCAACGTCGCGATGGCTTTTGAGACGTCGTTGGTCCCGTTGGCAAATGCGAGGGCGAGGATCAGGAGGAAGACAACAAATTCCATGGCCAGGTTTGAGGCTAAGGTTAAGGCTCAGGATCGCTCATCTCTACGATGGAGGTTCCGTCATCGCTCAGCCTCGACCTCAGCCTTTCTGTCATGTGACGGCCCCGCCGCACGATGAGCCTGAACCGGCCGTGCAACCGTAGCAATGGTTGCGGGTGACGATCTGCCTCGTAGAGAGGAGGGCCATATCAATATCGCGAATGTGGTTCGGCGCGCCGTGGTCGACCGGCAGATCAAGCATCTGGTTGAAATCGCAGTCGTACAACCTGCCGTCCCAGCCGACCGAGAGCGTCGAGCGGCACATGACGCCCGCGGCGGCGGCGGGATTGAACGCATTGGCCAGGCGTTCCATGTAACCGTCGTAATTTCCGCTTTCGACAAGGAACTCGAGGAACCGGCTGATCGGCATGTTCGTAATCGTGTACAGGTGGTTAAACTCGATGCCGTGTCTGCCGCGAAGCTCCTTCCTGAATTGACTCTCGATCGCCTCTTGTTTCGGCGGTAAGAACGCACCGACCGGGTTGTAGACGAGGTTTAAGGCGAGGCCGGTGCCGAGCTTCCCATATCCGAGGCGGTTCAGCATGTGAAGCGCCTCGACTGATTTCTCGAAAATTCCCTCCCCCCGCTGGGCATCCGTTTGGGATGCGCGATAATAG
>JBBILH010000171.1:0-3248 GCA_037445005.1 Nitrospira sp.
CGTGGAAGATTGAATCGTGATTAGCGGGGTTCCGCCCAGCATGTCCCGCAACGTCATGTTGCTGAGTAACTGGTAAATGCTGTCCTGCACCTTGAGCAGCGGCGTGCGGATGTTGCAATGTTCGCGCTGCATGCAAGTCTCTCCACTCTGCTCGTGCGAGCAATCAGTGATGCTGAGGGGTCCTTCAATGCTTTCAAGAATCCGGGCGATCGTGATGTCCCCGGCAGACAAGGCAAGGAGGTATCCGCCTTTCGGTCCGTTGTGGCTTTCGATGAGACCACTCTTGGCCAGGGCCTGGAGTACCTTTGCCAACAACTCGAGAGGAATGTTGTACTCCTCCGCGATTTCCTTTGTGTTGACGACCCTGCCCGGCGTCACATCTCCGGTTTGAACTTGGGCGATATGCTGAAGGGCCATGAGGGCATAGTCCGCTTTTTTTGAAATCTTCAACATGGCTATTGCCGATCGCAATGGTCGGAGACTATAATGATCTCCGATCAATATGGTCGGATAAAGAGTACCACGCAGAATTCAAGACTGTCAAGGCGAGTTCTATCAGGTACGGGGGCTGTCCAATTGATTCTTGGCGGTGAGACGGAGAGGCTGTTAGTAGAATAAGGCCGCCGGCGAAATGACTCCGGAGGCCAATTTGTTGGAATACCTGGAATAGTTATGGATATCTGTTTCGGACCAAGAACGACGCGGATGCCTCTAGACCATTTATCCGAGCAGGATGATAGTACTCGGACAGATTCCTAGGGAAGGGAGAAGGCATGGGGGGCACGAATCCATACATTGAGAAGGCCGAATACGAACTCCCGCAGAAACCCTATACGGTTACGTACGTGCTTCCGGATGGAAGCGCGACCAAGATCGATGTCGACCCCGACCGAATTCCTTACGGTCAAACCGGTTTACCAGGAAGCCTGCTTGATATTGCCATGGGAAACGGAATTGAGCTTGAACACGTCTGCGGGGGGGTTTGTGCCTGCTCGACATGTCACGTCATCGTCAAGCAGGGGTTAGAAACCTGCAACGAAGGCACTGATGACGAATTTGATCAATTGGATGAAGCGCCCATGACGACGCTGCAATCGCGGCTCGGCTGTCAGTGTGTTCCGAACGGCACGAAAGACATCGTCGTGGAGATTCCGGCGGTCAATAAGAATCTTGTCAAGGAAGGCCGCCACTGATCAGTCGTATGTTTCCGTCTTGATTTCTTTCCGCTCGTATCCCGCCTCGGTGAAGTATCCGCGCAGCGGCCTGACAAAACCCTTCGTTCCACAGATCATCGGAAGGACCTTCGGCGCGTTCTCTATCAACGGCCGCAGCATTGACCAGGCCAAATCGACCCCCTGCCGCTCGCCCCCGGCCGAGACGAGGGGTAAGTACCGAAATCCGGAGTGTGTCACCGCCAGGGTGAGAAGTTCCTGGTGAAAGAGCAATTCGTCCTCGGCCGGTGCGACGGCGATCAGGAGCACGGAGCCAAGATGCTTGGCGGCGTAAAGCCGTTTCAAGATGCAGCGGATTGGGACGAGCCCGGTATATCGGGAGATCAAGACTAACTCCCGGTCGAGCGGGGAGGGAAGGAGAAAATGCCCATGCGGCCCTGAAAGATCGATCTCCTGTCCTGGCTGGATCTTGCGGAGATATTCGGAGCCCAATCCTCCGACGACATGATCAAACACCAGTGTGAGTTCCCCTGTTTCCGTTGCAGGAGCGGCCATTGAGTAGGCCCGGTTGAGGGGCGGCTTCGATCCGACCGGCAGCTTGAGGGAGACCCACTGTCCCGGCTCAAAGCGGACGGTCTGTTCCTCCGGCAAGAGGACCAGTTGGCGGACGTGAGGCGTCAAATCCATCACCGAGAGCACTCTTGCCGGTTGAACACGTTCCGCCATATCGTGACGCTATTCTACTCCGATTGAGAGGGTTGTGCCGGAGATAAGGGTGATTCTGTACAACGGTTTTCCACGCGTGCTATAGATACCGGCCTTTTCTAAGGTTCATGGGACACGTCATATGAGTCAAATTCGTGTCAGATTTGCGCCCAGCCCGACCGGCTACCTGCATATCGGCGGCGTGCGCACCGCGCTCTTTAACTGGATCTTCGCGCGTCAGCAGAAGGGGGTGTTCATCCTCCGTATCGAGGACACGGATCAGAGCCGTTCGACGGAGGAATCGATCGAAGCGATACTTCAGGGCATGAAATGGGTAGGGCTCGACTGGGACGAAGGACCGTACCGCCAAACCGAGCGCATGGAGATCTATCGCAGGCACGCGATGAAGCTGCTCGCGCAGGGCCGGGCCTATTGGTGTGTGTGTAAGGCGGAAGAGTTGGAGGCCAGACGAAAGGAGGCGGAGGCCAAAGGGCTCTCGCCCCGCTACGACGGCCGCTGCCGCGCACGGGAATTCACGGCGCCTCCGCCAGACGCCGCCCTTCGGTTCAAGGCGCCCGAGGAAGGAGAAATCATCGTCGATGACCTGATCAAGGGGAGGATTACCTTCGAAAACAGCGCGGCGGATGATCTGATCATCCTCCGCTCAAACGGCTATCCGACGTACAACTTTTCCGTCGTCGTTGACGACGCGCTGATGCAGATTACACACGTCGTCCGCGGTGATGACCACTTGACCAACACGCCGAGACAGATCCCGATGTTTGAAGCGCTGGGATTTCCAGTCCCCCGTTTCGGCCATTTACCGATGATTCTAGGCTCGGACAGGGCCAGACTATCAAAACGACACGGGGCGACATCCGTCTTGGCGTATAAGGAAATGGGGTACTTGTCAGACGCCTTGGTGAATTATCTTGTTCGGCTGGGATGGTCGCACGGCGATCAGGAGGTGTTCAGCAGGCAAGAAATGATCGAGAAGTTCTCCTGGGACCATGTGCAGAAATCGGCCGCTGTGTTCAATCCGGAAAAATTGCTTTGGCTCAATGCCGAGTATATCAAGAACGGTGAGCCTGATCGGGTTGCGAAGGATCTCGTGCCGCTCCTTGAAGCAGCGGGGTTGAAGGACGAGGTTCGAGACGTTTCCGACCAGTGGCTGGCTCGGCTGGTGGTACTGGTGAAGGAGCGGGCTAAGACTTTGACCGACATGGTCATGTGGGTGATGCCGTATTTCGGCCGATCTGTTGCGATGGATGAGGAGGCGGCGAGAAAGTTCCTCTCGCCTGCGACCGCGCCGGCGCTCGAAAAGCTCGTGGCGCGTTTCGAGACATTTCCGACCTTCTCCAAGCCTGAGTG
>JBBILH010000172.1:0-301 GCA_037445005.1 Nitrospira sp.
ATATATGCGCATCGTCCTCTGCCAGCGAGGTCTTCATGTGGATCAGGATGCTGGCTGCAGACGCCTGCTGTGTGCCGAGGCCGGCGATCCCTATGAGGGTCACGCACATCGCTAGTATCATGGTCACGATCTGTCGGTTCATGACCCGCCCTCCTCATTCTTGTTTTGGCTCATAGGCTGGTGTTCGCAGCAGGTTGATGCATCCGAAGGCGGCCGACGACTAACGCAGTCCTTGTACACGGCATAGGCCTTCAATGCCCATTCCTCGCCTGGGCAACCCTGCATGGTCATGGCGACTTCC
>JBBILH010000172.1:321-3216 GCA_037445005.1 Nitrospira sp.
CTGCGAAATGCCCTTGTCGATGGCCATCTGCACATAGGCCCGGATGCAGGGCTCACACCGGATCGCGATCGAGATGGCCATCGCCGTGAGCAGCTTGTGCTTCGCGGGAACCGTGCCGTCGCGATAGGCTTCCTGCCGCATGCGCAGCAGACCGCCGGTCACCTTGGGACTGAGGCGGCGCAGCTCCGCAAACGGCGTGTCGCTCGGGTTTTTCACGATGGCCTCCCTTTGTTCGGTTGAAGTGTCGCGCGCTGCTCTTGCTCCAGGTGATGCAGAATCTGGCAACGATCGATGAGTTGACCGGCCCGGCAAGAGCGAATCAGCCCGCGGAGCGCTCGGACCAAAGCCTGTAAGTCCATCAGCTTCGCCTCGACACTGTTCAATTTGGCTTCCGCCTTCCTTTGTACGTCGCCACAACGCGCCCTGTCATTGACACGAAGGTTGAGCAACTCCCCGATCTCTCGAAGGGTGAATCCCAGGGCCTTGGCATTTTTGATGAACCGGAGCGTTCGCTGTTCAACAGCCCCATAGAGTCGATACCCCGACGAGGATCTGGCAACCGGGCTAAGAAGATGCCGTCGCTCATAGTAGCGCACAGTCTGGACAGAGACTCCTGTCGACTTTGCGAATTGACCGATCGTCAACTTCATGGCCATTGTTGATCCTTAGAAACAGCCTACACCCTATACCATGGTTGCAAGTCAACATGGATCGCGTGTTTCTTTTCGTTCACCATCTTGTAAGAATGCTTCCGCATAATCGACTCCTGTCTGTCGCTCTCGATGATCAAAGGGATAGGTGCGCCGTTATTGTGAGCCAGCTTACAGAGGCGCGCGACGTGGCTGCGTATGCTGTTACATTTCAGGCCACTGATTCGCAAGACCCGGATTGACGTAGATCGAGAGGACTGATACATAGACGCATCTCGATATCTCTGCTTGCTGCGAGGAGACTATGCCGATAGACGAAATCACCCGAAAAGTCAGCGAGCGTTACGCGAAAGCCGCGAGCACGGGCGAGCAGATGTGCTGCCCGACCAGCTATGACATGGCGAATCTTCGATCCTTCATTCCCGAAGAAGTCCTCAAAATCTCGTACGGCTGCGGAACTCCGGCCGGGCTCAAGACCGTCAGCCAAGGAGAAACGGTCCTCGACATCGGTTCCGGAGGCGGGATCGATTGTTTTGAAGCCTCAAGGCTGGTCGGACCGTCCGGTCATGTCATCGGCATCGACATGACCGATACGATGCTGGGAATAGCACGAAAGAACGCGGCTGTCGTCGCTGAAAATCTAGGCTATCCTGCCTCAAACGTGGAGTTCCGCAAAGGCTTGGCCGACGCGATGCCGGTGGAAGATGCCACGATCGATCTCATCATTTCAAATTGTGTCATCAATCTGGCGCCGGACAAGCGGAAGGTCTTCCGTGAAATGTTCCGTGTCGCCAAGCCGGGGGGACGGTTTACCATCTCCGACATTGTGTCGGATCAGCTCGTTCCGCAGTACTTGGTGCACGACACCGCAAGATGGGGGGATTGTCTGTCAGGAGCCCTCACCTTGACCGAGTACATGGCCGGCATGACGGAAGCGGGATTTCTCGGCGTCCATTTGATCAAGAGTTCGCCGTGGCAGGTCATCGACGGGATTCATTTCTTTTCAGTGACGTTGACGGGCTATAAACTGCCCATCATGTCCAGTGCTCCAGCCGTCCGCTACGCGACGCTGCGCGGCCCCTTCAGCCGTGTGGTCGATGAACGAGGCACTGTCTACCAGCGCGGAATTCCCCAGCCGATCGCGGGCGAAACAGCGGCGCTGTTGAGCTTGTCGCCGCTGGAGCCTCACTTCGCGCTCACATCCGACCCTCTCTGGCTGGACCGCTCAGATTCCCGTTGGTCCGCCGTCATGCCGGCGCAAGCCCCCTGCGTCTGGCAAGGAGACTTCGCCCTGCTGGCGGGACCGTTCCTTGAAGTCTGCGACGATGATTCCCACCGCTATCGACGGGGGGAACCGCTGGAAGTGTGCTCCAAGACGGTAAAAGTTTTGGCGCATGCCAAGTACGCCTCCCATTTTGCCCTGCTGAATCGTGCCGGCCGGATCGTGAGCGGCGATACGGTAGTCTGTTCACCGAACGGAACCTGTTGCTGATGGGAACGACGTTCTCAAGCGCACATCTCACCCCGAGCCAATGCGCGGGAGTCCTCAAGGCCATCGGCGATGAAACCCGGCTGAAGATTCTCGAGTGCCTTCTGCTGGAAGAGCAGTGCGTCACCGAGCTCATGCTGAAATTGCGCTGCGCCCAACCCCATGTGTCCCACCACCTGAGAATCCTCCGAGGCGCCGGGCTGGTGGAGGGGATTCGTGACGGGAAGCGGATCTGCTACCGAATCTCGCCGAGTGTGAAACGCGCCCTGGCCAACCGGCAAGGTCAGGCCTTGCATTTCGGCTGTTGCGAGGTTCGGTTCCCGGAATCGGTCCTGCTCTCGGTCGGACAGAAACGGTAGTCTCGATGGCGCTCACCCTCTTGGGACGACAGAATCCCCTCGCCGCGTCGGCCGAACAACTGAAGCGGCTCGCGGATAGCCCGAGCTTCCCTCCCTTCGAACAACAACTGGGGCAGATGGGACTGTTCCCGCTTCGGGCCACCGGGATTCAGACCTTTCAAATCAACGTCGGAAAACTTTGCAATCAGACTTGCAAGCATTGCCACGTCGATGCGGGACCGGACAGGACCGAGAGCATGTCGCGCGTCCCGCACCTCCTCGTGGGCGCGCGGCAAAATATAAGGCCCGGCCAAACTCAGCACGCCGCCTAGCACCACCAGGCTTGGATTAAATGTGTTAATCAGGTTGGCAATGCCAATCCCCAGGTAACGCCCTACGTCACTCAGGGCGTCGAGCA
>JBBILH010000173.1:0-3180 GCA_037445005.1 Nitrospira sp.
CTTCTTTCGAGCAGGTGCCGATGCGCCGATTCATCTCACCGCTGATCTCCTTGGCAATGGTCGTGGTCTTCTCGCTCGCGGGATGTGCGTCCGCGCCGACTCCTGCGGGAACGGTGGTTTTCGAACAGGGCCTCAATCTCGTCCGGCTGGAACCAGAGCCGAGCCGGGAGAAGCATACGCATCCGATCCTGATCCCCGCGAAGGATATCGGGGCGCTCCTCCGGGGGGTGCGCGTCTGGGAACGGCGCAACTGGCTTCATCGGCTGTTCGCCGGCCAGGCGGTTAAATCCCGGGCCTTCCGCGATGAGGAGATCGCCCTGTTGGCCCCGGCAGTCTCGAAGGCTCTGGCCGCTTCGTCGCCCTCCGAGCGAGTCTCTTTCCATCTTGCTCAGGCCACCGAAGCCGGAGAGGAGGAAACGACCGCGGGGTGGGTGTTTGTTCGCGATCCGGTGCTCCACCTCGTGCTGACCGAGGTTCACGACCGGCATGGGCCCGGTCCGGATATCACTAAGTATGACCGACAAATGCCCGACGTGCGAGAAGCTTCGCCGGCGTTCGACGTCACCTTCGAGCCGGAGGACTTTCTCATCGGGACCCGCTCGGCAGGCCGATGGTTCGCGCCTGTGCAAGAAGAGGAGGTGCAGATCGATTTTCGCAAGGCCTTATCGGTGGTGCCGGCCTTTCCGATTGCGGAGCCGCCGACAAATCATGAGCGATCAAAACCGTAATCATGACCCACAGAGGTCTTGTGGGTCTAGGCTCGTTGATTCGGGAACGAAAGGAGATGGTGGAATGATACCGGCACGCTTCAGCCTGTTTATCCTCGTGACGGCCTTGATCATCGGGCTAGGATCCTCCGCGCGCGCCGCAACTGAATTCGAGTTGCTGAACGTATCTTATGATCCCACGCGCGAACTGTACCAGGAATTCAACATCGCATTCACGAAGCATTGGAAAGCCAAGACCGGTCAAGCGGTCACGATCCGGCAATCCCATGGTGGATCAGGCAAACAGGCCCGCGCCGTCATCGACGGGCTGGAGGCCGATGTCGTTACGCTCGCGTTGGCCTATGACATCGACGCCATCCAGGAGCAAGGTCTCATTCAGAAAAACTGGCAGGCGCGCCTGCCCTATAACAGCAGTCCCTACACCTCGACCGTCGTCTTTCTCGTCCGCAAGGGCAATCCCAAACAGATCAGGGACTGGGCCGACCTGATCAAACCCGGCGTGTCGGTCATCACGCCGAATCCGAAGACCTCAGGAGGTGCGCGATGGAATTACCTGGCGGCGTGGGGCTATGCCCAGCGCAGGTCCGACGGGGATGAAGCGGCCGCGCGGGCCTTCGTGGCCGCTCTTTATAAGAACGTGCCGGTTCTCGATACCGGCGCGCGCGGTTCGACCACCACGTTCGTCGATCGCGGCATCGGCGATGTGCTGCTGGCCTGGGAGAACGAAGCTCTCCTGGCGTTGAAAGAACATGGATCGGAGCAGTTCGAAATCGTGGTCCCGTCAGTGAGCATTCTGGCCGAACCCCCGGTGAGCCTGGTCGACAAAGTCGTGGACAAGAGAGGCACGAGGCCGGTGGCGCAGGCCTATCTGGAGTATCTCTACACGGAGACAGGACAGGAGATCGCGGCACGCCATTTCTACCGGCCACGCCTGGGATCAGTGGCCGCACGCTATACCCATCAGTTTCCCAAGGTCACGTTGCTGACCATTAGTGAGGTGTTCGGCGGATGGCAAAAGGCGCAACACACGCACTTCGCCGATAAAGGCATCTACGACCAGATCGCGGCGGAGTTGGCCGGTTCACGATGATGTCGGGAGTGCCAAAGGGCGGTGTCATGGGAGATGGACAAAAGGACTTCGGGACGCTCCTGGTCGTCGGGGGTGACACCGTCGCCTCCATCTGGTGCCTCGCACGCCTGCATGGTGTGGGACGTGTCCTCCATTGGAGCGGACGGAAGCCGGGCGATGTCAAGAAACGCATCCCGTCGGGGACCGGCGCAGTCGTGATCGTGCTCGACCGCGTCAGCCACGGCCTCGCGCAGACCGTCCGCCGACAAGCCAAACGTCAAGGCCTGCCCATTTTCTTTCGAGGGCGGGCGGTCGCATCCGGCGCGGCGGCAGATCGGTCGATCGAACGACTGGGCGCGCTGCTCGCGACCGCTGCCGGTGACCGGCGAAGAAAGGAATGACATGACTCGCGTCCTCAAGCAACCGAGTGTCCTTCCCGGCTTCGGGCTCACGCTCGGGTTCACCGTGGCCTATCTCATCGTCATCGTTCTGATCCCGCTGGGCGGCCTCCTGCTCAAAGGGGCGAGTGTGAGCGGAGAGCAGTTCTGGCAGACCGTGACGGCTCCACGGACGCTGGCCTCCTACCGGCTGAGTTTCGGGGCGGCCATGATCGCCGCGGCTGTGAACGCCTTCTTCGGCATGATCGTCGCCTGGGTGCTGGTCCGGTACGACTTCGTCGGGAAACGGGTCATCGACGCCTTGATCGATCTGCCGTTTGCGCTGCCCACGGCGGTGGCCGGGATCACGCTGACCGCCATCTATGCGCCGCGAGGATGGGTCGGACAGTATCTCACGCCATTGGGACTCCAGGTCGCCTTCACGCCGCTCGGGGTGCTGGTCGCGCTGCTCTTCATCGGCCTCCCCTTCGTGGTGCGCACGGTCCAACCGGTCCTGCAGGACGTCAGCCGGGAACTGGAAGAAGCGGCCGCCTGTCTCGGTGCGACACGGTGGCAGACCGTACGGCGAGTCCTATTACCGGAGGTCTGGCCCGCGCTGTTGACGGGGACGGCCCTCGCCTTTGCCCGGGGGGTGGGGGAATACGGATCGGTCATCTTTATCGCCGGCAATATCCCGCTGGTCTCCGAGATCACCCCGCTGCTGGTCGTCATCAAACTCGAGCAGTACGATTACGCCGGGGCCGCAGCGATCGGTGTGGTGATGCTGGTCGCCTCCTTCGTCCTGTTGCTGGCCATCAATCTGCTCCAGTGGTGGGGCGGGCTCCGCCGCCTGGTTCCCTGACGGAAGCGCCATGAGCTCACGATCGAACAACTCCGCTGCCGCCACGATCGTCACGACAGAGCCGGTCCGGATACGCTGGATGGTCACCCTGGTGGCCTTGCTCTATCTGAGTCTCTTTCTGCTTCTCCCGTTGCTGGCCCTCTT
>JBBILH010000174.1:0-3138 GCA_037445005.1 Nitrospira sp.
GCGAACAGCCCCACCGTGCTCACTCCACCCATCCCCCAGTGGGGCCCTTCCGTTGAGCGCGCTTGGTGGAAAACCGCGCCTTGGCGCGGTGAGGGTTGGGAGGGGGGCAAAGGCGCCCCGTTCGCCGTGCCACCCGCAGGGATTTCTCTTCTGAACCTTGAAGTTATTTTCGGATTGGGGCTAGTCCCTTCAGGCTTCTTTAGTTTTTCCTCCTGTGTGCCGATTAAACGGAGACATCGAGGGTATGCGCAAACGGTTCCTGCCACCTTATGCACCAATCCTGGGGTTGGGGTGGCGAGCGGGACTATGATGCCGACGATACTTGTTATTGACGACGATGCCGGCCTCCGCGATGGCTTGCGCAGAACGCCTTAGAAGGCCGGTTATACGGTGTTGGAAGGGGCCGGCGAGCTGCAAGGGCTCCAACGCGTGACGACACACGCGGTCGACCTCGTCCTGCTGGATGTGTTCATGCCGGGGAAGGACGGCCTTGAAATCATCAAGGAACTCCGGGCCTTGAACCCGAGCCTCCGAGTCATCGTGATTTCCGGTGGTGGCGCCAAGCATTCGGTCGATGTCCTCCGAATAGCCAGGTGTCTGGGTACCAGTCGGACTCTTGTGAAGCCGTTTTCGCGCGGGCGACTGCTCGAAGCGGTTTGGGAAGAACATATGCCGGTCTAATCATCGGCCAACAATAGCCTTGCTATGTCTTGTGTTCTGATCATCGATGACGATCCATCCCTGAGAGATTCGCTTCGTCGAATCCTTCGGAGGGAGAGGTACACGGTCGTGGAAGCGGCCGAAGGGGGGGAAGGAGTCGAAGTCTTGAAGGCTCAGACGGTCGATATGGTCCTTGTCGATTTGTTTATGCCGGGCAAAGAAGGACTGGAGACGATCATGGAACTTCGCCGGTTACATCCAGGAATCAGGATCATTGCGATGTCGGGTGGGGGAACAAAAGGCCATATGGACGTGTTGAAAGCGGCGAAGCTAATGGGCGCGCGACGGACCCTCCAGAAGCCCTTTACTCGGGAACAACTGCTTGAGGCGTTGGAGACGGAACTCGCGCAAAGCTAGCTTCGTGGTCCGATAACCCCCTGGCATGTCCATCCCAACCGGCCAATCTCCGGCCGCCATCCAGGAAGCGCCCGTCGCATGTGACCATACGTGCCACACCCCCCGAATCTCCCTCGGCTGAGGCATGCCGATCTCCGTCTTCGCGCGGAACCTCAAGTGGCCGATCGGCTCACCCGAAGAACGAGGCCGGTCTCAAGGAACGTCCTAATAGTTCCGATACAGTCGATAACGCGATTTCTCAAAGATGCCGTCGTCTTTCTCGCTCTTCGATGCAAAGGAGCGGGGCGGGCCTCGGTGCTTATACGATCATTATCGGAAGCAAACCATGAAGAAGTTTGACGGATTTGGTGCGTTACTGCAGCAGACCTCGCGGTTCAAGATCGCAGCTCAATTTGCCAGAAGCCTGCTGTGCGGGCAGGAACGAGCGATCATTGTCGTGGTCCTACTGTTCAGTCTGGCCATGGTGGGCCTGTTGTGGCAGCTGTTCAGCCTAGCGGACGATCTGTCCCGAGGATTGGTGTTGCAGGGAACCGAGCTGCAGAGTGTGACATTGGAAGAGGTCCGCAAATACTATTCGTCCGAAATCGTTGGGCGTATCCAGCACATCGACGGGATTGAGATCACACACGACTACCTGACGAAGCCTAACGCAATTCCGTTGCCGGCGACCATGAGCATCGAGTTGGGCAAGCGCCTCAGGGAGAGGACGCCGGGCTTTGAGGTTAGATTGTACAGCGATTATCCGTATCCCTGGCGACGTGAAGGAGGGTTTCGCGACGCCTTTGAACGAGAAGCGCTGCAATGGCTTCGGCAGCATCCCGACCAGCCGTATTACCGGTTTGAACAGGCCGGCAGCGACTGGCGCTTGCGCTACGCCAAGGCGGATCGTATGCAGGCCAGTTGTGTCGCGTGTCACAACAGCCATCCGGCGAGTCCCAAGAGAGATTGGCGGGAAGGGGATGTGCGGGGAGTTCTGGAAGTGGTCCGCCCTGTGTCCGACAGCGTCACCCATATCTACGGAGAGCTGCGGCAGTCGTTCACGATGTTCGGGGTGGCCGGCGTGTTGGGACTAGGAGGATTCACTCTTGCGGTCGTGTGGATTCGCCGCAGCGCGAGGGATTTGGAGTATCTCGTTACTGAGCGGACCGCGGAGCTTGCGGTGGCCACGCAGCAGGCGAAGCAAATGGCTCAAGCGAAAGCTCAAGTGTTGTCCACGGTCCATGCCTTCTTTATCGGGATTGACCCGCAAGGGGTGGTGAGGGAATGGACGCCGGCGGCGGAGCGGCTGTTCGGCATCTCCTTGCTTGATGCCATCGACCGCGCCTTTACGAGCTTGCCGATCGACTGGGATTGGAACGAAATCCAGGATGGACTTGAGCGCGTGCAAACGACGCTGACTCAGGTCGTGTTGGACAAGATGCGCGTGAAGATTCGCGACGAGCGGGACTTGTTCGTGAGGTTGACGCTCACGGCGCCATGTACGGACGACGGATACAGCGTGGTCATCATGGGGGAAGATATTACGGAGCGGCTGGCGCTTGAGCGCGAGCTGACTCAGGCGCAAAAACTCGAGTCCATCGGACAATTGGCGGCCGGGATCGCTCATGAAATCAACACGCCCACGCAGTTCGTCGGGGACAACGTGCGGTTCCTGTCCGACTCGTTTACCGATATCGGCCGGGTGCTCGACCAGTATGGCCGCCTGTTGGCGTCCGCTAAGACCGGGGTTTGCTCGAAGGACCTCATCGAGGCATGCGAAGAAGCCAACCGAGGGGCCGATCTGGAGTATCTCATCGAGGAAATCCCGAAGGCCATCGCGCAATCCGCCGAAGGCATCTCCCGTGTTGCGACGATTGTGCGGGCGATGAAGGAGTTCGCTCACCCAGGGGGCACGGAGAAAACCGCGGTCAACCTCAATAACGCCATCGAAAGTACCGTGACGGTGGCCCGGAATGAATGGAAATACGTCTCGGATTTGGTCACCAATCTGGACCCCTCACTGCCGTCGGTGCCCTGCCTGGTGGGGGAATTCAACCAAGTGGTGCTGAACATGATCATCAA
>JBBILH010000175.1:0-3057 GCA_037445005.1 Nitrospira sp.
ACAGCCGGGCCGTTCGCTGAACGCCGATCGTCCGTTGAGAACCGTCACCACGCGGTGCGCAACGTGCCGCCGACATCCCGCCAGTGCGGCGTCCAGGCGAGCGCCACGAGTTTCACCGCGATGTTGGCTTTGGTGGGTTTCACGGAAATCATTTCCAGCCTCTCGTTCAGCGGATCGGTCGCCGTGGCGAGCGCCTCTCTCTCGGATTTGAATTGCGCTTCGAGATCGGCCAGTTGCTGCTGCAGCACGGCCACATTTTCTTCGGCCTAGCTCACGTCTGTCAATCCCCTCATGACGAAGCCGGCCCTTTGGAACGACGTTGTCCGAACCGGTATCGAAGAGCAACGCCGATGAATCACGGCATTTCTGGTGAACCGGTGAAGCCCGGTGCCGCCCCCCGATAGGCTGAACCCGGAAACAAGATCGCCGTCACGCTGCTTTCGGCGACTGCGCGACGCGAGACACGGCCTGAGAATCCTGATCGGCCGGCTGATCCCGGCCGCCGATAGGAACCAATACCCTGAACGGCACACGAACTCCGACGGTCTTACCGAAATTCTCAAGCCGGAGAATCATGGACTGGGAGACCTCTTGGCCTTTCGACGCGAGCAGTATATCCGTGCTGGCTTTGACGTCTTCAGCCAGAATCATGCCTTCTCGAAGATCGGCGACCACGGCCGTTCTCGATTCATACTTGATTTCCTGCACAAATGCCGCTTTTAGTGCCTCCACGACCGAGGGGTCATACCAACCTTTTCTTTGCTTGAGTTGATCGAATGCCTCGGTTTTCGTCTTGCCCGCCGACTCAGCGGCATCGAAGTCCAGCGCGACTTTCAATATTCTGGCCTCCATCGGGACGGCGTGGCCGTCTTGATCCTGCGTCGGATTCCCGCATCCGTCGTAGTATCTGTCCTGAAACTTGATGATTTCCGCCACCCGCTTCATGCGCGGAATCTTACCCACCAAGTCCGCGGCCAGAAATGGGTGTTGGTTGTACAGTTGAGACTCTTCAGCCGTCAACGATTCTCGTTGATACACCTTCTTCAAGACCGACTCCGGAAGGATGACGCACCCGATCTGGGACAACATCGCCGCGGTTTTGATGACCCACATCTCGGACACGTGAAGATTCGCGGCGATCATCTCGGCGTAGCGCGTAATGCGGGAGGCGCGCCCGAACGCTTCCGGATTCACCAGGGCCAAAATCTCGCTCAACACTCCGATGCTGCCGGCAAGGGTTTGCTCCAACAGCACGCGCTCGGCTGTAATGAGATTATGCTGAACAAGACCCGCCTTGAGCGCGCCGGCAAGCACATCGGACATGCAGGGTTTCGTTAAGAATCGGAAGATCTGCCCTTGGTTGATCGCGTCGATCGCAGCCGGAAGATCGGCGTTCCCTGTCAGCAACATGCGGACGGTGTCGGGTTCGTGCACTCGAACACTGGAGAGAAACTCCACCCCGTTCATCCCGGGCATATTCAGGTCGGACACGATGACGGCGTACGGGCCGTGCTTCGCCACCATCTCCAGTCCTTCTTGCGCTCCGACGGCCGTGTCTAAATGAAAATCCTTTCGAAGCTGCCGTTTGTATCCGTCCAGGATGCTGGCATCGTCATCGACGCAAAGTATTTTCTCACTCATTGACGCACTCCTTTTTCCGCGACCATTCGAACCCACAGGCTATTTCCCGCCAGTGCGGCAGCCGATCCGTCATATGCAACCTGTCAAGGTAGGCGGCGTCGATCGGGGAAGACGGGCCTTCGATGGTTTCTTGATTGAGTTCCTGATGCAGCGTATTCGCCGCGTGAACCGCAGTTAGGGGACTGAAGCGCTCTCCCGCGCAGGCCGACGGACGGTGATGGAACGCCACCGCTTCCACGATCGGATTGCTCAGGCCCCAGAGTCCCAGCAGATAGGCTCCGACCTCCGCATGCGTCGCCCCGAGCTCTTGCCGTTCCACCTCCCATACCGGGATATTCTTGTCGTTTGCCGTCTTGAGTATCGATTCGTACTGGTCGGAGACGTTGGCCATGAGCGCCATGATCCCCACGTCATGGAGCAATCCCGCGGTGTACGCCTGATCGATCACCAGTACCGGGGCCTGTTCGGCCTTTGCGATCGCGCGGGCAAGCATACCGGTTTCCGCGCTGGCCTCCCACAGACGACGCATGTCGAAACACGACCCGCGAGCGGCGGCAAACTGTGAAAAGACGTGCACGGACAGCACCAAGGCCTGGATCGTGTCCAACCCCAACAAATTCACCGCCTGCTCCGGAGTGGAGACGGCCGCGCGTAGTCCGAAATACGCGGAGTTGACCAGTTGCAGGATTTTGGCGGTCATGCCCATATCCTTTGAAATGATCGCGCCGATGGTCTTGAGCGAAGAGGTCGGCGATTCCGCCTCTCTTCTAACATCCGCATAGAGGGTCGGCAGACTGGGGATCTGCTGCATGCCTGTCACCAGCCGCCGCAGCGAGTCCTCCTCAAGAAGTTCCCGCAAGGCATAGGCCCTCATGATCGTGGTCTTCAACAGATCGATCTCGCATGGTTTGGCCAAATATTGATGAGTCGCAGCGATGGACTGGTAAACCATTTCCTGGTCCGAATGCCCGGATAAGACGATCCTGATGATCTGCGGGAAGCGCTGCTTGACCTGGTTCAGAAGCTGCACGCCGTCCATCTCCGGCATGCGCATATCGGACACGATGACGTCGAACGGCGCCTCTTCCAGCGCCTTCAGCGCCGCCACGCCGCCGATTGCGAATGTCATGTCCCACTCGTGTCGCATGGTTCGCAACGACCGCTTGAGCCCGTCCAAGAGTTTCGGCTCGTCGTCCACGAAGAGAATGTGTTTCATCGACGGATGCGCTCCTATGCCGCGGCTGCGTGGTCGCTCAGACGTGACAAGATGTCGCGAAAGGCCGGGAGCACCCGGCGAAATCCCTCATACACGGCGGGATCGAAATGCGTGCCGGCTTGTTCGGCCATCATGTTCAACACGACGGTTTCCGGAAGCGCGGGTTTGTAGGGCCTGGCCGAGCTGAGCGCATCGTACAC
>JBBILH010000176.1:0-2048 GCA_037445005.1 Nitrospira sp.
GCTGAACGCGGTTTCCGTCGTGTTCGTCCCTCGCGTCGTCGGATCGAAGTCATCCGGTCGACTCCTCTCTTTTTGCTCGATCACATCGTATCGTCCGCCCAGATGAACGTGCAGGTTCGGGAGGAGATCGATCTGATCTCCTGCATAAGCGCCCAGAATGCTGTTCGTGCCGAGAAAATTACTCGCAAGAGCAAGCGGGCCATCGGCGAAAAGACGGTCTGCGGGATTGAATATATTGATGAAACTACCCAGCGCCCCAAAATCGTCTCGTCCAAGCTCAACGCCGAGGATACTCTTGTGTTTGATCGACCAGGTAGTGAATGTTCCTAATAGTTCATTTTGCCAGTAGTGGCTCTGATTGACCGACGGCAGTTCATAGCGCCCCAATGCCGCGATGCCCGTAAGGGGATCGACGAATCGGCCTCGAGGCTGGAGTATTTTTCCCGTGTCACGGCTGCCCGGAAGGCGCTGCGCCACCGCAGCTGAGCATTGAAATCATGAAGCAGGACCAATGTGGCCTTACCTCCCTGCGTCGTCGAGCGCCGAGTCGGATCACCGATGAATCGACCGATCGGAATCGGTGCCGGCCCGCTGCCGAGCGAGACAATGCCGCGATCAATCGGTGTCTGCTCGTAAAAATATTCGCCTTCGAATCGAAATGTCGTGCGTGGTCCGATTTCCCACCCGATCGTGGGGGCCAGAAACACTCGATCGGTCTTCACACCTTCTCGAAAGCTTTCCGCCGACTCGTACAATCCGTTGAATCGATAGGTCAGGGACTTGCTTTCGTTCAGCGGTCCGCCGACATCGATGGTCGGGCGATAGAGGTTGTAGCTCCCGAACAACATCTCGGCGGCGTAATAGGGGTTTCTTAGAGGAGCCTTCGTGATCTGATTGATCAGCCCACCCGGATCGGAACGACCATAGAGATAGGATGGCGGCCCCTTCACGACCTCAATGCTCTCAAGGTTGACGACATCGCGTGAAGACCTCGAACTGAATGTGCTGTCATCGCGAAATCCGTTTTTGAACACATTCAAGGTCGATGTGAACCCGCGGATCGTAAACTCGCCGCCCCTCCCGCCTTGCGATTGAGACAGAAACACGCCGCTCACGTTCCGCAATGCGTCGTTCATGCGGATCACTTTCTGATCCTCCATGACCTGACGTGTAATCACTTCGACGGACCGAGGAATATCATGAATGGGCACTGGAATCCTCATAGCGGTGGACGCTTCATTGGCGGTGTAGGCTTGAGCGCTCTCCTGTTTCCGTGTTTCCTTTACCACGATTTCGGGCACTTTCACCGGTTTCGGCTCTGCAACATCAATCGGCCTGTCGACAGGTTCTTGAGAAGAACCTTGCCCTTCCATGCCAGGCAGTGAAGCACCCGGTAGTGCGGCGCCCGGTACCAGCATGACGGCGTTGGTATCGGTCAGACGATAGGTGACACCCGTCCCGGCCAGCAAGGTTTGGAGCGCCTCTTCTGGCCGGCGGCTCCCGCTGACGCCGGGTGAGGTCCGGCCGGCGATCAACTCGGTCGGCACGCTGACCTGCCAACCCGTGACCTCGGCAAAGGCATTCAGCGCCGAGCCGAGCGGCTGTGAGGGAATCTGAAACTCGACCGCGGCCTGTTGCGTCCGCGGGGGAAGGTTCTCTTGCGCGAAGAGGTCGCCGTCTCCCATGAAAATAGTCGCGAGAAGTAGCAGCCCCCAACGCAGACCCCACAACCACGTATGAGGTCGGCAACGGTTGTGAACGCCGTTTCGTAAAGCCGCTTCGTCGTCTCTCAGGTCTACTTGTTCCATCAGCTCTACACCTTCCGCATTTGTTCGACCTCATGTAGACGGAAGGCGGCAGAATTTTCCTCACCTGCGCTGAAGCTGAGGCGGCCATGGAAGAGGAATTTAGAAAAGTATTACGAGGCGATCGGTCAAGCCGATCGCGGAGACGGGTACCGTCTTAATGAGCAGGGCGAGCGCGCCCACGGGATCGTTCACGTTGTACGTCCCGGTCACGTGGATGTTGCCGACATCCCGATTCCATAA
>JBBILH010000176.1:2072-2942 GCA_037445005.1 Nitrospira sp.
TCAATACCTCTTCGAATGGAACACCATTGACGACGAGCCTCCCCCGAAGCCAAGCGGAGGCCTCCGCCACATCGACGGCGTACGGTTGTCCCGGATGACCCAGCTTCATCCGAAGCTGTGATCCGGCAGTGACCAGCACAGGGGAATCAAGCCCGCGGCTGTCGCCGACTTCCACGGCGCCTTGGACCACGGTGACTCGATCTCCGTCCGGCTCCGTTCGCACGACAAACGCCGTTCCGACGGCTCGAACGGCGGCCTCACTCCCTTCGACGATAAACGGACGAGCCGCATCGTGACGGATGTCAAAGAACGCTTCGCCAGAGAGTAAACGGACCCGCCGAGCTGTTTCATCAAACGAAAGGGCGATCGCTGAGTCGGTGTTGAGCGTGGCGATCGACCGGTCGGGTAATTCGACCGTGCGCCGCTCTCCGGCTCCGGTCCGATGGTCGGCCGGCAGGCGCGTGTCCACAGCAAAACGCAGCCCGATGATCGCGAGCAAGAGGATGCAGGCAGCCGTGAAGACCGGGGTCGACCATTGCCGGCGGAATCGGATCTTTGCGTTGAACAGGGACGGCTGAGCCTTTGCCACAGCGGTGGCAGCTTCGCGAAGGTCAGGACTCTCCCATACGCTGGAGACCGTTCGATACATGTCGGCATGCGCGGAACTCTGCGCGCGCCATGCATCGAAGGCCCGCCGGTCCTCCGGCGACAGATCGCCGCGATGGGATCGAATGACCCACGCTGCGGCTTCTTTCCGGAGCCGGGCTCCTTCCTCGGATGGAATCATGTCGTCTGATTCGTCGGTCGGCTGCATGAGTCGGCCTCGTCGAGCAGGGTCGCGCGCTCTACGTCGTGCGCATCGGCGAGGAG
>JBBILH010000177.1:0-2898 GCA_037445005.1 Nitrospira sp.
TGGTCGCTCACAAACTGAGTCAGCGTGTCTCTCCAATGCGGCAGCGTAATCCCGAATTGCTTCAACACACAGTTTGCCAGAACGGAATAGGCCGGGCGCACGGCGCGCCGCTTCGCTTCAGCCGTCGTAATCGGATGCACCAGTGTCTGACGCCCCAGCGCCGATACGATCGCACAGGCGAATTCGTGCCAAGTACAGTCGCCCGCTCCCGTCGCATGGACGATCCCTCGTATATCCAATGTCAACATCCTCGCAAGGGCGCGCGCAAGATCCGCGGCATTCGTCGGACAACCGCGCTGATCGGCTACCACGCGCAACTCCGGCTGCTCCATGGCCAGCCGCATTATTGTCTTCACGAAGTTCTTGCCGTGCGCTCCGTAGAGCCATGCTGTCCGGACGACCAAAGTATTGGGACAATGCGCCAACGCACGACATTCACCTTCCCGTTTCGACTTGCCATACATGCTCAAAGGATTCGGCTGATCGTTCTCAAGATAGGGCGCGCCTTTCAGTCCATCGAACACGTAGTCAGTCGAAATGTACAGAAGCCGGGCCCCAATGCGCGCTGCCCCTCTCGCAATCCGTTCGGTTCCATCGGCGTTGATCGCCAGGGCCATCGCCGGTTCTCTCTCCGCTCCGTCGACGTCGGTAAAGGCAGCCGCGTGGATCACGACATCCGGCTTCGCTACGATGATCCGGTCTTCAACGTCGGCGCGGCAGAGATCGAACTCGGGCAGATCCGCCAATAGGAGTGTCTGCTCGGCAAGCACGCGCTGAAGGTCGGCACCCAGTTGGCCCTTGGCGCCGGTGATCAGGATGCGCATCTTCGCTTCGCCAGGTTGAGGTTGAGGCTCAGGCTGAGGAACTGACGAGTTGCCTTCCCGTTTGTCCGAACCTGAGCCTTAACCTTAGCCTCAACCTTGCTTTGCTCCTTCCAGTCGCTTCCCATACATCTGTTCGTAATAGGCGCGGAACTCGCCGGACTTAATCTTGCGCCACCAGGACTCGTACATGCGATACCACTCCACCGTCCTGCGAATCCCCTCTTCAAACGACATCGTCGGCTTCCACCCGAGGCCCTGGAGGCGGCTGCAATCGACCGCGTACCGGCGATCATGTCCCGGACGATCCGTCACGAAGCGTATCAAAGACCGGGGCTTTCCCAAACATGTGAGAATGAGTTCGGCCACAGTCAGATTCTCTCTCTCATTGCCGCCTCCCACATTGTAGATCGTGCCAGGCTCGCCATAAGTAAGCACGTGCTCGATCCCCGCACAGTGGTCTTCAACGGCCAGCCAGTCTCGACGATAACGACCATCACCGTACAACGGAAGCGGCTGGTCATCGATCGCGTTGGTCACGAACAGCGGAATAAATTTTTCCGGATACTGATTCGGCCCGTATGTGTTGCTCCCCCGCGTGACGAGGACGGGAAAATGATAGGTCGTCCAGTAACTCAGCGCGAGCAGGTCACCGCCGGCCTTGCTGGCCGAATAGGGGCTGCGCGGAGCTACCGGATCATCTTCCTTGGATGATCCCGTTTCAACACTCCCGTAGACCTCATCGGTGCTCACTTGGAGAAAGCGCCGCACACCGGCCCGCCGCGCTTCTTCAAGCAGCACGCCCGTGCCCACAACATCCGTCTGGGCAAAACTGCCGGGGTCGAGAATCGACCGGTCCACATGCGTTTCGGCAGCGCAATTGATGACCACTTCGATCCGGCTATCACGCAACAACGCTTCCACCAACTTCACATCTCCAATATCTCCGTGAACGAACACATAGCGGGCATGGGTGGAGACGTCGGCAAGATTTTCAAGATTGCCCGAATAGCGGAGGGCGTCGAGATTGACCACACGATGATCGTGCGCCAGCAGTCTCCGCACCAGATGCGACCCGATGAACCCGGCTCCGCCGGTCACTAAGATACGCATACGACAAGGTTGAGGCTGAGGTTGAGGCTAAGGCTTTCCATGAAAGCTTCTGATCACGGCATTGAGTTCTTTCCAGATTTCGTCAATTGACTCCAGCAGCCCACTGCAGTCTGCATCCTTGAAATATGCAACTTTTCGCCCATAAAGAAGATGACTTTTTGTTTCAGTCAATGAACCACGAGACGCGTAATAGAAGTTTAATTTGTCCTTTGTGTGTTTCCTGCCAAATCCCTCTGCGATGTTTCCAGAAACTGACAATGCGGATCTTCTGATCTGGAAGTCAAACCGTAATCTTCTTTCTTTGGAAGCTCTTCTGTCATCAAATGAATTTTTTCGGCGAGATCCATTCCTTTCTTCCAAACCGACATGTCTTCGAAGGAATTGAACGGCATACCGCATCACCTTGACCTTAACCTCAGCCTTAACCTTGCATCTTATTGGCGCCGGTCTTCGCCACCAGTTGATTCGCGAGAAACAGCGACTGGATCGTCCCGGCATCCGTCCACCACCCGTCCAACACGTCCCAGGTCAACTGCCCGTTTGCAATATAGACATTGTTCACGTCCGTGATTTCCAGCTCACCACGACCCGACGGCTTGAGGGTTCTGATAATGTGAAACACCTGCGCATCGTAGAAATAGATTCCTGTCACGGCATAGGACGAGGAGGGCTGTTTCGGCTTCTCTTCGATCCGCACCACCCGCTTTTCCTCCAAGACCGGCACACCGAATCGTCGCGGGTCGCTGACTTCTTTCAGCAGGATCTTCGCCCCCACCTTTTGATCACGAAACGATCGGGCCGCACCGACGATGTTGCCCTCAATAATGTTGTCGCCCAGCACAACGCAAATCGCGTCGCCATCGGCAAAATGTTCGGCCAGTCGGAGCGCGTCGGCGATACCGCCTTCTCCTTCCTGATAGGTGTAGTCCAGATGCTTGAGGCCGAATTCCTTTCCGTTGCCAAG
>JBBILH010000178.1:0-2863 GCA_037445005.1 Nitrospira sp.
GCGGACAGTTCTCGCCGTCGTGAAGCACGACCGCATCGGCTCAG
This sequence comes from Nitrospira sp., assembly GCA_037445005.1. Lineage (GTDB taxonomy): Bacteria > Nitrospirota > Nitrospiria > Nitrospirales > Nitrospiraceae > Nitrospira_C. The sequence continues at coordinate 45 of JBBILH010000178.1, forward strand.
CAGTACGGTGCCCGAGCCTCGGCACAGGTCGCGTGCGTGACATCCCCTCCCTCCCCGGTGATAAAGGAAAAGGGGGAGTGGTGGCTGATGGCGCCGAGGGCCATCAGCCGTTCAATCAACGAGGAGACCCATACAGACAACACTGTTGCTGACGGTGTCGAATATCTTCATAACGTCCGCCTGGCATAGGTATCTGAAGAACAAAGACTCACCCTTGTGACTCGCAAGCGCACGGCCCCGTTTTCACCGGAAAGAGACAATCCGTCGGATATGATATATGCCATAAAAGATGTCCATTATAATGAAAATTGACACTGGTAGTGTCTAATATCATAATGTCCGAGATATGGACATCCCTCGTATCGTCGATCTGCCGAAGCTTCTGACGGCCAAATCCTACTTCCTGTTCGGCCCCCGGCAAACGGGAAAAACATTCATGATCCGCCGGCAGTTTCCCAAGGCGAAATACTACAACCTGCATGAGACCGACACCTTCTTGAAATTCAACCAGGCGCCCCACCGGTTGCGCCAGGAGCTGATCGGCAAGGACAAGCTGGTCATCATGGACGAAATCCAGAAGTTGCCGCTGCTCTTGGATGAAATCCAGGTGATGATCGATTCCCGGCAGGTGCGCTTCCTGTTGACAGGGTCCAGCGCGCGATCGCTCAAGCGCAAGGGACTCAATCTATTGGGAGGGCGTGCGCGGACCAAGCGGCTTCATCCGCTCTGTCTTCGGGAGTTGGGTCGACAGTTCGATCTTGTTACAGCGCTCGATCGCGGCCTGCTTCCCTCCCTGTATTTCTCCGACTCGCCCTCTGAGGATCTCCAAGCCTATGTGGGAACGTATCTGAAGGAAGAGGTCGCGGCCGAGGCAGTCGTCCGCAATCTCCCGGCCTTCAGCCGATTCTTGACCGTCGCGGCCCTCTGCAACGGGCAGATGCTCAACTACTCCAAGATCGCGAGCGACGCGCAAGTTCCGAAATCCACGGTGCAGGAATATTTCCACATACTACGAGACACTCTCCTTGGAGACGATTTGCCGGCGTGGAAACGGACGGAGAAGCGGAAGCCTCTGACGACTGCGAAGTTTTATTTTTTCGACATCGGGATCGTACGGCACTTGCAGCGGCGGCGGCATCTCCAAGAAGGCTCGCCGGAATTCGGGGAAGCCTTCGAGGCCTATCTTCACCATGAGCTGAAAACGTATTGTGATTATAAAGGAGTGCCGGACCTGGCCTACTGGCGGTCAACGTCGGATTTTGAAGTGGATTTTATCCTGAACGATCGCACGGCGATAGAGGTGAAAGCGAAATCGAACGTGACGGATCGGGACATGCGGGGGCTCCGAGCCCTGCGAGAAGAACGGCTATTGAAACACTATGTCGTGGTGAGTCAGGAATCCGTCCCACGCCAGGTCGACGGGATCGAGATTCTTCCATGGCAAGAGTTCTTGGATCGTTTGTGGGAAGGGACGTATTCATGAACCAAGGGGCGACAGACCAAGCCGGTACGTTGCGGTCGAAACCATCGCATAAGGGACCAATGCCATGCACACAATCCTCTTGCTGACGATCTCGAACATCTTCATGACGTTCGCATGGTATGGGCATCTGAAGTACAAGGACTCGCCGCTGTGGATCGCGATCTTGGTGAGTTGGGGGATCGCGTTCGTGGAATATTGTTTTCAAGTGCCGGCCAATCGGATCGGCCACTACGACTTTACCGCGGCGCAGCTCAAGACCATACAGGAGGTCATCACGCTTGTGGTGTTCTGCGTGTTTTCCATCCTGTACCTGAGGGAACCGCTGAAGTGGAATTATCTAGTCGGGTTTGGCATGATGGTGGGCGCCGTGTTCATTATTTTTAAAGAATGGTGAACCGGAAAGTCGTCATGCGTCAATCGTCAACCGTCAATCGAGAATCCAAAGAGGGAGCGATCAAGTTCTTCGAAGATCTCGATGTGTGGATTGTCGGCAGAGAAATCAGGAGAGATTTGTACGAGCTCACGGCAAGTGTTCCCAAACAAGAGCAATATTCCTTAGGTCAACAGCTCAGAACGGCTGCAATTTCTCTTACCGCTAACATCGCTGAGGGTTATGGACGGTTTCATTTCAAGGAAAACGTCCAGTTCTGTCGGATCGCGCGCGGATCAGCATACGAACTGCTTGACCACCTCATTGCTTGTAAAGATGAGGGTTACGTGGATGAGGAGCGGTACGAAAACCTCCGCGGTCAACTCTATCGGTTTATTCAGCTCGTAAATGGTTACATTCGGAGTATCGGAAAAACGAACACGAGTAGTTCGTCCGGTATTCATGCGAATGACGATTGACGAATGACGGTTGACGAGGCGGTTGGAGGGAGCAACAGATGGCCAAGATAAAAAAGACAACAGCCAAGGTTGCCGCGGCACCGGTGGCGGGGGGATCGACCGAAGATTTTGAAAAGCTCGGCGTCTTTTATCTCGGGCGGCCCTACGATCTCGCAGCCAAGCAGGCGAAGCCGGGATGGCTGCTCTATGACTCGAAGGATCTGGTCACCCACGCGGTGTGCGTCGGCATGACCGGCAGCGGGAAAACCGGCCTCTGTCTCTCGCTCCTCGAAGAAGCCGCCATTGACAACATCCCCGCCGTCATCATCGATCCGAAGGGCGATCTCGGGAATTTGATGCTGACCTTCCCGGGCCTGAAGGCGGAAGAGTTCCAGCCCTGGATCAACGAAGACGACGCGAGAAAGAAAGGTCTGTCGCCGGCCGATTATGCGAAGGCGCAAGCGGAGCTGTGGTCGAAGGGGCTGGCGGGTTGGCAGCAGGACGGCGC
>JBBILH010000179.1:0-2818 GCA_037445005.1 Nitrospira sp.
AAAGATACGACCACTTCCGTTTCTATGACAAGTCGAGTGGCGGTGATAGGGAGCGGTTATTGGGGCAAGAATTTAGTCCGCAATTTTCACGAGCTCCAGGCCCTCGGAGCGGTCTGCGATAGTCACGAGGACACTCTGCAAGCGTTGGCCGGTCAGTATCCCGGCTGTCGGAAGGTCTCCGCATACAGCGACGTCTTGGGTGATCCCATGATTCAGGCGGTGGCCATTGCGACTCCGGCCGAGACCCATGCGGCGCTGGTGCAGGAAGCCTTGCTCGCCGGGAAGGATGTGTTCGTAGAAAAGCCGCTCTGTTTGTCGGTGAACCAGGGCCGCGCGTTAGTAGAGCTGGCCAAGGAGCGGGGACGCATCCTGATGGTCGGGCACCTGCTCTGGTACCACCCCGCAGTACTCAAACTCAAAGAGTTGATTCAGGCCGGCGAGCTTGGCCGGATTCAGTACATCTATTCGAATCGGTTGAATCTGGGGAAGATTCGGCGCGAAGAGAATATTCTGTGGTCGTTCGCGCCCCATGACATCTCCGTGATCTTAGGACTCCTCAACGAGATCCCCGATGGTGTCCGGGCCCAAGGAGGGAATTATCTTCACCAACAGATTGCCGATGTCACGCTGAGCCTCCTCGCCTTTCCCAGCGGAGTGAAAGCCCATATTTTCGTGTCCTGGCTTCATCCCTTCAAAGAGCAGAAGCTGGTGGTCGTCGGAGACCGCAAGATGGCGGTTTTCGACGACATGGAAAAGAAAGATAAACTTCTGCTCTATCCTCATACGATCGACTGGAAAAATCACATCCCGGTGGCAAATAAAGCGGAAGCCCAACCGGTTGAGATTGCGGTGCAGGAGCCGCTTCGAGCCGAATGTCTTCATTTTCTGGAATGTGTTGCGGCCAGAACTCGTCCCCGAACTGATGGAGAAGAGGGGCTGCGCGTACTCTCAGTGCTCCAACGATGTCAGGAGGCGTTGGAGAAAGAAACGCACCGCCAGACTCCGCCGGCTCAACCCATGCGCTATTTTGTTCATGAGTCTGCGTTCGTCGACGAGAGTGTTGAAATCGGCGAGGGGACGAGCATCTGGCACACCTCTCATGTGCTGACAGGTTCCAGGATCGGCAAGCATTGCAAGATCGGCCAAAACGTCGTGATCGGCCCCCATGCGAAAGTCGGCAACGGCGTCAAGATTCAAAACAATGTATCGGTCTACGAGGGAGTGACGCTGGAAGATCATGTCTTCTGCGGACCTTCGATGGTCTTTACCAACGTCTTTAACCCCCGCAGCGAAATGCCACGCATGAAAGAATTGCGTCCGACCCTGGTCAAGAGGGGCGCGACGTTTGGAGCCAATTCGACAATCCTCTGCGGGATCACGATCGGCCAGTATGCCTTTATCGGCGCCGGAGCCGTCGTGACCAAGGATGTGCCGGATTATGCGCTCGTAGTGGGGAACCCAGCTCGCATCACCGGCTGGATGTGTGCGTGCGGAGTGAAATTGACCATGAAGGGAACGCAAGGAGCCTGCCCAGCGTGCGGGAAGACGTACAAGAAGGCCCAAGAAGGCATGGCTCTTCTGCAGGTTCCCTCATCTCAACAGTAAGGAGAAGGCATGGCTGTCCCGTTACTAGACTTACGCGCTCACCACGAACCGCTCTACAAGGAGCTGCTCGCGGCAATTGAGCAGACCCTCCAAAGCCAGGCCTTCATTCTTGGCCCGGAGGTCGGCAAATTGGAAGAACGGGTTGCCTCGTACTGCCAAGCTCGGGCCGGTATCGGTGTCTCTTCAGGGACTGATGCCCTATTGGTTGCCCTGATGGCGTTGGAGATCGGTTCGGGGGATGAGGTTGTGACAACCCCCTATTCGTTCTTCGCGACGGCGGGCGCCATTGTACGGCTGGGCGCGAAGCCGGTCTTCGCCGATATCGACCCCGTCACCTATAACATCGATCCCGGCAAGCTCGAAAAGGCCGTGACTCCGAGGACCAAAGCGATTATTCCGGTCCATCTATACGGCCAGTGCGCCGACATGGCTCCGATCCTGGGAATTGCGGTCCTCCACCGTCTCCATGTCATTGAAGATGCGGCGCAGGCTATCGGGGCTGAGTATCTGGATGGACGCCGCGCTGGCAGCATGGGGACGGTCGGGTGCCTGTCGTTCTTTCCAAGCAAAAACCTTGGCGCGTTGGGCGATGGGGGGATGGTGGTCACCAACGATGCGGATGTGGCCGAGCGGATCAGAATTCTGCGAGTGCATGGATCGAAGCCGAAGTACTACCATAAACTTATTGGAGGAAATTTCCGTCTGGACGCGCTGCAAGCCGCGGTGCTGAATGTGAAACTGAATTATCTCGATGGATGGACCGCGCGTCGTCAGGAGAACGCGGCTCGCTATGAGGATCTGTTCCGGCAGAGCGGCGTAATCGAGAGGGCCGGGGTCGGTATTCCCCAAGCGGTCTATCGGCAGGCGCGCGTCTCGCATTACCATATCTACAATCAATTTGTCCTCCGGACGCCGAACCGTGATCGACTCATGGCCCATCTGAAACAGAAAGGAATCGGAACCGAGGTGTATTATCCCGTTCCGTTCCATCTCCAGGAGTGTTTCCGTGTTCTCGGGTACAAGGAAGGGGACTTTCCCGAAGCAGAGCGAGCCGCGAAAGAGACCCTGGCGCTGCCGATTTATCCTGAGCTGACTCCGGCCCAGCAGGAGCAGATAGTGAGTGCGATCCGCGACTTTTATCTGGTGTGACCAAACGACCTTGCTGTTTCTCTCGCCGGTGTTCTATCCTGTGTCTGCCCTGCCCAAAGAATAC
>JBBILH010000180.1:0-2391 GCA_037445005.1 Nitrospira sp.
TTTCTCTCCGCCGTATATGACCATTTTTTCCTCATTGGGTACTCCGTCCACTGGCTGAGCGTCTCCGGCATGACAGGAGTGCACAACACCTATCGTGTTTAGCACGAAACCAATCGATATGGCTCCTTTTACCGCTTGGCTTCCGGTTCGCCCAAACCAGGATTTTGATCTCATCATCAAAATTGTGGGACCTTCCGCGGCGGGTCTCTTAAAAGATTGGACCAATATTGCCCAGTCCTTGGTCCGGCAAGGACTCTCGATCATGATTGAAAAAAGTCGGATGGCCGGAGAACTGAGCGAGTTCTCGCTCAACACCAGGATTGCCAGCCAGCCATTCCATTCGATGGGCCATGGATGCGACATCCTTGTCCTCCTGAGCGACAACGTCCCGGATTGGCCTCGCCTCGGCCTTCAACCGGGAAGCGTGATCTTGATGGATTCGACCGCGAATCGGCTCGAACCCGAGAATCTGCCGAGCGGAGCAATCGTCTACGCGGCACCTTGTCAGACTCTCGCCCAGCGGAACGAAGAGGGCCCGGTCGGCACAGCGCTCGCGGCAGTGGGAGCATTGCTGCACTTGCTGGGCAGCTCGGCCGACGCTCTGCTCCGGTGGACGACGTCGGTTTCGGCGCCTCGATCATTGGCGGCAGGGGCTGACTTCGCGCGCCGCACTATCGAGAAACGCGACGCCTACTCCCTTCCGGCTGTCGATCTCGACGGCTCCCGCGGCGTCCTGCTCGATGCCGAGCAAGCCGTCAGGTTGGGATACGCGGTCAGCGCGTGTGAATGCCGGACGATCTGCGACAGCGATCTTATTGCGTCGCCGATCGAGTGGACGACGCAGCATCTGCGCCTTGCCGAATCCCTGGTGTCGGTCCTGGAGAGCGACCGACATCCAGGGGTTCAGGCGTTTCGAGGACCGCAGGGAAAAGTGATGGCCTTGCTTCGAGGAAATGATGGTGCGATTGCGTCGTGCCTCAACGGATTCACCGCTCCGAAGATCTTCGTGGCCGCGGATCTTCTTGACGTCGTGAGACTGGTCATGGCAGGCCACCACCTGGTCCGCGCCGGGGAGAGCGACGGATTCGGCATTTTGATCGAAGAAAGTCTCGCCTCCCGCCGGCAAAGCATCGAGCCCTTCGTTCTGGGCCGTCTGATCAGGGAGCTGAACCATTCCGGTCCAGACCGTGACAAACGCTCTCCATCCGTCGCGTCAGCCACAATAGTCGAGCGTGACGGCGATCCCGAAGCGGACGTCGGCTTCGTCGCATGGGGTGCGGCGCAGGGAGTGGTGCGAGATGCCGTGGCGCTTTGCAGGAGTCTTGGGCTCAATGTCGCGGGCCTATACCTAAAACAGATCGTGCCCTTCCATCATGAAGAGATCGAGTCGTTTGCAAAGACCGTCGGTCGAGTCGTCGTCGTCGAGTCCGGCCAGACGCAAGGCTATTGGGATCGGCTGCGCGGTTCGTTCTCATTTGTGTACACGACGTTAACGCCCCAGCAAGACCAGCCGTTGACACCGATGGACATTTTTCTTCGAGAAGGGCTGGGGGCTGTTTAATCATCACGGAAAAGCGAAAAGGAGCTCACAAGATGAAACCGTATGAAATGACCCTGGGTCCCGAAGGTTACCTTCCTCCCTCCGTCTCAGAACGAGGCGTGATCGGTCCGTCGAAAGGCGAAGGATTGTTGATGGGGAAACGGGTACCGGAACAGGCGGCCATCGATGAAGCCGCCCGCAGACTGCTCCAGGCCAAGAATCCGACGATTTTTCCCGGCCCTCTCGTGCTGTGGGGTTGGAACGAGCAAGCGATCCGCGAGTCCCGGGTAGTGAAGGCCTTGGCGGAAGCGGTTCCCGCCAAACTCATTCCGATGGCGGACTATCGCCCGAAGTATCCGAAAATCGTCCCTGAGAAGGAAATCAATCCGAATCATCCGAACCTGACCATTTGGAAAAACAAGATCGATGTCTGTCTCTTTGTCGGCGTCCACTGCCATCAATCCAACATCGCGCTCAAGATCATTCGCGGCGGAAGCGACTGCTTTACGATCGCGCTCTGTACCTTCAGCGGGGACGATGAGGCCCACCTCACGATTCGGGACTTGACCGCCGATACGATACAGCGCATTGTGGACTCCGTCCATCGACAGAAACGAACGCGGCCTTCCTGAGGGCGTAGGACGTCCGTCTTGATATCTACCTTCATCAATAGAGGACATGTCATGCAATATGCACTTGCGGCAATCATCGTAGTGATGGCAGAAATGAGCTCGCCCGCCTGGGCCTATGAAGAGATTCGAGTAACAGACGGCGGGACCCTCAGGGGCAGCGTGACGCTCGACGGGGCGGTCCCCAAGCCGAAAGGCTACAACCTGACCACCTTGCCGGAC
>JBBILH010000181.1:0-2276 GCA_037445005.1 Nitrospira sp.
CGGCGTCGCAGCCGGCGGCATGGGCATCAACTGGGATCATGAAAGCCGCTTCAGGACAGCAAAGGAAGAGACTTATGGCCGCGGACAACTTCCAAAAACACTTCAATGGGATGGCTGGTGAGGCACGCATGTCGACCTCCTGGGCAGGAAGAACGGAAGTCAGGCTACTGCGTCGGTGGTGATGTGTCAATAATATGGATGAGTATGGCCTTGTCTCCCTCTCGATGGTGGTGGTCCGCACGTTTGCCTTGCCTTGAACTGTTTTTGGGCAGTATATTCTCAGCACTTTCCTAAAGCGTTTCTAGTAGAAGCGCCATGCGTCAAGCGTCAACCGATCGAAACCTATGGCTGATGGTCATGGCAGGACCCGTCAGCCTATTGCTGCTGTCTTGCGGCAGCGAAGCGCCTGGCGGATCGGGAAGTTCTGCTTCGCTCGAACCCTGTTCGGTCTTTTCCGCTGAAGAAGCCGCCAAGGTTCTAAAGGGGCCGGTGAAACAAGAGGTGCCCAGCCCCCTTAAATACAAGGGTGTTTCGGCGGGCGGCACCTGCATGTATCGATCACAGAAGGACTCGAACAAGTCCATCACCGTTAGGACGGAAGCAGCAGGCACCGGCGATCAGCGGCGGCGATTCGAAGCCGGGCTCCGGCATTCGCGGGGAGGCGAGTTTTCCGGCATTGGAGACCGCGCCTATTTCGGAAGCCAAGTCGTGAAAGGTTCCGAAGCTCTGACGTTTCTGCGCGGCGAAACGCTCGCGACCATCACAGTGGCCGGACTGGGCGTTGAGGAGGCCAAGCAGGTGGCCTCGTTGGTCGCCCCACGCCTGCCGACATCGGCTATCGAGCCCCCGCCGCCTCCGCCCGCCCAGAAAGGCAGTGGTAAGCTCGACCAGGCCCTGGTCGGCTCCTGGTTTCTCAAGCACCCAAGCGGCCGATCCATCGCGAATCTCGACATCAAAGGCGACGGCACGTTTTCCATGACGATGCTCGCCGGAGGGAAGATGACAAAGGGCAATGTTGATGGGAAGAACGGCGTCCTGCATCTTTATCCAGTCGGCGGTGGTCAGGGGCAAGAAGTCACCTACAAGATCGTGGACAAGAATCAGATGGAATGGACCGACCAGAAGGGCAATGTTTCGATCGCACGGCGGCAATTCAGATAAGGACATTTTCCTTCTCCGACCTCGCATTGCTTTCGTGGTAAGCTGATGCATGTTCCATCGCCTGCCGATTCATTCAATATTCACCGGCCTGCTCCTGCTTCTTTTCTCGCTTCAAACGGCCGCCGAAGTCGCTTCACCGAGAAACTCCTCTCTCGACGGCATTCCGGCTACACCGCTGGTGTATGTATCGGATTACTTCTCGTTCGTGGGACAGGACCACCAAGGCCACGTCGCGTTTGCGCTCGACAATAACCGAGGCCGCGACGGCGAGACGTACCAAGCCGAGCATTTCTTGGTGCTTCACGATGAGCGCGAAGGCTGGATAGCCCTACAAGGCAACGGACGATACGACAATCCGCGGAAAGAGCTGAATACCATTCCCGACTCTCCGTCATTCACCTTTACGGGATCGCCGCGCCTCGGGATCACGATCGCAAGCGACGTCAACCGACTCACGCTGAAAATCGAGCCGATTCCGGAACGCACGAGGCGTCATCACGACGGCGGCGTGGTTTGGATGGGCTCCGCCAACGCGTGGCTGACCTGGGGTGGACGGACTATTTCAGGTCGGGTCATTTACGAGTACTTCATGATGCCGGACTTCAATCGCCTGACACGCACGTACTGGGGCATGTGGAATGAATTTCAGGGTCTGTATCTGCTCTCGGAAAACTCGGACGACGTGTACGCGCACAGCCAAAAAAGCGAACGCATCGCCCCGTTGATCGGTAAGCTCGCCGGCTTCACGACCTTTCGTAACGCGACTGAGACGGTGCAGGATCTGACCGTGGAAGTGGTCGATCGCGATTTCGCTTGGGGATTCTATCATTGGCCGAAGTCGTGGCGGCTCGAGTGGATCGGCCCACAAGGAAAGGCTACGCTCACATTGACCCAAACCACTCGCCGGGGTATCGGCAACTGGGCTGTCGGCGGTTTTTCCATGGCCATCGTGCAGGGCCGACTGGAGTATGCGGGAAGAAGGACTCCCGTGTACGGATTGGCGGAATTGATTATGTAACGGGCAAGGATACCCGGTCGCTTCGAATCCTTATCCCGGATTCCGGCTCTCACTCAATCAGGACCGCGGAGATGTTGCGTTACAACGCCTTCACTCA
>JBBILH010000182.1:0-2263 GCA_037445005.1 Nitrospira sp.
CGACCGGACCGACATGGTGGCGCCGCTGATGTTGATGATGTCTTTGTTGATGCGAATCGGGTCGGCGACGGTCTTGCCTTCGTACTGGACGTTGAAGCGTTTGCGGCCGACCTCACTCCCCTTGGCGTCCCGAAATACCAGCAACTCCACGTCCGTGCATGTTCCCTTGGCATCGACCCCGACCATGTAGGTCATGGGCTTGTACTTGCCAATGGTGTGGTGAATCATGGCGTAGCCGTCGATCTTGTCCCCGGTCTGGCCGATGTAGACCTCGAACGACTCCTCGGGAAACTTCCAGCCGACTCGCTGCTCGATCAGTTCTTTTTTTTCCGCGGTCAGGCGGATCAACTCCTTACGGATCTCCTTGGATTTTGGGAGCACAAGTTTCAGCGCCTCTTCTTCCGTCATGAATTCTTCGTACTTGAAATCGTCGTCGCGAAGATACCGGCGCAATTCGTTGTCCCAGATCTTCTCCCCCGCAAATGCGGGAACGGTCGAGGAGAGAAACAATGCAACACCGATAGCGGCGGGGAGCGGACTCACGTGGATGAACATCCGTGCTCCTTCAGCTTGGCCTCCAAACGTTGCTGTAGGTCCCGCAGCACGTCTTCTGAGGGATCTGTCGCTGCCCAGCCGAAGAGGCGCGATCCCCCGCGAAAGGCCCAGCGCTGGCGTTCCTCCGCGTAAGCGATTTTCGTCACGTCGTCGAGCCGTTTTACGGTGAGGGTGATACGGGCCCGATCTTTGCTGTCCGCCATCTCTCGTTGGAGGGCACCAAAGGTCCGTCCCGGCATCGGGATTTCCAGCCAGCCTGTGACGATGAGGCCTGCCTCCTTATCCTTCGTGTTGACCGCCCGATCCTTCACCGCGTCGAGCGCTGCTTCCCAGGCATGGTCATAGGAGCAGACCGCATAGCGTTCCTGGATGCCGGCGAGAGAGGCGCAGCCGGTCACGAGGAGCGCGATCAGCGAGCCTGCGATCGTGCGAGCCGCCATCACCTTCATCCTGGGCCTCACCCTCCGTCCTTACCTCATCCCGCCCCCTCTCCCCTTGTGGGAGAGGGGAGGGTGAGGGGGAAATCCTTTAGAAATACGTCGCTGCTTGAATCAGGAATCCGTTACCATTTATCGGGCTGCCTGAATTGCCAAGGTCGCCGGCAGGAACGAGCCCTTTGGCGTCTTTTTGCGTGTTGAACTGCCAGTCGAACTTGAACACCGTGTCCTCGATCGGTCGGAAATTGAGGCCGAGAGTCAATCGCTCAAGCTCGCGCTGGTTGCCGAGCGCATTGGTCAGCGTTCGTCCGTCCGTGTCGGTATCGACATGTTCCCAGCGTACAACCGCAGTGAAGGTGGAGGCATCCGAGAAATGACTCGGCGCCAGCTTCTTCAGGAACTCCGGCATGAAGTGGTAGTTGCCTTGAATGTAGTACCCGTGCATACCGGCCGGTCCGATGCCCCGGTTGGGGACCCCTGTCGCGTTGTTATTGCTGATTCTCGTCCAAGCCGATTCTCCGATGACTTCGACCGGGCCTCGCTGCAGTGTCCAGTCGATGGCGAAGATATCAATGTATCCAGCCCCGACCGTTCCCGATGCCGGTTTGTATTGCCCGTGATAGCCCGATCCTGCCACTTCGATTCCGAGTATCGGACTGAACGCCACACGGCCGACGACGGCCTTGCTGTCGTCACGGTCTCGGGACACGCTGCCGCGCGCACTCCGTACACCCAAATCCGTGATTCCGCCAGCGGTCTGGCTCATGCCATTGACGGCATAAATTTCGTAGTCCAGCTTCGAGAGCGAGGTCGGATAGAGGGTCCCATAGATGCCGGCACCTGCTTCGAACCAGGTGCTGGGGATGATAATTCTGGAGACCATCGGCCGATCAACCAGGTCGTTCAACGGCGAGTCATGTAGCAAGTTAAACTTGCCGACCGGCATCAAGAGGATACCGGCGCGAAGATTGATCGCCTCCGTAACCAGATAGTCCATCTGGGCGAATTCGATCTGAATGGATCCGTCTCCACTCTGGGGCGCATTCGGCCCGCCGCGCTCAATCTCGATTTCGGTCGCGAACTTCACATGGTCGGTGATGTCCGCATAGATAAAGGGCACCATCCGCTGCTGGCCGAAGCTGTTGCGGCTGGGATTGTCCAGGTTCTGGCGCGAAAGATTGTTGTACATGACGTCAACGTAGCCACCAACCGTCGACTTCGGCGCGGCTAAGAAGGGCTTGGCGTAAATCAACTTGCCTGACCCGGTCGAC
>JBBILH010000183.1:0-2019 GCA_037445005.1 Nitrospira sp.
GAGGACATCGCGTCCTACGTTGCGACCGGAGAATGTCTCGGCAAGGCAGGCTCTTATGCGATCCAAGGAGAAGGGGCGCGCCTGATTGAGAGGATCGAAGGAGACTATCCGGCGGCTGTAGGCCTCCCGCTTCGAGCGGTGGCGACTCTGTTGGAGAAGCACGGGGTCATGGTGCCGGTTGATGTCGAACATCTGTATCGTACGAAACCCCATGCCAACTGGCAGCGGTTCGCGTGATGGTTTGCAATGGGTTGGCCCTTTTCCGTACAATGCGCGCCATTCATCAGCCGTTATATCGAGGGAGGCATGCATGGTGAGGGATAGGGGGACAATGGCGCAAAGGAGAAGACCGATCGCGGGACTGGGGCTGTGTATTTTTGCCTTGTTGGGTAGCTATCAGCCGGTGTCGGCGATTGATGTCAAGCTGACGATGGACGAAGCGAGAAAAGCCTTGGAAGCCGGGCGCGGGCCGATGGACAAGGCCAATACGCCGGACGACGTGAAGAAGGTCTTGCAACAGGCGTCTCTGGCCACGCGCGTCGGGTCCGATCCGGAAAAAGATCCCTGCGGAGCGAGCGCCGTTCTGCGAACCAAACGCTACCGGCTCGAGGCCTTTGGCCGGCAGGAAGCGGCGGAGTCCAAGAAGCAGAAAAAAGACGTGCGGATGCCGGACGAGTTCATTCAAAAAGTGATCGACATGCCGAATATGGAAATTGAAGTCCAGCTCTGCGGCGACGACGAATACTTCGCCGAAGGCGCGCAGGTGGCCTTCCAGCAAGGCAGCAAGAACATCAAGCCGGTGGACGTGAGCCCGGCGGAACGGGGCCGCAAGAACGACGGGAGCGGCCCGGCCTATCGCTCCCGCTTCACGGCCCGGTTCGCCTACGAGAGTTTCGACCCCAACGCCAAGACCAAAGTCGTCGTGTTCTTCCCCGACGGCAAGATGCTCGACTTCGACGCAGACCTCTCCAAGGTGAAGTGAGAGAGGGCGAGGTAGCGGGTGGTTGTGTGCTCGCGCAGCCCGCCTGTTCGGAAACATGCTCGCTGGACGCGCGCAGTGGAAACCATCCCGCTACCTCACCCCTGGGGAGTGAGGTGCCGCAATTCTCAGCTAACAAGTAGCGTGTTTCAGCAGGTCTTCGGAACACTTCGCGAGACAGGCTTCACGTTCCTCCCATAGGCCATTCGTCATCAGCTCTGCTCCTCTCGCCATACGCCATCAGCTATACGCTCCCCCTCCCTCAGGCAGGTGATTTCTCGCAGGGAAACGGGTAAGCTCCGGCGGTCAACTCGTAGATACAAGATAAACGTTCTCTATGAGTCAAGCGCCTCCCATCGTCGCCGCACTGGTCGCGCAATTCCACCGCAATCGGGATGAGTATCGCAAACACGGCCTGAACGAGACCCAACTACGCCGGGAATATTTAGACCCCTTCTTCGAAGCGCTGGGATGGGATGTCGCCAACCGGCAGGGGCACGCGCCGGCGTACCGGGAAGTCATCCACGAGGATGCCGTCAAGATCGGCGGCGTGGAGAAGGCGCCGGATTACAGTTTCCGAATCGGCGGCATCCGCAAGTTCTTCGTCGAAGCCAAGAATCCCGCCATCAATCTGAAGGACGATCCGCGTCCGGCCTATCAACTGCGCCGCTACGCCTGGTCCGCCAAGCTACCCCTGTCCATCCTGACCGACTTCGAAGAATTTGTCGTCTACGATTGCCGCGTCCGCCCGGCTCCAGCCGACAAGCCCAGCACAGGCCGCAGCTTGTATCTGACCTATCAAGAATACGAAACCCGCTGGGATGAGATCGCATCCATCTTTGCCAAGGAATCCATCCTCAAAGGCTCCTTCGATAAATACGCAGCAGCGGAACGGAAACGCGGCACGGCCACGGTGGATGCCGCGTTTCTGGCGGAAATCGAAGACTGGCGGGACATGCTCGCCAAGAACCTGGCGCTCCGTAACCGCAAGCTCTCGGTGCATGATCTGAATTTTGCGGTCCAGCGCACTATCGACCGGA